>MEDW01000081.1 GCA_001724215.1 Erythrobacter sp. SCN 62-14 | reverse complement strand
TGGCGCAGCCCAACTGCTGACGCCGTTCAACCATCTACCGGGAGGCCGCCAACCCTACCAATAGGGTCATCCGCCGGCACCCGGACCGTTACTCCATCTGAATATGTCGCGCAAGGGCAAACTTACAAACTTGTAAGAAGACGACAGCAAGTGCAGGGAATTTTGAGGAAAACTGCCGTTGCCCCAGTTCAAGCGCACCAGACCCGCCTAACGAAATCGCTAGAAATTGAAATATTCAGAGCCTTGCAGCAATCGGGCGCGGCCCTCGCCATGCTCATACGAGTCGCGATTGCTCCACCGCTGCAGCGATAAAGCCTGCAAACAGCGGGTGCGGATCGAACGGGCGTGACTTGAGTTCGGGATGGAATTGCACACCCACAAACCAGGGATGATCGGGGCGCTCGACGATTTCGGGCAGCAGGCCGTCGGGCGACATCCCGGCAAAGATCAAACCCTGACGTTCCAGCGGTTCGATAAACGCGCTGTTGACTTCGTAGCGGTGACGGTGGCGCTCCGAGATCACTTCTGCGCCGCCGTAAATGCGCGACGTGTGGCTGTTTGGGCTAAGCCGCGCGGGATAGGCGCCAAGCCGCATGGTGCCGCCCAGATCTCCGTCCGCTGCGCGTTGCTGGAGACCTTCCTTGCTCATCCATTCGGTGATGATCCCAACCACGGGCGTGTCAGTCTCGCCGAACTCGGTCGAGGAAGCTGCGTCAAATCCAGCCGCCCGCGCGCCTTCAATGCAGGCCATCTGCATTCCGAGACAAATCCCGAAGAACGGCACATTGCGGGTGCGAGCAAAGCGCACTGCGGAAATCTTTCCTTCAGAGCCGCGTTCGCCAAAGCCGCCGGGCACAAGAATGCCGTGCATCGGCTCCAGCGCCGAGATAATCGCGCTTTCATCGTCGCCTTCGAAGATTTCAGCGTCAATCCACTTGATGTTGACTTTGACGCGGTTCGCCAGCCCGCCGTGGATCAGAGCTTCGTTGAGGCTCTTATAGGCATCCTGCAGGCCGACATATTTGCCAACAACCGCGATGGTGACTTCGCCTTCGGGGTTGAAGTGGCGTTCGGTCACATCCTCCCAAGCTGCCAAATTGGGAACAGGCGCATCGGTGATCCCAAAGGCGCGCAGCACTTCGCGGTCGAGCCCTTCGGCGTGATATTGCTGCGGAACCGAATAGATCGAGGGCGCATCGAGTGCCTGGATCACCGCTTCGGGGCGCACGTTGCAGAATTGCGCGATCTTGCGACGATCGCTTTCGGGGATGGGATGTTCGGCGCGGCACAGCAGGATGTCGGGCTTGATGCCAAGGCTCGCCAGCTCGCGCACCGAATGCTGCGTGGGCTTGGTCTTCAGCTCACCCGCCGCCTTGATGTAAGGAACCAGCGTGACATGGACGCTTAATGTCTGGAGCGGCTCGAGTTCATTGCGAAGCTGACGGATTGCTTCCATGAACGGCAGCGATTCGATGTCGCCCACCGTGCCGCCGATCTCGCACAGGATGAAATCGTGATCTTGGCTGTCCGCGAGCGCGAATTCCTTGATCGCATCGGTGACGTGGGGGATCACTTGCACAGTGGCACCCAGATAATCGCCGCGCCGCTCCTTGGCGATAATGTCGCGATAGACGCGGCCCGATGTGATGTTGTCGCTCTGGCGGGCCGATACGCCAGTGAAACGCTCGTAATGCCCCAGATCAAGGTCGGTCTCGGCGCCGTCGTCGGTGACGAACACCTCGCCGTGCTGATAGGGGCTCATCGTGCCCGGATCGACGTTGAGATAGGGGTCGAACTTGCGGATGCGCACCTTGTAACCGCGCGCCTGCAGGAGCGCTGCCAAGGAGGCTGCCATGAGACCTTTGCCGAGCGAGGAGACCACGCCGCCGGTGATGAAAATAAACCGCGCCATGGGAGGTGGGCCTTAAGCTGCGAGTTGGATTCGGGGCAAGCGAATTGCGAGGCCTTTCGGCCAGCCATCCACAGCCCGGTGGGAAATTGGCAATGTTGCGGCCAGCGTTCAGCAGGGGTGAAACCTGCACACGCTGCGCCTGAACGTCTGGCGCGGATGATCCAGCTTTAGCTGGTACCCGCACTCACCGCGCAAGGGATGAGCCGGATTACTCGGCGAGCGGGTCTTGGGTGGGAGCCTGTTCGGGCGCGGCAGCCGGTGCGGCACCCGGGGCGGCCAAGGGATCAGCAAGCGGATCCCCGCCGGCGCCCGAGGCTGGCACTGAACGGTCCAGCGTCGTCGAAATCGTCGAAGTGCCGGTTTCCCGCACGGCCAGGCCCGCAAGCACAATCGACAAGGCGACAAACGCGATCGCCAGCCATTTGGTCGCCCGGGTCATGAAATCAGCCGCACCGCGCGCACCCAGCGCGCCTGACGGACTGCCACCAATGCCCAGACCGCCCCCTTCGGAACGCTGCATCAAAACCACCCCAACCAGCGCAGCGGCGATCAGGGCCTGAACCACAGTGATAAAAAGAAACAGCGACATGAAATGCTCTTATCCTGAAATGTGCCTGCCATCTAGGCGCGCTTGGCCTGTGCGGCAAGGGCAAGCGTCGGCGGCGCCACTATCGCTCAACTCTCGTTGGGTTCACCCACCGCAAGCGCAATGCCCATAAAGCTGTCGGCAGTAAGGCTTGCTCCGCCAACCAGCGCGCCGCCGACATCCGCTACTCGCAGGATTTCCCCTGCATTTTCAGGCTTTACAGAACCGCCATAGAGAATGCGCATATCCCCGCCCTGTTCATCCCCGAACAAGTCGACCAGCAGCGCGCGGATTGCGCTGTGCTTTTCGGCAATATCTTCAAGTGTTGCGGTGTTGCCTGTCCCAATCGCCCAGATCGGTTCGTAGGCAATCGTAATGCGATCCGATGCATCGGCAAGCTCCGCGGCGCTGGCAGGCAAGGAGGCCTTGAGCTGGCGGCGCACAAAATCGACCGCCTTGCCTTCGGCGCGGGTGGCTGCGTTTTCGCCGCAGCACAGAATGATCTTGAGGCCCGCGTTCAACGCCGCTTCGGTCTTGGCGCGCACCAGAGCATTGCTCTCGCCATGGCCTTCGCGCCGTTCGGAATGGCCAAGAATCACGAATTGCGCGCCAGCATCGGCCAGCATCGCGGCAGAAATGTCACCGGTGAAGGCGCCGCCCTCTGCCTCGTGGCAATCCTGCGCACCAACCGCGATAAGCTCAGCCTCGCGGTGGATCGGGTGGATCAGAGTGTAAGGCGGCGCAATGGCCACTTCCACCTTGAGCAAACGCTGTGCGGCGCGATCAATCGCACGCGCTTCAGACAGCATGGCGCGGGTGCCATGCATTTTCCAGTTTCCAACAATATATGGCCGACGCGCCATTATCTTGTCCTGTTTATGACGTGATAAGGAGAGAGTGATTCCTGCGCCTCTTAGGGAGGACGGGCGGGCCGCGCTAGAGCAGGAATGCCTCCCAGTCAAAGCGCTGACGGGCAGCCATGGCATTTTTCCCGATGCTTGCCTGCGCAAATTGCCTGCTCAGATGTTGCCGCGAAGCGCTTGCCCCGATAAAGCGCCACCCACACAGCGGCACTGCGCTGCGCCCTTTCACTGCTCCGCCGGGTACTTGCTCAAGGCGGATAGGACCACACGAGCCATGCTTTCGTTTTTCCGCCGCTTCTTCCAGTCAAAAATCGGTCTGCCCATTTTTATCGGCTTTCTGGTGCTTGTGGCGTTTGCCTTTGCAGCCGCTGACATCACTGGATCAACCTTTGGCGGCATATCGTCCGACAGCCGGGTTGCCGTTGTCGGCAAGGAACCGATTCCGGCGGGCGAGTTGAGCGGAGCCACCCGGCTTGCGCTCGATCAGGTGCGCAGTCAGTTTGATCCCACCTTGACGATGGAGGAATTCTTCGAACAGGATGGTCTTGAATTGGTCATGAAGCAGTTGATCGATCGCACCGCAGCAGGCGTTTTTGCGCAGAAATATGGTCTGCGCGCCGGCCGCAACCTGATCGACAGCGAAATCCTCAAGATCCCGGCCTTCAGTGGTCCGACCGGCGAATTCAATCAGGACATCTTCAATGCGGCCCTGCGCCAACGCGGGATCACCGAAGCATCGCTGCGGCGCGATTTGCGTGATGGATTGCTTGAGCAGCAATTGCTTGACACAGCGCTGGGTGCGCCGGTCATGCCGCAGAAAATGGCCCGGCAATACGCGGCGTTGGTGCTCGAACGGCGGCGCGGCGAAATCGCGCTGATACCATCGGCGGCTTTTGCGCCGGCAAGCGATCCCACGGCTGCACAGCTTGAAACATGGTACAAAGAAAACCGCGCACGCTTCGTCCGACCGGAACGCCGGGTGCTGCGCTTTGCGCTGTTCACGGCTGATGATCTGAAAGTGGATGCCGCGCCAAGCGAGGCTGAGATCGCGGCTCGATTCAGGGCCAATGCCGATGCCTACAAGGCAAGCGAACAGCGTGCAGTGAGCTATTTCATTGTTCCCACCGAAGACGCAGCCAAGAGTTTTGCGGCCCGCCTACAAGGCGGTCTCACTCTTGAAAATGCCGCGCGCGAAGCCGGTTTCAACGTTGCCAAGGGCGATTTGCGCAGCAAGGATGAGCTTGCCAATTCCACCAACCTTGCCTTTGCCGAAGCTGTTTTTGGTGCAGTTGAGCGCGGGCTTGTGCAGCCTGTAAAGGGAACGCTCGGGTGGTATGTGGCGCGCGTTGACAAGGTTGCGCGCACCCCGGCGCGGACGCTTGCACAGGTTTCGGGTGAAATTGCCGAGCAGCTCAAGCGGGAAAAGCAGGCGGCAGCCGTGGCTCAGCGCACCAGTGAGATCGAGGCGGAAATAGACAGCGGAACAGCGCTTGCTGAGGTCGCCAAGGCTTATGGTCTGAAGGTCGAGACGACACCCGAGCTGCTGGCCGACGGACGCGTGTTCGGGAGTGCTGATGGGCAGATGATTGCGCCGCTGATGCCGCTTGTTTCCACTGCCTTTCAGATGGACGAAAGTGCACCGCAATTGGCTGAACTGGTGCCAGGGCGCGAATTTGCGATCTTTGACGTTGCTCGGATCGAGGAAGCGCGCGCGCCGCCGCTTGCCGATGTGCGCGATCAGGTCCTAGCCGGTTGGAAGCGGGCAGAAGGTGCCAAGCTTGCCCGCGCGGCGGCTGATCGGGTGATGAAGAAGGTGGCCGCCGGGACCCCATTGGCTGCAGCGCTTGCAGCCGAAAACAAGTCAGGCATTGAACGCGAAGCGATCAATCTCGAAAGGCGCGAGCTGCTTGCCCGCCGCGGCACGAATGTCCCGCCTGCGCTGGTCTTGATGTTCAGCATGGCGCAAGGATCGACCAAAAAGCTGGAGGCGCCTCAGGATCTGGGCTGGTTTGTGGTCAATCTGGCCGAAATCACCACTGATCCTGTTGAATCCGAGCCCGGTCTTGCGGTGCAGACACGAGAGCAGTTGGCCCCGTCGCTGGCGCGCGAATATCGCGCACAAATGCTGGCTGCGATCCGCAAGGATGTGGGCGTGGAGCGCAATGAAACGGCGATTGATGCCGTGCGCAAGCAGTTGCTTGGCGGACAATAACTGCGTGGCTGTGATGTTGCCTTGTTGCCGCGCATGAGTGAGCCTGATCCTGCCATGACGCAAGGGGGCCATCTCCCGGATAATGCCGGGCCTGCCGCACGTGCGCTCAGCGCAGGCAAGGCCGCGCTGGTTTGGCGACGTGTTATCGCCGACAGCGATACGCCGGTGGGCGCTGCGCGGCGCTTGATGGTAGAGGGACGCGGCGATTTCCTGCTCGAGTCGGTCGAAGGCGGAGAGGTGCGCGGGCGCTACAGTCTGATCGGGCTCGATCCTGATCTGGTGTTCCGGGCGAGCGGCGCTGAGGCTGAGATCAACCGCGATTGGCAGGCAGACCGCGAGGCCTTTGCGCCCTGCCCCGGAGATGCTCTTACAGAACTGCGCGCGCTGGTGGCGGCCTGCCGGATCGAAGACGTGCCCGCCGCCCTGCCGCCAGCGCTGGCGTGCCTTGTCGGCTATTTCGGCTACGAGACGATCGGCCTTGTCGAAAAGCTCCCGCGCGCGGCGCAAAGCCCGCTCGATCTGCCCGATATGCTGTTTGTGCGCCCGACGCTTTTGCTGGTGTTCGACAGCCTGACCGATGAATTGTTCGTGATCGCCCCGATCTGGCAGGCCGATGATGCGACACGCGCCATTGAAACTGCTGCTGAGCGCATCGACACCTGCCTTGCCGCCCTTGCCCGCCCTCGCCCGGCAGAACCGCGCGCGCCAGCGGCCGCGCCCATGCCGGAACTCAGCCCCGTGGTTCCGGGGGAGGCTTACAAGGCGATGGCGTTCAAGGCGAAGGACTATATTCTGGCGGGCGATATCTTCCAGGTCGTGCTGGCCCAGCGTTTTACCTGCGAATTTCCGCTGCCACCGCTTTCGCTTTATCGGGCGCTCAGGCGGGTGAACCCCTCGCCTTTTCTTTATTTCCTCGATCTGCCGGGCTTTGCGCTGGTCGGTTCAAGCCCCGAAATCCTCGTGCGGGTGCGCGATGGAGAGGTGACGATCCGGCCCATCGCAGGCACGCGGCCAAGGGGCAAGACGCGTGAGGAGGACGAGGCCAACGAGGCCAGCCTGCTGGCTGACCCCAAGGAGCTCGCTGAACATCTCATGCTGCTTGATCTGGGGCGCAATGATGTTGGCCGGGTGGCGGCGGCGGGCAGCGTCACGGTTACCGACAGCTTCACCATCGAACGTTACAGCCACGTCATGCACATTGTTAGCAATGTGGTGGGCAAGCTGGCTGAGCCCAACGACGCGCTCGATGCGCTGTTTGCAGGCTTTCCGGCGGGCACGGTTTCGGGCGCGCCCAAAATCCGCGCCTGCGAGATCATCGCTGAGCTCGAAGGCGAAACCCGCGGGGCCTATGCAGGCGGCGTTGGCTATTTCGCGCCCGATGGCTCGGTCGATAGCTGCATCGTGCTTCGCACCGCCGTTATCAAGGATGGGGTGATGAATGTGCAGGCAGGCGCAGGCATCGTCGCCGATAGCGATCCCGATTATGAACTCGCCGAATGCAAGGCCAAGGCGGGTGCGCTTATTGCAGCCGCGCGCGAAGCCATGCGGATTGCCTCCGAACCGGGGTTCGGCCAGTGAAACGCACTGGCATTGCTCTGATGATCTGCGCGCTTGTCGCCTGTTCGGAACAGCCTGCGGGTGAGCCGGTGATGCGCGCGCGGCTCGATGGGACACCCATCGAGACAAGCGCGCCAGCGGCCTCGCCCGAGGCGCAAGCCTCGCCTGCGCTGGCCGATGCGCCTTCGGCCTGCCGACAGGTGGTGTTTGAGGATGTGCCGCTCACCCATTGCATTGCCGATCCGGGGCAGCACCGCATCGCTCTGGCCAATGCGCCCACAGGGTCTGCGCCCTATGGTTCGCTGCCCGCCTTTGCCGCAGCAGCCGATGCCAGCACCATTGCCTTTGCCATGAACGGCGGCGCCTATGGCGATGATTTGAAAGCCTTGGGCTATTACGTCGAGAACGGCGAGCGCCTCAAGGAATTCAATCGCGGCGATGCGCCCGAAGGCAACACCAGCAATTTCTTTATGAAGCCCAACGGCGTGTTCTTTGGCACGGGCGGCAAGTGGCGCGTGCTTTCGACCGAGGCTTTCTACGCGAGCGTTTCCGACCGCCCTGAATTCGGCACGCAATCGGGCCCCATGCTGGTGATCGAGGGCAAGCTTCACCCCGCCATTCAGGACAATGGCCCCTCGCGCGCGATCAGGAATGGTGTGGGCGTGGACGCCAAGGGCATGGCGCATTTCGTGATTGCCGATGCGCCCATCAGCTTCGGGCAATTGGCGCGCTATTTCCGCGATGAATTGAAAACCCCCAACGCGCTCTATCTCGACG
This sequence comes from Erythrobacter sp. SCN 62-14, assembly GCA_001724215.1. GTDB lineage: Bacteria > Pseudomonadota > Alphaproteobacteria > Sphingomonadales > Sphingomonadaceae > Erythrobacter. The sequence goes on along the minus strand of MEDW01000081.1, from coordinate 1,241 downwards.
GGCAGGTTTCCGCCTTGTGGGATCCGGCACGCGGGCGGCTTGATAAGGCGCGCAATGGGCCGATTGTGGTGGTAACCAAGCGCCCCAAGGACACGCCATGATCCTCGTTATCGACAATTACGACAGCTTCACCTTCAACCTCGTCCATTACCTGATGGAATTGGGGGCCGAGGTGCAAGTGGTGCGCAATGATGCGCTCACCGCTTCCGAAGCAATCGCGAGCGGGGCTAAGGGTTTTTTGATCTCGCCCGGCCCTTGCACGCCCAGCGATGCTGGGATCAGCCTTGATCTCGTCGCGGCCTGTGCCGATGCCGGAAAGCCGCTCATGGGCGTGTGTCTTGGCCATCAGGCAATCGGCCAGCATTTTGGCGGGCGCGTGGTGCGGGGCGGCTTGATGCATGGCAAGACCTCGCCGGTGACGCATGACGGGACAGGGGTGTTCGCCGGCCTGCCCTCGCCCTTTATCGCCACGCGCTATCACTCTCTGGTCGTGGAAGATGCGCCTTCCTGCCTTATCGCCAATGCCCATGCTGAAACGCCGGGTCTTGCGGGTCTGAGCGTCATGGGCTTTCGCCATGAAAGCCTGCCCATCCACGGCGTGCAGTTTCACCCTGAAAGCATTGCCACCGAGCATGGCCACGCGCTGCTTGCCAATTTTCTGGTGCTGTGTGGGATGAACCCGCAAATGCCCGAAAGGCTGCGCGCATGAGTCTTTTGCCCGATATCACCACTCCCATGAGCGAGGCTGAGGCTGAGGCGGCCTTCGGCACGCTCCTTGATGGCGCTCCGTCCGAAGCTGAAATCGGCGCGTTCCTGATTGCGCTGTCGGCGCGCGGCGAGACGGCGAGCGAGATCGCAGGCGCAGCGCGCGCGCTGCGCGCAAGGCTTCTCCCCATCACCGCGCCCGAAAACGCGATTGATGTCTGCGGCACGGGCGGCGATGGGCACCACACGCTCAATGTTTCGACCGCGGTCAGCCTTGTGGTCGCCGCCTGCGGCGTGCCGGTCGCCAAGCACGGCAACCGCGCGGCGAGTTCAAAGGCGGGCGCGGCCGATACGCTCGAAGCGCTTGGGCTCGATATGGACGCGGCCGGGCGCAGCGCGGAAAAGACGCTTGCCGAAATCGGCATCTGTTTCCTGTTTGCGAAAAACCACCACCCGGCAATGGCGCGCATCATGCCGATCCGTCGCAAGATCGGCCAACGCACGATCTTCAACCTGATGGGCCCGCTCTCCAATCC
>MEDW01000080.1 GCA_001724215.1 Erythrobacter sp. SCN 62-14 | reverse complement strand
GGGCGCGACATAGAGCAAGTCCAGCTCGCCCCGCCGCAAGGCTTCGGCGGTGGCATAGGTATCACTGTCGGCCGAGGTCATCGAAGCTGCACGAATGCCCGCCGCGCGCGCGGAACGGATCTGATCGTGCATCAGGGCGATCAGCGGCGAAATCACGATCCCTGTGCCGGCCCGCGCCAAGGCTGGCACCTGATAGCACAGGCTCTTGCCCGCGCCCGTTGGCATTAACGCAAGGCTGTGCTGCCCGTTCAGCACGCGCGCGATCACCGCCTCCTGCTGTCCGCGAAAGCCGGGAAAGCCAAAGGTGCGGCGCAAGATCGCGTAAATATCGTCGGGCAGCGAAGGGCTCATCCCGCCCTGCCTAGGGCAAGGGGCCGCGCCAAGGGAGCCTGTGGGGGCGCGCTATCCCCGACTAGTCAGGTGACAGCGGCGCGGGTGCGAAATCCGGCGCGCTGCCATTCGCCGCTGGAGAGAACCTCGGACAGGTGGCGCGCGGCCTCGGCCATATCGGCAAAGCTCAAATAGGCGGGTGCAAAGCCCAGCCGCAGCACATCGCTCGCGCGGAAATCGCCAATCACTCCGCGCGCGATCAGCGCCTGACACAGGGCATAGGCGTGGGAGTGGCGAAAGCTGAGCTGGCTGCCGCGCTGGTCGCTGTCCGCCGGGCTGACAAGTTCGAGAGGGGCGCCGAATTCAGCGAGGCACTCAAGGAAAAACTCCGAAAGCGCCCGCGATTTGGCATAAAGCCGCGCCGCGCCAATCTCTGCGATCAGATCAACGCCAACTTCCAGCGCCGTCAGCCCCAGCACCGGCGGCGTGCCGCATTGCAGGCGATTAATGCCGGGCGCAGGCGCGTAATCATCGCTGAATTCAAACGGCGCAGCATGGCCGAACCACCCGGTAAGCGGCTGGGCAAGGCCCTCATGATGGCGCTCGGCCACGAAAGCAAAGGCAGGCGCGCCCGGCCCGCCGCACAGATATTTATACCCGCAGCCCACCGCAAAATCCGCGCCCACCCCGCGCAAATCCACTGGCAGTGCGCCAGTGGAATGCGACAGGTCCCACAGCACCAGCGCGCCCGCATCATGCGCCGCACGGGTGAGCGCCGCCATATCATGCAGCGCGCCGGTCTTGTAATGGACATGGGTGAGCATCAGCAGCGCCACGTCTTTATCGAGCGCCTCTAAGAGCCGCTCACGCTCGGCAAGCCGCCGTGTCGCGAGGCCCTGCGCTTCGAGCCCTGCGATCATGTAGAGATCGGTCGGGAAATTGCCGGGCTCGGACAGCACAACCCGCCTGCCGGGCCGCATCGCCAGTGCGGCGGCGATCAGCTTGAACAGGTTCACACTGGTCGAATCGCAGGCGATCACCTCATGCGGCGCAGCGCCCACCAGCGGCGCGATCTTGCCGCCAACGCGCGCGGCCATCTCGAACCAGCCTGCGCTGTTCCACGAACTGATCAACCCCTCGCCCCATTCGCGCGCCACCACGCGGGCCAGCACCTCGGCGGTTCGCTTCGGCAAGGCTCCCAGCGAATTGCCGTCGAGATAAATCACGCCCGCAGGCAGCGTGAACCTCTCCCGGAAAGGCGCAAGTTCATCGGCGGCATCCAGCACGCGCGCCTTATCCAGCACGCTCACGCCAAGTCCCTGAGCACCGCGCGCACGGGCGATGCATCCCCGCCGACAATCGCCAGAGGGAGTGCGATCAGTTCATAACGGCCCGGTAGCACATCATCGAGCACCAGCCCTTCCAGCACCCGCATATCATGGCGCAGCACTGCCAGATGCGCGGCCATGTCCTTGGAATTCTGCGGATCGAGCGATGGGCCATCCAGCCCCACCAGCCGCACGCCTGCCGCCGCCAGCGCGTCAATCGTGGCAGGGGCGATGGCCACGGTATCAATCGGCCAGTTATCGCAGGGAAAGGCGTCGAAAGTGCGAAACAACACGCGCGCGGCGCCATCCAGCGCGGGGAGATGTTCGGGCAGGATCAGAGGGCCGCACCCCCGCACATCTGCGACCAGACATTCCCCCAGATAGGGCTCCAGAGCCACGCTGGCGATGTCATCCGCGTCATCTGCATAATGCAAAGGCGCATCGGCGTGCGCGCCCGAATGGGTCGAGAGCGTCACCGCCGACACATTGACCGGCGAACCTGCGGCCATTTGCCAAGTGCCCGCCTGAGCAAAAGGGGTGTCACCCGGCCACACCGGCAGGGCGGGCGAAAGCCTTTGCGAAATATCCCGGATGCGCCGCGTCATGCGCCGTTCTTACTCCTCAACTGTCAGGCTGCGACAGCGGGAACAGCGGATGCAGCCCCCAAGGATTGGCCTGATAGCCGCGCACTGTTGAACGCACCAGCGACCAGCGCACCGGTGCACCCAGCGGAATGAACACTTCGGCCGCCATCAAGACCTGATGCGCTTCGGCCAGCACTCTCTCCTTGGTCGCTGAATCGCGCTGCACTAATGACTGGCGCACCAGTTCATCAGCCTCGCGCGAACACAGCCCGGCTTTCAACGAGCAATGGAACTGATTGAGGAACCAGCGCGGCGAGGCATAGCGCGCGAGCGTATCGCGCAGTTCGAGATCAGGCGCCTCGCTGTAGGCTACCCGCACCACTTCGACGCCGATCTCACCCCATGCCCGCGCCAATTCGCGCAACAGCAAGTCGCTGCCCGGCCCCTGTGGCAAGGCGACCCGCAGCCTAGCCGCCTGCCCGTCATTGGCGTTTTTCCAAGCGGCGATCCGCCGCGCCGCCGCAGCACGGCGCTCAGCCAGCGTCATGCCCTCCCAGCGGTCGGCGGGATAAGGCGCTTCGGTAAAGGCCGAAGGCGGCACAATCCAGCTCGACGGCTGCCAGCCGCCAAGTCCGAAGGGCTGCGTCAAGGCCGAACGCTCAATCGCCATAGAAAGCGCCTGCCGCCGCGCAGGATCTGCGAGCAGGCCCTTTTCATTCATAACCGCAAAGCCAAGCAAGCCAATTGCGGGATCAACCTGGATCGTGCCGCGCGACAATGGCCCGACGCGCGCCAATGGGAAATCCTGAATGCGCCCTCCCATCACCAGATCAACCTCGCCATTGGCAAAGGCCTTGACCGCGCGCTCAACAGGCAAGGCGCGCAGCGCCAGAGGACGCGACAGCGCCTGCCAATTCTCTCGCGCCGCCTGCCCTCGGGCCTCGGGCGGCAAGGCGCTGAGCCGCACCACACCCATCTCCTCATCTCGCGCCAGCACCATGGGCCCTGCCCCGCTGCCGCTTTTGACAAGACCGAGTTCGGGCTGAGCAAGCAGCCGCAGGAAATCGGGCATGGGGCCGGTCAGACGGATTTCAATGACCCGCTCGGTCATGGTGCGGATTTCCGCGATCTTGGCGAGATCAAGCCCCAAGGATGTGCCCCGCGTGCGAGCAATCACCTCGCGCAGCAAATTGCGCACCTCGCTCGCGGTGATCGGTTGACCGCCCGGCCAATCGCTGTCGCGCAGGCGGAAGATATAGCTCATCCCGTCGTCAGTGATGATCCAACGCTCCGCCAGGGCCGGGACGACCTGTCCTGCCGGATCAAGCGCCACCAGACCTTCTTCGGTTGCAGCCCGCACGGCCTGCGCACCGGGCGGCAGGCGGACACCCTGTGTGTAAAGCCCAGCTTGGTCGCCGATAATGGCAAGATTTAGCGTCCCGCTGCCGTCGGAAGGGCCGCAGGCAGCAAGGCCAAGGCAGGCCGCCAGAAGAACGAAAAAGCGCTGCATCGCCTGCCCCCTAGCAGCTAACGCCGCCGCGGTCAGGTCTCACATTGCGACAAACAACGTTCGAAGTCGGTCAGACCTTGCGGAAAGTGTCAAGGTTAGGCGGCGGCGGCGCGCGGTGAGCCCACGAACGCTCAACCATGCCCAGCGCCGGGTCGACATCGGTGTTCAAGGGACGGCGTGCCTGCTGCGAATCGACTTCAATATCAAAGGCGATGCCAAAGCGATTGTCCTGCACCCATGCAACCGAGCCCATCACCTCACCAATGTTGCGCAGTTCGACCGCCACACGATGGCCGCGCTGCACCTTGATGTTGGTGCCCTCGGCCATCATGCCGCCATCGGACAGGTTGCGGACCCGGACCCGGTGGCGTTCGCTGTTTCGTTCGATCTGGACATTGGCGAGCAGAAACAGGCTGTCGCGCGCCACACTGCGAGTCTCCATTCCTGTCATTGATGATCTGCCTTTCGTGCCCCGTTTGCAGTTGCCATCACCCTATCGCCTTGCAGCGCAGGGTTCCACACAGGCTTTGACAAATCAGAGTTAATCAGCGGTAAATCGTCGCCGCGCCGGGGGTCTCGAATGTGCAAGCGTACCAAACTGGCACCACTTCGCGGCAGAGCCTTACCCCGCGCACAGGATCAATCGTCGCGGGAGATCTTTTCGCGGCGTTCGTGGGCTTCCTGAGCCTCCACCGTCATGGTGGCAACCGGCCGGGCAATCAGACGCTTGAGACCAATCGGATCGCCGGTCACTTCGCAAAAGCCATATTCGCCTTCGTCGATGCGGCGCAGCGCGGCGTCAATCTTGGCGATCAATTTACGCTGGCGATCGCGGGTGCGCAATTCGATGCCCCAGTCCGTTTCGCTCGACGCGCGATCAGTGAGGTCAGCCTCGCGGATCGGACCATCTTGCAACGATTGCAGAGTTTGGCCAGCAGCGGAATGAATCGAGCGTTTCCATTCGATCAGCAGCATCCTGAAATAGGCCTGCTGCGCCTCGTTCATATATTCCTCATCCTCGCTCGGCGTATAGTCCGGTGCGAGCATCCGCTTGGCTTTTTCGAGAACGTCGATGTCGTCAGAAAGTGCCGATGGCATGTGGCCCTCTAATCCCATGAGCTTTCACCGGGAACGCTGCGGGACCACACCCGATCAACGGCCAGCCAAAGCTTGGGCCAAGCCTATAGGCAAGCACCCTTACGCGCACAAGCGGCTTGTGCCTCCTATCCCCACGCAAACGGACTGAATGGCCGACGAAAACATCGTTAATCATTTGTTAGCCATGTTCAGCGAGTTTCGCAGATGCCGGAGCCGCCCAATTGGAGGGGCCCTTTGGGGGCAAAGTGGTCCGGCACGAGAAGGGGGACAGATTCATGCACCTGACTGCGATTGAAACGAACCGAGCAACCAAGATTGCACCGGCTGTGACCGATCTGGCACTCGCGCGGCTGCTGGCAGATGCCGCGCGCGGCGATGCCAATGCCTGCTTTGATCTGGGCGTGGCTTTTTCCACCGGCAGCAGCGGCGCCGAGTATGATCTGATCGAGGCCCACAAGTGGTTCAATCTGGCCGCTGCCCGCGGTCATTGGGAAGCCGCCCATTGCCGCGCGGATATCTCCGATGAAATGACCGCCCGCGAAATCGCAGAAGCCCAGCGCCGGGCACGCGAATTCCTCAGCGCAGGCCAGCGCAAGGTTGCCTGATTACGCTTTCCTGAAGGGCGTGCGCGCATCCAGATAGAACTGGTCCTGCGACACACCGGCGCGCTCGCGTTCTAGGAAATCGGCAATCGCACTGCGAAAACCGGCGTCCGCAATCCAGTGCGCCGAGATCGTCTGCACCGGCTCATAGCCCCGCGCCAGCTTGTGCCCGCCTTGCGCCCCGGCCTCGACCCGCTCGAGCCCGCGCGCAATCGCGATATCAATCGCCTGATAATAGCACAGCTCGAAATGCAGAAAGCGCACATCGCGCGTGCAACCCCAGTATCGCCCGTAAAGCGCATCTGATCCTGCAAAGTTGAGCGCGCCTGCGATCGGCGTTTGCCCATCACAGGCAAGGATCAGGATGATCCGATCCCCCATCCGCTCGCCCAGCAGGGTGAAGGCCTCGCGCGTCAGATAAGGCTGGCCCCATTTGCGCGCGCCGGTATCCTGATAGAACACCCAGAACGCATCCCAATGCTCCTCACGGATATCGGAGCCCGACAAGTGCCGGATCGTCAGTCCATCGCACGCTGCCGCGCGTTCCTTGCGCAGGTCCTTGCGCTTCCTTGAGGTGAGCGCGCCGAGGAAATCGTCAAAGCTGGCATAGCCGCGGTTGTGCCAGTGGAACTGGATGTCGCTGCGCATCAGCCAGCCGCCTGCCTCGAACAGAGCGCGCTGTTCCGGCTCGATAAAGGTCGCATGGGCGCTCGATAAACCGTTGTTCGCGCAGACTGTCTCGGCGGCGTTCAAAAGATGCGCAGTAAGGCTTGCATCGCGCATCAACAGGCGCGGACCATTGGCAGGCGTGAAGGGGGCTGCGATCTGTAGCTTGGGATAATAGCGCCCCCCTGCCCTGTGCCAGGCATCGGCCCAGGAATGATCGAAGACATATTCGCCCTGGCTATGCCCCTTGGCGTAAGACGGCATCGCGGCAAGCAGCGTGCCCGCCTCATCGGTGATGACAATCGGGGCAGGCTCCCAGCCGGTGCCGGGGCCGACCGACCCTGAATCCTCCATCGCGGTGAGAAATTCGTGGCTGACGAAAGGATTGCGGTCCCCCCCCAGCGCGTTCCATTCAGACGCATCGAATTGCCCGACCGAAGGCGCGAGCCTGACAGTCAATTCCCGATCACTCACGCGAGCCCCGCTCCTTCGGCAATCAGCGCATCGGCGTGCGCCAATCCGATCGCGCGGGTTTCGGGGGAACGCACCGTCCAGGTGAGCAAGGGCCCCTGCGCAGTCCGCCACGCCGCGGCTTCGGGGCGCGCAAGATCGCGCACATCAATCGCCAGAAAATCCGGCTGCGCCAAAGCAAGATTGTCGGGTTCGCGCCACACGCCTTCAAAGCCGTTCTGGAGCGAATCGGTTCCCACCAACCCGCGCGTGATAGGGGGGGCGTGTTTCGCAAACCATTGGCCTGCCCGCGGATCGAAACTCATCACCGCAACATCGCCAGCATAGCCCTCAAGCAGGCGAGCGACATAAAGGCACGTCCAATCAACATCATAGCCGGGCTTGGACTTGATCTCGATCAGCACGGGCACGCGCCCGGCGATCACTTCAAGAAAGCGCGCCAGCCGCACGGGGTGCTGATCGATTCCGAGCAGGCGGAGCGTTTCGAGATTATCGGCGTCAAGTTCCTCGGTCGCCTCAGGCCTGCCAGTCAGCCGTTCGAGCTCCCAATCATGGAACACCATCGGGTGATCGTCACGGCTGCGCTGAATATCGCATTCGATACCCATTCCCCGCGCGATCGCGCCCTCGGCAGCGGCGAGCGAATTTTCCGGCACGCCCGCTCCATGCAGCCCCCGGTGGGCATATTCCCACTGGGTCAGCCAAGCGGGAGCGGGCCTTGCGCTCATGCCTTCAAAGCGACAATCGCATCCACCTCAACCGCAGCGTTCAGCGGCAGCGCGGCCACCCCAACGGCTGCGCGGGCGTGCTGGCCTGCGCCGCCGAACACCTGCTCCATCAGATCGGAAGCGCCATTGGCGACCTTGGGATGGTCGTAGAAATCGGGCGTCGAAGACACGAACGCGCCCAGCTTGACGATGCGCTCGACCTGTTCGAGCAGGCCCGCTGCTTCGAGCTGAGCCAAAATCATCAAGCCGCAGGCGCGCGCGGCAACCTGGCCGTCTTCAAGACTGACATTCTCGCCCAGCCGCCCGGTCATCACCTTGCCATCGGCAAAGGCGATCTGCCCGGAAACATAGGCCATGCCGCCATGCACCACGACCGGCACATAGCTGGCGACGGGGGCTGCGGGCTTGGGCAAGGTGATGCCGAGTTCAGCGAGGCGGGCCGCAATAGTCATGCTGTTGTCCTTCCAATCATTCAGTCTCTTCAAGCCGCTGGAGAATCCACGGCAATGCCTCGTCCCAGCGATCAATCCGCGAATGGGCATGGCCTGCCTTGTGGGCGCAATCAATGGCATGGGCGATCATCGGTTCGCCGCACAGGTGGAGCCGGGTGACGTGGGGGGTCAGTTCTGCCACGCTCGCATGATGCTGCGCCAGATCATCAATAAACAACGCCTTGGTCGGCGCGTGCTCGGCAATAATCTTCTGCAAGGCGGGGCCTTTGGGGCCTTGATTGGTGTAAACCTCGGCGTGGATGCCAATGGCGGCCAATTGCGCGGCCCGCTTGTCGCGGCGTTCGTCCACCAGATTGGTGAGGATCACCACATCAGCCACTTCGGCAATGGTGTTGATCGATTCGACCGCGCCTGCAATCGCCTGTTGGCTATCCATTTGCGTGTCGAAAAACCGCCCCAGCATCCGCCAGATGTCTGACGGCTCCAGAAATTCGCCGGTTGATTGCCAGCGCATCGCGTGGGCAAAATCATGGCCTTCAAGATGGAAACTGACGCCTTGGGTCGCCTCCAGCCAATCCTTGAACGGGGCGACCATGTGGAGCAGCACTTCGTCGCAATCGGAGATAATCAGCGGGCGGGTCATCGGGTCAGTTCCTTGGCAGCTTGGATAAGGTCTTCAGGAGTTACCGCCAGCGCTTCTGCTGCGGCAACGAGATCGGGTTCATGACCGCTCAGGAAATCAAGCGCGCTAGCCAGAACCGCATGATTATCAAGGCTGCGGCGAAGACCATCAGGATCAAGCCCTGTCAAATCAAGATAACGCTGGGCGCGCGCAGGCTCCCCCAGCAGCCAGCCAAGCGCCGCAAGCGCCAACATATCGGGCTGCATGTCAGGCGTATCATTCGAGGATGAGGGGTTGTGCGGGATTGTCCTAGCCTTAATGCGTGGTTAGTCTGAGTTCATGTCAGATGCGGGGCGAGCAGTGACAAAACGTATCATGGTTGTCGAGGATAACGACCTCAACCGCAAATTGTTCTGCGATGTGCTGCGCGCGAACGGATTTGAGGTCGAGCCTGTGGCGGATGGAGCCAAGGTGCTGGAGACGGCACGCAATGTTTCGCCCGATCTCATCATCATGGACATCCAGCTGGGCGGCGTGTCAGGCGTCGATCTGATTGCCGCTGCCAAGCGCGACCGGGCCTTGTGCGAAATTCCGGTGCTGGCCGTCACTGCCTTTGCGGCCAAGGGTGATGAGGAACGCATCCGGTCTGCGGGCGCTGCGGGCTATCTTTCGAAGCCGGTTTCGATCAGCCCCTTCATGAATGCGGTGCGCGAATTGCTGCCTGCCTGAGGCTGGCTAGGGCCTGTGGGGATTCACAAGCGGGTTGAATTGTGATTCAAGCTTGGGATGGACCGCTATGTGCTGACAGACGCCCAGTGGGCGAAGATCGAA
>MEDW01000079.1 GCA_001724215.1 Erythrobacter sp. SCN 62-14 | reverse complement strand
ATGTTCTCGCCCTGTCAAGGCCTGCCAAGCCATCAAAGCTATTCAAATCGGACAGAATCGAGCAGATCTGGTGAGAATTTAAGCGCACTGCTTAAACCCCTGTTGCCCCTTGTTACATGGCCAGTTTCGCCCCATAGACGTGAGCAATGCATACCCAAGCGCAATTTTCGCTCGCTGATGATGGCGCTGGCGGCACGCAGCTTGCGCTGTCTGGCCCCTTGGTGCTGGCCACCATTGCTCCAATCGAACGCGAATTGCAGGGCGTTGGAGGCCCCATCGGCACGATTGATCTGACAGATGTTGACGAGTTCGACACAGTCGGCGCCTGGGTGGTTTGCCAATTGGCCCGCCGCCTTGATGCTCCCATCAAGGGCGCGCATCCGTCAGCCCAGCGGCTCATCGATGCGATTGAGGAAATCGGCAGCGAAGATCATCTGATGCGCCATCGCCTGCCGCTGTGGGAGCGGGTGCCGGGGGTGGTTGGCAAACGGGTCTTTGCTGCCCGCGCCGGGGCTTATGGCGTGGTGGGTTTTTTTGGCCAGATCCTGATTGGGGGTGCCAATCTGCTGCGCCATCCGGGGCGCTTCCCGATCCGTGCACTGGTGCATCAGATGGAACTGGTGGGCGTATCGGCCCTGCCGATCATCGGCTTGATGAGCTTTCTGATCGGCATCGTGATCGCTCAGCAAGGCTCGGTGCAGCTTGAACAATTCGGCGCCGAGGCCCTGACAGTCAATCTGGTGGGGCGCATCACCTTGCGCGAACTCGGCGTGTTGATGACTGCAATCATGGTGGCGGGCCGCTCGGGCAGCGCCTTTGCGGCGCAACTGGGCACAATGAAGCTTACCGAAGAAATCGACGCGATGCGCACCATCGGGATTTCCCCGATCGAGGCGCTGGTGATCCCGCGCATTCTGGCGGCCACTTTCATGATGATCCTGCTGGGTTTTTACGCCTCGCTGGTGGCCATTGTGGGCGGCGCGGTGGTGGGTGAATTTGCGCTCGGCATTCCGTTTTTCACCTTCCTCATGCGCATTCAGGAAGTGGTGCCAACCCATGATCTGTGGGTTGGTCTGATCAAGGCCCCGGTGTTTGGCCTCATCGTGGCGCTGGCGGGCTGTTATCATGGGCTGCAGGTGCGCGGCAATTCTGAGGAGGTGGGACGCCGCACCACCATGGCAGTGGTTTCAGCGATCTTTGCGGTGATTGTGCTGGATGCCTTTTTTGCGGTGTTTTTCACCGAAGTGGGTTGGGGTTAAGGCCGGTGAGCGAAAGCAATAACACCGCCAGTGCGCCGCCCATTGTGGTGGAGGGGCTGGTCAATAAATTCGGCGATTTTGCGGTGCATGACGGGCTGGACCTGACTGTCGAGCGCGGCGAAATTCTCGGCGTGGTGGGCGGATCGGGCTCGGGCAAGTCGGTGCTGATGCGTTCGATCATCGGGCTCCAGCGGCCAAGCGCGGGCCGGGTCGAGGTGCTCGGCCAATCCATCACCGACACCGATCCCGACAGCGATGTCGGGGTGCGCAGCCGCTGGGGCGTGTTGTTTCAGGGCGGGGCGTTGTTCTCAACGCTTACTGTGGGCGAGAATGTCGAGGTGCCGATCAAGCAGTTCTATCCCGATATTTCACCCGAACTGCGCCGTGAAATTGCGCGCTACAAGGTGATGTTGTCGGGGTTGCCGCAAGACGCAGCCGACAAATATCCCTCGGAACTTTCAGGCGGCATGAAAAAACGCGCAGGGCTTGCCCGGGCGCTGGCGCTTGATCCGGAACTGTTGTTTCTTGATGAACCCACCGCCGGGCTTGATCCGATTGGCGCGGCCAAATTCGATCGGCTGACCCGTGAGCTTAAAGAAACGCTCGGTCTCACTGTGTTCCTGATCACCCATGATCTCGATACGCTTTATGAAATCTGCGACCGGGTGGCGGTGATTGCGGAAAAGCGGATCATCGCCGTCGGCACGATCCCTGAACTTATCGAGACGCGCCAGCCGTGGATCGAGGAATATTTCACCGGACCGCGTGGCCGCGCGGCCGAAGCGGCTCATCACTCCAATCTCGCTCGTGCGGATGCGCAAGGGGGATAGAATGTTGGACTTTTGCGCAAGGAAGCGTCCATAGGGACCAAGACATGGAAACACGCGCCAATCATCTCTGGGTCGGAGCGGTCACGCTCGCGCTGCTCGCGGCCTTGCTGGCTTTTATCGCATGGCTGGCACGGCTCGATCAACGCGCGCAGAGCGAATACGACATCTTCTACCAGCAATCGGTATCGGGCCTTGCCAATGGTTCGCAGGTTGCCTTTGCAGGCGTGCCTGTAGGGCAGGTGACACAGATCAGCCTGTCCAAGGATGATCCCCAATTCGTGCGTGTGCGCATCAAGGTGAAGGACGACGTGCCGATCCTGGTGGGCACACAGGCCACCATTCAAGCCAGCTTTACCGGGGTTTCAACTATCCTGCTCGATGGGGCGCGCAAAAATGCCCCGCGCATCACCTGCGAGACGACCGCTTGCCCCGAAGGCAAGCCGGTGATCCCGGCAGGGCGAGGCGGCTTCGGCGAAATTGTCGCCAACGCGCCCTTGTTGCTGGAACGTCTCACCACGCTGACCGAACAGCTCAATCAGGTGCTTGGCCCGGAAAACCAGCAGGAATTGGCAGGCATCTTGCGCAACACCAACAAGGTTTCGGCTGAGCTGGCGGTGGCAGCGCCTGAATTGACCGAGAACTTGCGCGAATTCCGGGTGGTGATGGCCGAATTCAATTCGGCGCTGAACGCGGTAGAAAAACTGACCCTGACGACTGATGACGTGCTCAACAACGAAGGGCGCCCGGTGGTGCGCGAACTGGCCGAGACATTGAAATCGGCCAATCTGGCGCTGGCTTCGCTGTCGGCGATCATGGATGATACGCGCCCTGCTGCGCGCCAGCTGCGCGAAGGCACGCTGCCTGCAGCCGAGGCGACCTTGCAGGATCTGCGCGCCACCAGCCGGGCGCTGCGTTCGATCACCGAAAAACTCGAAGCCGAGGGCGTCGGTTCGCTGGTGCAGGGCAAGTCCTTGCCCACTTACAAGCAATAAGGGACGAATTGGTAATGCAGCACGACGGCGAGATGAAGCACAAGGCCGCTGGTCGCTCGCGCCGCCTGATGGCGGCACTGGCGGCGGGCGGGGCGATGCTGCTCTTGGCAGGCTGCGTCAATCTGGGGGGCGGAAAGCCGCCCGAAAGCCTGCTGACGCTGAACGCGCTCGCCGCGCCGCCTGCCGGATCGGGCGCGATTGCCGGACGCGAAGTGGCGGGCCGCGCGATCCTAGTGCAATTGCCCGATACCCCGGCCAAGCTTGACGTGCTGCGCCTGCCGGTTGCCATTTCGGACACGGAACTGGCCTATCTTGAGGAAACCTATTGGGTGGAAAAGCCCGCGCGCCTGTTCCGCCGTCTGGTGGGCGAGACGCTGCGCGGGCGCGGACAAGCGCTGGTGATCGACAATGATGATACGCCGGTGCTGGCCGATGTGGTTTTGCGCGGAACCTTGCTGGATATGGATTATGATCCGCGCACCTCGTCTGTGGTGGTCCGCTTCGATGCGGTGCGCACCGAGGCGGGCGGGAGGGCGTCTTCGCGCCGCTTTGAAGCGCGCGAAAGCGGTGTGCCGGCACGCAGCGAAGCGGTGGGCCCTGCGATCAATCGTGCAGCCAACCAGGTCGCCAAGGATGTTGCCGACTGGCTGGCGGAATAGGGTCTCATACTGAGGTTCACTGACGTGAACCCATGCACCTCCCACCCCGCCTCGTGAGCCCGACCACCATATCCTATTGGTATGATTGGTGGTCGGGTGGGAAGGCGGGGTGGGAGGCATGGGTCAAGCTCAACGAGCTTGAGTATCAGCCGCCGCGTGCGGCCTGAGCAAAGCGCCACGCGCGCAGGAAATCAGCCTCACGGCGTGCGCGGCGTTCTTCTGCCTCCCAATCACGCCCCCACAGCTCGGCCTGCCATTCCTCTTCAAGGCAGGCTGCCTGCCACAGCGCCAGCGCACCGGGCTCTTCATTTGTATCCAGCGCCAGCAGCGCGGTGACAAGCGAGGCGGCCAGTTTGGTCATCACTTCAAGGCCCGCCAGCACAAAATGGTCCTCGCAGCCCAGCCGGGTTTCCAGCGCCGCCAGCACGCGTGGCTCTTGGGGACGATGGATGATGCCGCTTACCCGAACCAGCTTGAGCCCGGTGCGGGCCTCGAAGTCTGCCACCAAGGGCTCCCACACGTCCCCCTGCCGGGCGTGGAGCGGTTCGTCCGGGTCGGCGCGGTAACACAGCGTATCGGTGTCGGCATAGGCGGTGAGCTGCTGTGCCAGCGCCGCCTTTTGCTGTGCCACCACATCGAGCGCGTAATCGGCCATATCGCGCAGAGGCAGGTCTGCCGGATCAATCTTGTCGCCTTGCCGCGCCCATTCCTCGGCAAGCGCTTGGGCAAGGGTTTGCGTCGGCACGATCTGAGGGGCGCCCCCCACAGTTTTAAGGCCGCGCCTATCCAGCATCACTTGCCACCCGCCGCTGACTTCTGCGACGCTGACATCCTTGTAAAAACGGCGGATCATCGTCCCTGCCGGTTCCACGCGCGTGCCAGCACCACTGGCAGGACAAAGAAATCCACCAACCCGATCACCGCCAACGCTGCGCCCAGCACAAAGGGCAGGTCAAACACCCCTTGCGTGATCGTAATGCCGAGCAAGACCATCGCAAGGCCGACAAGGCGCGCCACGTTCATGATGACGAAGCGTTGCCGGTCGCGGGCGTCCTGTTCCTCGCGCGGGGAACGGCTCATAGTTTGTCTCCCAGCAGGCTTTCGAGGATTGCACCAAGGTGCCCGGTGTCATTGGCCACCGCCTCAGCGCCGCTTGCCAGCAATTCGGACGCTTCGTGATAGCCCCAGGCCACTCCGACCGAAGCAACGCCGATGCTGCGGCCCATCATGATGTCGAACACGGTGTCACCGATCATGATGGTGTCTTGCGGGCCGGCTCCTGCATCCAGCATGGCCGCTTCCAGCATGGCGGGGTGCGGCTTGGACGGGTGGCGATCAGCGGTCTGCAGCGAAGTGAACAGGTCGGTGATGCCGTGCGCGGCGAGGCAGGCCGCGAGCCCGCGATCAGATTTGCCGGTGGCGACCGCAAGGCTCCACCCATTGGCGTGAAGTCTATCAAGGAGCTGTGCAATGCCATCATAGAGCGGCTCGCCCAGCAAGCCTTCCTCGCGCCGGGCGCGAAAGCTCGCCTTGTAGAATTCGGTAACATTATGCGCGTCGGGCTCGGACAGATCAGGGGCAAGCCGGCGGATCGCCGCAGGCAGGCTGAGCCCGATCACCCGGCGCACCTCGTAAAGATCGGGTGCAGGCAGGCGGGCGCGTTCAAAGGCGCGCTCCATGGCCCAGCACACGTCCGCCTGCCCATCCACCAGTGTGCCGTCGCAATCAAACACGGCAAGGCGTGGGGGCGCGCTCATGCGGCAAGGCCTTCGATCAGGTGGGCAAGGGCAGGCTTGCCCGCAGCGGCCAGCCCTTCAGCGATCCGGGCGCGGGTTTCGGGGTTTTTGTTTTGCGACAACTTGATCGTGGGCCGCCATGCGAGGACTTCCATTTCAAAGCCCGCAATGCCGCGAAACAGCCCCGACCAGACCTTGTCTGAGGATTCCTCTGCCCGCCACGGCTCACCTGCAAGGCGCGCTTCGTGCTTGGCTATGGCGGCGTGCAGGAAAGCTTCGAGCCCTTCATCCGCCATGCGGCGCACGCGCCCTTCGCATTCGAGCGCGATATAATCCCATGTCGGCACGGTGTCGCGGTTGTCATACCAGCGCGGGGACACATAGGCATCCGGGCCATTGACCACGATCAGCGCGTCACTGCCCGCCAGATGCCGTGTGAGCGCGTTGCCACGCGCGAGGTGAAACTGCACCGCCCCGTCGCCGGTGGACAGCAGCGGTGTGTGCGCCACGCGCGGGCCGTCGGGCGTGGCGGCGAACACCATGCCAAAGCCGATTTCATCAATCAGCTGTTCCATAAGCGCGCGGTCATCGCTGCGGTAAAGCGGATTGGGATGCATCAGCGCGCCTTTTGGGAGCCGGGCCGCGCGCCGGGGCCTTTGGGGCGGGGTTTGGGCTTGGATTTGGCAGCGGGTTTTGCCTTGCCTTTCGGCTTGGCCTTGGCGGCAGCTGCAGCCGCGCCGCGCCCGCGCCGGGTGGGGCGGGCTTCCTTGCGGGCCTGTTTGAAATGGCGCCGCGCAGCCTGCTTTTTCTCCTCAGGCGTCTTTTCAGGCGTCTCCTCGCGCAAGGGCGCGGCATCTGAAAGCGCCGTATTAAAGCCCAGCACATCCATGCTTGCGGCAAAGTGCGGCGGAAGCTCGGCGGTGACATCCAGCTTGCCGCCCGCTCCCTCACCGGCCTTGGGCTCAGTGATGATGAGGCGGCGCGCATGGAGGTGCATCTTGCGGCTGACCGCGCCTGTCAGGAAGGCATCGGGCCCGCCATATTTGCCATCGCCCACGATGGGGTGGCCAATCGCCGCCATGTGGACGCGCAATTGGTGGGTGCGCCCGGTGAGCGGTTCAAGCTCTACCCACGCCGCGCGAGTGCCAGCGCGATCGACCACGCGGTAGCGCGTCTTGGCAGCTTGGCCGCCTTCCTCGTCGATATGCATTTTCTCACCGCCCGTGCCGGGTTGCTTGGCAAGCGGGGCATCGATGATCCCTTCGGATAATTCCGGCACGCCCACCACCAGCGCCCAATACACCTTGCGCGCAGAGCGGCTGGCGAAACGTTTGGAGAAACTCGCAGCGCTCCCCGGAGTGCGGGCGATCAGCAGGACGCCCGAAGTGTCCTTGTCGAGCCGGTGGACAAGGCGCGGGCGGGGTGTGCGTTCATCTTCCACGAAGGCGTCAAGCAGCCCGTCGACATGCTTGGTCGTCTTGCTGCCGCCTTGGGTGGCAAGGCCGGGGGGCTTGTTGAGCACGATGGCAGCAGGCGTCTCGCGGATCACCATGGCGCGGGCTTCGGCGATCTGTTCAGGGCTGAGCGCGCGCGCCCGCGGTTTTGCCGCATCGCGCCCTGCGTCCTCGCCGCCCGGCGGCACGCGCAGCACCTGCCCTGCGGTAAGGCGGTCTTCGGGCTTGGCGCGCTTGCCATCCACCCGGATCTGGCCCGTGCGCGCCCAGCGCGAAATCGTGGCAAAGCCGACCTGCGGCAGATTGCGCTTGAACCAGCGATCAAGCCGCACGCCGTCATCATCGTCAGCGATGGTGAACTGGCGGACGGTGTCTTTGGGAAGCACGCTCATGCTGCACCTCGCATCACGGCAACGCCGATGAAAACAGCGGCCAAGCCTGCCAGCAGCGAGGCTGCGGCATAAGTCAGGGCAGGAACAAATGCGCCGCGCTGCAACAACACCAGCAATTCAAGGCTGAAGGTGCTGAAGGTTGTGAAGCCCCCCAGAACGCCAACCCCCAACAACAGGCGCATCCCCTCGTTGGTTGCGCCTTGCCGGATAAACCATCCGAACAACAGGCCCATAACAAGGCAGCCCACTAGGTTCACGATAAAGGTCGCCCACGGAAACCCGCGCGCTGCCTCGTCCCCCATGAGGTGAATGACAAGCCGGCCAAGCTGATAGCGCCCCAGCGCACCAATCGCCCCGCCGCTGGCAACCAGCGCTGAGGCAGCAAGCGGAGAGGAGGCGGCAAAGAGAGTGTTCAGAAACATTGTCACCCGCCTTTAGCGAGACGCAGGCAATCTGCCTAGCGCTGGCTGCCTGGCGCTGGCGCGTCATGCCGATGAATTGGGCAAAGGCGCGCTTTGGCTTGCCATTTTGGCGCTGTTGGACTATCGGCCCCCCATTCATGCGCGGCTCTGGCAAAGAATCGCGCTTGTTCCAGTGGCAATTCGTCGCTTGTTCCGCTGCTTTCGGGCAGGTTTCGGCGCTTTTTGAAATGAGGTAGTCGTCTTTTATGCAAATCATCGTTCGCGATAACAATGTCGATCAGGCCCTGCGCGCGCTCAAGAAGAAGCTGCAGCGCGAAGGTGTTTATCGCGAGATGAAGCTGCGTCGCCACTTCGAAAAGCCGAGCGAGAAGCGCGCCCGTGAAAAGGCTGCTGCTGTGCGCCGCGCCCGCAAGATGGAACGCAAGCGCATGGAGCGTGACGGCAGCAAGTAAGCAGCGCTTTGTGACGGCTGCGCGCGTTGGTGCGCAAAATGTCGCTAATTGCTGCTAAATGCTCTTGCCTGTCCTTATCCGGCCAAGCGACCTGCGATAAGCGCTTGAACGCGGCCAAGCGATAAGCCATCAGGGCGCGGATTTTTCCGCGCCCTTTTGCTGTCGGTTTGCAGCGGCAGGTGCATCGCCCAACAGGACATCACAATGACCGAAGTCACTCGCGTTCCAATCCAGCCAGTTGCCAAAGGCTCTCTGACCAAGCTGTGGCTTGGTGTGGTGGTTGCCATTCTGCTGGGCGCTGGCCTTGCCTTTGCTGCTATGCCCAAAGGGCTTGGTCTCGACACGCTCGTGGCCGGTAGCGGTGATACGCCCAAGGTGGGCGATGTTGTGTTCGTCAAATACAAGGGATCGCTCGCTGCGGACGGCACCGTGTTTGACGAATCGCGCGAGATCCCGCTGCCTGTTCAGGGCATCTTCCCCGAAGGCAGCCCCTTTCCGATCGAAGAAGGCGCGACCATTCCCGGCTTTTTCAGCGGCCTTCAACAGATGCAGAAGGGCGGCAAGTACAAGCTGTTTATCCCTGCCGATCAGGCCTACGGCGCCGAACCGCCGGCAGGGGCGCCAATCCCGCCCAACGCTGATCTGGTGTTCGAGATCGAAGTGATCGAGATCATGAGCCGCGAGGCGTTTGATCGCAATCTGGCGATTCTCCAGCAGGCGATGCAGCAGATGATGCCGCCCGAAGGCGCTGCACCGCCACAAAGCCAGTAAAGGGAGCGCAGGGTCTATGTCTGTCGACAAGGCAACCGTCGCCAAGATCGCTTCGCTCGCGCGCATTAGCATGGATGATGCCGCGCTCGAACGCATGGTCCCGGAATTGAATGGCATTCTCAATTGGGTTGAACAATTGGGCGAGGTGGATGTCACCGGGATTGAGCCGATGGCCGCTGTCATCCCCAACACCCTGCGCCTGCGCGAGGATGTGGTGGATGCCGATCCGCTCACCGCAGGCGGGCGGCGCGAGGATGTGCTCGCCAATGCCCCCGCTGCCGAACACGGCTTTTTCGGTGTGCCCAAGGTGATCGAGTGATTTTCCGCTTTGCCTGTCTGTTCCCGCTCCGCTTGGCGGTTGGGTTGGAGACGGGCACGAAAAACGTGACCCCCGCGCGTGGACAGGCCCACCCCGGCCCCTCCCGCCAGCGGGAGGGGAGATACAATGACTGACCTTACCTCTCTCGGCGTAAAAGAAATCCGCGACGGCGTGCGCGCTGGCGACTTCACCGCCCGCGAGGTGGCGGAAAAATTCAACGCCGCCGTGGCTGAGGCAGCGGCCTTGAACGCCTTTATCGTCACCACGCCCGATCATGCGCTCGCCGCTGCCGACAAGGTTGATACCGCGCGCGCGGCGGGTGAAACCCTGCCTGCAATGGCGGGCGTGCCGATTGGCATGAAGGATCTGTTCGCGACGAACGGCGTGCAGACGACC
>MEDW01000078.1 GCA_001724215.1 Erythrobacter sp. SCN 62-14 | reverse complement strand
ATGTTCTCGCCCTGTCAAGGCCTGCCAAGCCATCAAAGCTATTCAAATCGGACAGAATCGAGCAGATCTGGTGAGAATTTAAGCGCACTGCTTAAACCCATTGCCACCGGTTCAAACACTGCGGTTGCCGGATTGGCGGCGAAATGACGGGCATAGCGCGCGCAGTTATCGGCCACGGCCTCAACGCTGGCGATCAGGCGTTCGAGTTCCTGAGCGCCCATCAGGGGGGAGAAATTGACCCTGACAAAGCCGGGCTTGGCCAGTTCATCGCCTGCCCGGATGGCCTGCGATTGCGCCGCGTCAATATCGAGAAGCTGGTGCACATAGGGCCCTGCACAAGCGCAGCCACCGCGCGCCTGCACCCCGAAACAATCGCTCAAAATGCGGGTGACAAGCTGGTGATGCACCAATTCCCCCGCCGCATTGCGCAGGCGGAAGGAGACAATCGGCAGGTGCGCTTCCATGGCGCGGCCTAGCACTTCGATGCGCGGGTGGGCGCGCCAGCGGGCCAGCGCTGCGCGGCACATCTCGGATGCCGTTTCATCCAGCCCTGCCGCCATCATTTCAGAACGCACAATCACTGCCAGCGAGGTGCGGATATCGCCGATTGCATTGGGCGTGCCGGCTTCCTCACGCGCGGCGAGGTCGCCAAGGTAATCCTGCCCAGCAGGTGAGACAAAGCTGACCGTGCCGCCGCCGGGAGCGGAAGGTTTGTCGATCACCGCTGCCGCGCGCCGCACCACCAGCACACCGGAGGAAGCAGGCCCGCCGAGGAATTTGTGCGGCGAAAACACCAGCGCATCAATATGGACATCGCCTGCCGGGCGCATGGTGAGGGCGGTGTAGGACGCAGCGCCGGCATAGTCCCAGATCACTTTGCCGCCATGCGCCTTGACCATGCGCGAGATTTCGCTCGTGTCGCTGAGCGCGCCGGTGATGTTCGATCCGGCGGAAAAAGCGCAGATAATCCGCCGCCCCGCGCCCTCTTGCAGCACTCTCAGCAGCTTTGCGCGATCCGGCCCGCCGTGCTGAGCATCTTCGGGCAATTCGACCACCTCGGCCCCGCATTCGCGCCATGGGAGCAGGTTTGAGTGATGCTCATAGGGGCCGACCAGCACCAGCGCGCGCTCGCCTGCGGCATCGCGCTGATCCGCGCCGAACAGCTTTACCAGTTTCTGAAGCCCGGCGGTGGCGCCATTGCCTGCAAAGATCACCGCATCATCCACCCCCGCGCCGCAAAAGCGCGCAACCTCGGCGCGGGCGACGCGGCGCAGCGCATTAATCGAGCGCCCGCAATAAGACGCCTGCGTGTGCGGATTGGCGTAAACCGGCAGCACGTGTTCAAGCACAAAGCGCTCCACTTCAATCAGCGCGCGCCCTGATGCGGCATAGTCGGCGTAAAGGAGGGGTTGCGGTCCCATAGGCCCTTCGATCATCACGCCCTTGCCAATCACGGATTGGGCGAGCGCACCGCGGCCAAGCTTTTCGCGGATATCAGCGCGAAAAGCGGCGAACAGCGCGGCGGCTTCATCGAGCGCGGGGTCGAAACGGTGCAGGACATGGTTCATGCGCACAATAATCTTGGACTGCGCGCGGGATTTCATTGCCTATTTCGGAGGAATTACGCTAAAATACCAATCAAATGACCACGCAATCTCTCGAAATCGACAAAATTGATCGCCGCATCCTGATGGCCCTGCAAGCTGATGCCTCGCTCAGTCAGCGCGCGCTGGCCGATGCGGTTGGCCTGTCGCAGAATGCCTGTTGGCGCAGGCTCCAGCGGCTGACCGCAGAAGGCGTGCTGCGCGGTCAGCGGGCTGAGCTTGATCTGGCGCGGCTCGGGCTTGATCTGGTGGTGATGGTGATGATCAAGACCCCGCACCATTCCAAGGACTGGGCGATTGCCTTCAAGGATCACGTCGCCCGCATTCCGGGCGTGGTCGATCTCTACCGGATCGGCGGGGAATGGGATTATCTGATAAAGGTCGTGACAGAGGGCATCAGCGGCTATGATCGCTTTTACCAGCAATTGGTCGACGGGTTTGATCTGTCGGTTGTAACCGGCCATTTCGTCATGGAAGAAATGATCAGCGCAAGGCCGGTGCAACTACTTTAGGCAGGCGCGGCAGAGGCCAAGCCTCCACCGCGCCCGTTCAGATTTTTGCCTGATTTTTAGGCAGCTTTGGCCACAGCCGCATTGTCAGCGGGTGGTTCGTTGCGGATGAGGAAATCAAACGCGCCGAGGCCAGCCTTCGCGCCTTCGCCCATAGCGACGACGATCTGCTTGTGCGGCACGGTGGTGCAATCGCCTGCGGCATAAATGCCGGGTAGGTTGGTTGCGCCGTGATCATCAACGATGATTTCGCCAAACTTGCTGAGCTCAAGGCCCATATCACGCAGCCATTCTGTGTTGGGGACAAGCCCGATCTGCACAAACACGCCTTCGAGCTCGATGCGGCGTTCGTCCCCGCTCACGCGGTCTTTCAGCACCAGTCCGCTGACCTTCGCGCCATCGCCTGTGATTTCGGTGGTCTGGCCGTTGGTGACGATCTCAACGTTCGGCATCGAGCGCAGCTTGCGTTGCAGCACTTCGTCAGCGCGCAGGGCCTTGTCAAATTCGATCAGTGTGACGTGGCCGACGATCCCGGCCAAGTCGATTGCTGCCTCAACGCCGGAATTGCCCCCGCCGATCACCGCAATGCGCTTGCCCTTGAACAGCGGGCCATCGCAGTGCGGGCAATAGGCGACGCCCTTGTTGCGATAGTCCGCTTCACCCGGAACGCCGAGATTGCGCCAGCGCGCGCCGGTCGAGAGCACCAGCGAACGCGCCTGAAGCGTCGCGCCGTTCGCCATCAGCACCGAATGCATCGCACCGGGCTGACTGGCGGGCGTGATCTGCACCGCACGGGCCAGATCCATCACGTCGATATCATATTCAGCCACCTGCGCGCGCAGGCTGTCGGTCAGCTTGGGGCCTTCGGTGTAGGTCGTGCCGGGCAGGTTCTCGATGCCGAGCGTGTCCATCAATTGCCCGCCAAAGCGTTCAGCCGCAATGCCGGTGCGAAAGCCCTTGCGCGCGGTGTAAACCGCCGCTGCCGCGCCTGCCGGACCGCCGCCGATAATGAGGACTTCGAACGGGTCCTTCGCAGCGAGCTTCTCGGCGGCTCGCGCATCGGCATTCTTATCGAGTTTCGACAGGATTTCCGCCAGTTCCATGCGGCCATTATAGAACGGCTCACCATTGAGGAAGGTCGCAGGAACCGCCATCACGCCGCGCGCGTCGACTTCTTCCTGAAAGCTGCCGCCTTCAATGAGCGTTGCGGTGATGCGCGGGTTTTCGAGCGCCATCAATGTCAGCGCCTGCACCACATCGGGGCAATTGTGGCACGACAGCGAGAAGAACATCTCGAAGTGATAATCGCCTTCAAGGCCGCGGATCTGTTCGATGAGATCAGCGTCAACCTTGGGCGGGTGGCCACCAGCCCACAGCAGCGCGAGCACCAGCGAAGTGAATTCATGGCCCATCGGCAGGCCGCCAAAGCGCACCCACTTATCTGCGTCAGCCGCGCGGCGGATGATGAAGCTGGGCTTGCGGTCATGGTCGCCATCAAAGCGCGCGGTGACAAGATCGTGCAGTGAGGCGATCTGTTCAATCAGCGCGCGCGTTTGGCGCGATTTCTCGCTGTCATCGAGGCTGGCGACAAGCTCCACGCCCTCGCGCAGATTGCCGAGATATTGCTTGAGCTGTGCCTGAAGATTGGCGTCGAGCATGGGTGGCTCCTGTGGTGTGGGGGTGGAGAGAAAAAGGTAACTCGGGATCGGCGGGCGCCTGTGCCTTACCCCGTTAAGGGGGGAGGGTGGGGCAAAGCGGTCGCCAGCCGATCCCGGCTACGACCCGAGGGCTTTATACTCTCGGGATTTCACAGCCAGCGCGTCAGAAGGGGAGGGAGAAAGCCGCGCTGGCTGGTTCGGGTAAGGCCAGACCTTAGATCTTGCCAACGAGGTCAAGCGACGGGGCCAGCGTCTCAGCGCCTTCTTCCCATGCCGCCGGGCAGACCTGACCGGGGTTGGCGCGCACATATTGGGCAGCCTTGATCTTGCGGGTCAGTTCATTGGCATTGCGGCCGACGCCTTCGCAGGTGATTTCCATGATCTGGATCACGCCATCGGGATCAACCACAAAGGTCGCGCGGTCAGCAAGGCCAACGCCTTCGCGCAGCACGCCGAACTGGTTCGACAGGACATGGTTCTGATCGCCGAGGAACGGGAACTTCAGCTTGCCGATCTTGTCCGAAGTGTCGTGCCATGCCTTGTGGCTGAAGTGCGTGTCGGTGCTGACGGCATAGACTTCAACGCCCATCGACTGGAGCATTTCGTACTTTTCGCCCATGTCTTCGAGCTCGGTCGGGCACACAAAGGTGAAGTCCGCCGGGTAGAAGAAGAACACCGACCACTTGCCGGCGAGGTCTTCGTTGGTGACGTCGAAAAAGTCCTTGCCGGCCTGAAATGCGGTGGCCTTGAAGGGCTGGATGGTCGAACCGATGATACCCATGGAAAATTGATCCTTTTGGTTGGTTGAGAGGAAACTTGACGCCGCCTACATAAGCATTGTTGCGCTGCAAAAAAGTTCATTTGTGCGATTGCACAGATCGCTTTTTTCGATGGAACGGGCAGGGGTGTTCCGGGCGCCTCAAAAATCGCGCGCCCTAGAAATCCCAGGCAATCCCGTCCTTCTCCCAATCCCCATAGCGGGTGGGGGAAAGATCGCGCGGCTCGCCTTTCAAAGGGTCAACCGCTTTGGGCGCAGGGGCAGGCTCATTGCTCCAGTGCGCGGGCTTCTTGAACTCTTTGGCGGCAGCGGATTTCTGTTTGGTCATACTGGTCAAATGCGCGTGCTGGCACTTTGTTTCAAGCATGGGTAGAGCAGCAAAATGCCCCAGACCCCCGGATTGCCCGTGCGCCGCGCTGCGCTTCGCCTGATTGATGCTGTGTTGCGCCGTGGGGAGACGCTGGAACAGGCCGAAGGGGCGGCTTTGGCCGATATCCGCAAGCTGCCAGACTGTGCGCTCGCCCGCGCGATTGCGGGTGAAACCTTGCGCTGGCTGACCGATCTGGACGCAGCGATTGATGGCGCGACCAAACAGCGCCTGCCCGATGATGCCAAGGCAAGGAGCGTTCTGCGGCTGATGCTGGCGCAAGCGTGGCGGCTGGATACTCCGGCGCACGCTGTGATTGCTACTGGCCTGCCGCTGCTCGCAGGCGGCCCGCGCAGGCTGGCCCACGGGGTGTTCTCGGCGCTGGTGAAGGGAGCTCCCCCGCTGCCCGATCATCCCACGCTGCCAGAAAGAGTGGCGGCGCGCTGGGGCGCTGACAAGGCCGCCGCGATTGCGCCGGGCCTCGCTTTCCCGCCCGAGGTGGATTTGGCCTTGAAGGACGCGGACGATACGGCGGCGCAGGCGGTGCAACTCGGCGGTGTCACCCTTGCGCCTGCCCATATCCGCCTGCCGCGCGGGACGGCGATTGAGGCCATCCCCGGCTTCAAGGATGGCGATTGGTGGGTGCAGGATTTCGCCGCGCAATTGCCTGCAAGACTGCTTGGGGCGGGGGCGGGCAAAAACGCGCTCGATCTGTGCGCTGCCCCCGGTGGCAAGACGATGCAGATGGCCGCAGCGGGCTGGAAAGTCACCGCGCTTGATCTGTCCAAGCGGCGCCTTGAGGTCTTGAAAGAGAACCTGAAACGCACCGGGCTGAAAGCCTCACCAGTGCGCGCCGATGCGCTCCAATGGGAGCCGAAGCACCTGTTTGACGCCATCCTGATCGATGCGCCCTGCACCGCGACGGGAACCTGCCGCCGCCATCCCGATGTGCTGCACCGCGTGGGCAAGGGTCAGATTGGCGACATGGTGGACCTGCAACGCGGCCTTGCGGCGCGCGCGGCTGAGTGGCTAAAACCGGGCGGCGTGCTGGTTTACGCGGTGTGCTCGCTGGAGGCCGAGGAAGGTGAGGAACAGGCCGCGTGGATTGATGCCAATCTTGGCCTCACGCCCGCGCCGGTCACGCCGCAAGAACTGCCCGCGGGCCTTATGCCCACTCCCGAGGGCTGGCTGCGCACCCATCCGGGGATGCTGGCAGACCAAGGCGGGCTCGACGGGTTTTTCGTAGCGCGTTGGGTGAAGGCTTAGGCCAGCATCCGCCTTCCCGGCTTGATCCGGGACCCCGCTTTCTTCTGCCACGGCCAAAGGAAGCGGCGCCCCGGCTCGGGGGGCGGGGAGACGCGCTTGGTTCGATCTCACCCTTTCACATATTTCTGAAAGCTCTTGCGCAATTTCATCAGCTTGGGCGGAATCACCGCAAGGCAATAGGGGTTGCGCTGGCCTTCGCCGTCCCAATATTCCTGATGATAGTCCTCTGCCGGATACCATTCGGCCGTCTGCGCGCCGTCTGACAGGCCCTCGATGGTGGTGACGGCTTGCCTGCCATTCTCGGCATTCCAGCGGGCAATCGCGGCTTCGGCCTCGGCGCCCTGTTCATCCGACAGGGGGAAGATTGCGCTGCGATATTGCGTCCCGATGTCATTGCCCTGACGGTTCAATTGCGTCGGATCATGCGTGCCAAGAAACACGTCGTAAATTTCAGCGAGGCTGATTGCGTGGGGATCAAAGGTGACGCGGATCGCTTCGGCATGGCCGGTGGAGCCAGTGCAGACCTCTTTATAGGTCGGGTTGGCTTTGGAGCCGCCGATATAGCCGCTCTCGACCGCGCTGACGCCCACCACGTCGCGAAACACCGCCTCGGTGCACCAGAAACATCCTCCGGCAATGATCGCCTGCTCGAAACCGCTCACATTAAATCTCCGCTGTTTTATGCGTGCTCCAGATAGGCTAGAGCGCGCAGATTGCTACGCCCCCGACGTGGTTTTGTTGCAAACTGAGGAGAGACCCCCATGAAAAAATTCCTGATCGCCGCAGCGGGCGCCGCCAGCCTGCTTGCGCTCGCTGGCCCGGTTTGGGCTGATAATCACAACGCTCCTGATGCGGCGTCCTTTGTCGCGACCCATGCCGAAGCCTTTGCAGGCGCCATCAATCACCCGNCCATCAATCACCCGACGCGCAAGGATGATCGCGCCCGCGATCAATTCCGCAACCCGGTTGAAACCCTGTCGTTCTTTCAGGTCGCACCTGACATGAAAGTGGGCGAATATGCACCGGGCGGCGGCTGGTATTCGCGCCTGCTTGGCCATTATCTGGGCGGGGAAGGGCAGTTGGTCGGACTTTATCCCAACCCGATCACTGCCACCACCGATCCCGAGCGTCAGCAGCGTGTGCGCGATTCGGCAGCTGGCTTTCCGGCCGAAGTTGCTGGCTACACCGGCCTTGGTGCAGAAAAATTTGCCGGGATGACTCTGGAAACCATTGCCGACGATCAGAAGGGCACCTTTGACCGGATTCTGGTAATCCGGATGCTGCACAATATGATGCGGTCGGGCACTGCCGACACCGAAATCCGCGCCATGCGCGAGCTTCTGAAAGATGACGGAATGCTCGGCATCGTCCAGCATCGTGCCAAGGCGGATGCGCCGTGGTCCTATGCCAATGGCACCAAAGGCTACCTGCGCGAGGCTGACATCATCGACTTCATGCGGATCAATGGCTTCGAACTGGTCGGAAAGAGCGAGATCAACGCCAACCCGCGCGACACCGCCGATCACCCGCAAGGCGTATGGGAAATGCCGCCAATCCTTGCCACCAAGCGCGAAGACCTCAAAGGCCTTGGCGAAAGCGACCGGATGACATTGCTGTTCAAGAAAGCCGATTAATTCGTTACAGGGCGGCGGCATGAGCACAATCACTGTCGCCGCCCTGCAATTGCCGCTTGGCTCTGCCGATGAGGCGGAAAATATCGCCGCTGTCACCGCGCTGGTTGAAGAGGCCGCGGCCAAGGGGGCTCGGCTGATTCTGCCGCCCGAATTGTTCAGCGGGCCCTATTTCTGCCGCGAGGAAGACGAATCGCTGTTCGCGCTTGCGCGGCCCACTGCGCAGCACCCCAGCGTTGTCGCCATGCAGGCGCTCGCAGCCAGGCTCAAGGTGACAATCCCGACGAGCTTTTTTGAGCGCGACGGGCACCACTATTACAACACCCTTGCCATGATCGGCCCTGATGGCACTATCCAGGGCACTTATCGCAAAAGCCACATCCCCGATGGGCCGGGTTATGAGGAAAAATACTATTTCCGTCCCGGCAACAGCGGTTTCAAGGTGTGGGATGTGCCGGGTGACGAAGGGCAGACCGTGTGCGTCGGTGTCGGCATCTGCTGGGATCAGTGGTATCCCGAATGCGCGCGGGCGATGGCGTTGATGGGCGCAGAATTGCTGATGTATCCGACCGCCATTGGCTCTGAACCCTACGATGCGAGCCTCGATACCAGCCGGATGTGGCGGCGCGCTATGATCGGGCATAGTGTTTCCAATTGTATGCCGGTGATCGCCAGCAACCGCATCGGGGCAGAAGGGCCAGCAGGCGCGGCGCAGAATTTCTACGGCCATTCTTTCATTTCTGATGAATGGGGCGATCTGGTGGCTGACTATGGCTATGGCGAGACAGGCGTGCTGGTGGCGACGCTTGATCTCGCCCGCGCGGCCACGCATCGGGCGGGGATGGGCTTTTTCCGCGATCGCCGCCCGCAGCTTTACACCCGCATCGCGCAAGACATCTGAATTTGAGCAGCACCTATCTGATCGCGCTGGGCAGCAACCGGGCCCACCATCTCTATGGTCGTCCCGAAGGGGTGGTGCGCGCCGCGATGGAGGAAGTGGCCGCGCTCGGCACGGTGGCGGCGCGCTCGAATGTGGCGCAAACGCCGCCTCTGGGGCCGGCGCAGCGCCGCTTTGCCAATGCCGCGCTGGTGCTGGAAAGCGAGCTTGCTCCACCCTCGCTGTTGGCAGCGCTCAAGCGGATGGAGCGCGAATTCGGCAGACGCAGCGCACAGCGCTGGGGCGACCGCGTGCTGGATCTCGATATTATCCTGTGGAGCGGCGGGCGCTGGGAGAGCGGCGGACGTTTGCACGCCTTGACGATCCCCCATGCAGAATTTCGCAATCGCGCCTTTGTGCTTGGTCCGGCAAGCGCGATTGCGCGTGATTGGCGCGACCCACAAAGCGGGCTTAGTCTTGCACAATGCAATGCACGCTTGACCCGCGCGCGCGCGCTCCCTAGGTGAGCGCGCCTGTTGTGCCGATTGAAGGCACGGCGCCGCAGTGTTCGCGGCAAGGCAAGTGGGCCCGTAGCTCAGTAGGTAGAGCAGCTGACTTTTAATCAGCGGGTCACAGGTTCGAATCCTGTCGGGCTCACCATTTTCTTCGCGCCACCGCTGCGCTGCTTGAGCGGGTTCTCGTCCCGCTACCGCTGCGCTGTTCATGGACGGGGTTTGTCCGCCCTACTGCGTCGCTACGTGACACCGTGATGCGTGCCCGTCGTTGCCCTGCTTGAGGACGGGCTTGTTTTGAGCTGCGCGTGCGCGATGCAACAGGCTTGCTCGGGCGACCGATCCGCGAGCCAACGAGAGCAAAGCCGACCTTCGGGCCTTACCTCCGCGGCATGGTGACCTTCTGGCAGGCCATCTGAACCATGCGACCGACCGTCCAGCTCGCTTCCCCGCCTTTGTCCCAGAACTCGTGCTGGGCTGTCATGTACTTCGCACCGGACGCCGCCTTGACTGCGGGCAAGATGATCGGATCATTGTCGTTCATCTGCACCTGAATGCGATCACCGCTCAGGGAGTCGACTTTGAGCCGTGTGCCGTTGCCGCAATCATAATAGGCGCTCACCCCGGGGCCGCCGACCTCGTTGGTCATGCAGCCGGAGATTGCCAGCAACGTGGCTGCCGCCAGCAGCGCAGATACCGATTTGTGCATGATTTCTCTCCCCTTATGGCCGAGAGACTATCCCTTTGCCTTGCCAAGTCAACTGCGCGCATCCAGCCGTGCGACCACCCGCACCGCCAGCGTGATCAGGAACGGCACCAGCACCAGCGACAAGGTCACCTTGGCGATTACCTGTCCGATCAACAGTCCGGTGATGTCAAACTCGCCATAAAAAGCGAGGGTTACAAAAATGACGGAATCAATCGCTTGGCTGAGTGCCGAGGCAATCGCTCCGCGCACCATCAACCCGATGGTGCTGGCTTCGCCCTGTCCGCGCAGACGATCAAAGATCCAGACGTTGAGCAGCAGCGAGACAAGGTATGCCACCGGGCCAGAGGCCACCACGCGCCAGAACTGGCCATGCACCAGTTCAAAGGCTTCAATCGCGCCGGGGCGGCCTGCCACCATTTCGGACGAGACCGGCAGCGCCAGCACCAAAGTCATCAGGCTGATCGAGAAGGCCAGCGGCAAAAAACCCCACCACACAATGCGCTGCGCAAGCTGTTTGCCGTATAGCTGGGCAATCGCGCTGGAAATCACCACCAACAGCAGAAAGGCGAAAATGCCTGCCTCCACCGCCAGATCAGTGGGCCACAACTGCACCTGCTTGAAGGCGAGAAATCCGGCAAGCACACCCATGCCGCCGTAGATCAGCGCACATACAAACAGGCCAAGCGGGATCGGCGCAGTGCGTTCTGACGGCGCCAGCGCGGTGGATTGCATGGGTTCCATGGATGATGGCCTAATCAGGCCCTGCGCAAAAGAAAAGCCACGCCAAGCCCGCTGTCACCCGCCATGCATGGGCCAGTGCGCGTTTGACGGTTGCGTTACGCCTGACAAACTGCCAACCCTTTGATCTGCGAAAGGGGCGCGGGCTGCGGCCTGCCTTCGCGATGGGATCGCATAAGCAGGGGCAAATCGCGCCGTGAATTCAAGTGCTCTTTCCAGCCTCTCGAGTGTGCTGGGTATTGTTGCCATTCTCGGGATCGCCTTTGCGCTGTCCTCGGGTAAGCGCCGTATCAATCTGAGAGTGGTGGGATCAGCCTTTGCCTTGCAGGCATTTATGGCGCTGTTGGTGCTGCGCACAGATGCCGGGGTGGCGGTGATCGGCGGCCTGTCGCAGGGTGTGATTGCGCTGCTTGATTTTTCCAAGGTGGGCATCACCGCAGTGTTTGGCCCGATGGAGAGCAATCCCTTCGCCAGCACCTTTGTGATCGCTGCCCTGCCGGTCATTGTGTTTTTCGCAGCCATCGTCTCGATCCTCTATCACCTGGGCGTGATGCAGCGCTTGGTGCGCTGGGTCGGCGGCGCGATTGGCTGGGTGACCGGGATCAGCAAGGTCGAGGCGCTGGGGGCTGCAGCCAATATCTTCGTCGGCCAATCCGAAAGCCCGCTGGTGGTGCGTCCCTATCTTGCTGCCTTGCCGCCTGCGCGCCTGTTTACCTTGATGAGTGTTGGCATGGCAGGCGTCGCGGGCACGATTTTGGCCGCCTATGCGAGCTTTATCGGAGAGGAAGCCGTGCCCTTTCTGCTCGCGGCTGCGTTTATGTCGGCGCCGGGCGGAATTTTGATGGCGAAGATCATCATGCCCGACGATAAGCCTTTGGCAGGCGATCGTGATGACATGGTCGGTGCGATGGCGGTTGCCAAGGCGCGGCGTAGCACCGCCGTCAATGCCGACACCACGCGCGTGGTGATGCATGATGAAAATGGTGAGGAAGTCGAACTTCCGCAGGCCCGGATCAGCGCGGCTGGTCCGGCTGCGATCGTTGAAGGCGGCAAACCGGGCGAAGTGCTCGCAGCGGAAACTTTTGAGGAAGGTCACAGACCGGCCAACATCATCGAGGCCGCCGCGCAAGGCACGCAGACCGGGGTGAAGCTGGCCGTAGCAGTGGGCGCGATGGTGATGGTGTTTGTGGCGCTGGTGGCGCTGGCCAATGGTGTTTTGGGCGCAGCAGGCGGCGGAATTGCCAATCTCGCTGCCAGCTTCGGGGTGCCGCTCGATCCGGCAACCGCCCGGTGGCTTGCTGATCTCAGCTTCCAGAAATTGCTGGGGCTGGTGTTTGCGCCTGTCATGTTCCTGATCGGGATTGCCGATTGGCAGCAGGCACAGATTGCGGGTGGATTGTTTGGCACCAAGATCGTGCTCAATGAATTTGTCGCCTTCATTGATCTCGGTGCGATGCAGGACGGGGAACTCACCAACCGCAGCCGGGCGATCATCACGTTTGCGCTGTGTGGCTTTGCCAATTTCTCCTCGATTGCCATTCAGATGGCGGTGACAGGGGGGCTTGCGCCCAATCAACGCCCGGTGATCGCGCGGTTGGGGCTCAAGGCGCTTGCCGCCGGCAGCCTTGCCAATCTGATGAGTGCAGCGCTTGCTAGCCTGTTTCTGCCGATGTGAGGCGCATTGCGCACCGCTTGGCAGGAGTGCTCCTGCCGGTGTAAGGCGCGCCCATGAACAACACCCTCACCGATATCGCCAGCGTGTCGCTGGCACAGCCGCTTGAAACCATTGCTGATGAACTGGGCCGCAGTTTTGGCGAATATGGTTTTGCCGTGGTGCGCGATCACGGCATCCCGCAAGATCTGATCGACCGCGCCGAAGCGGCTGCCAAGGCGTTCTTCGCGCTGCCGGAAGACGTCAAGCGTGCCTACAAGCTCGAAGGCGGCGGCGGCGCGCGCGGCTACACTCCGTTCGGGACAGAAAAAGCCAAGGACGCCAATATCTTTGATCTCAAGGAGTTCTGGCACGTTGGTCGTGATCTGCCCGAAGGTCATGAACTGGCCGAATTCATGGCGCCCAATGTGTGGCCTGCCGAGATTGCCGATTTTCGTGAGGTGATGAGCGCGCTTTACGCAGCCTTTGAGGAAGCGGGCGGGCGCGTGCTGGAAGCCATTGCGCTGCATTTGGGGCGCCCGCGCGATTTCTTCGCCGCCAGCGTTGCCGATGGCAATTCGGTGATGCGCCTGCTGCACTATCCGCCGCTTGGCGATGATGCGCCTGAAGGTGCAATCCGTGCGGCGGCCCATGGCGATATCAATACTATCACATTGCTGCTCGGGGCTGAGGAAGCAGGGCTTGAATTACTCACCAAGCAGGGCGAGTGGCTCGCTATTCCCGCCGTCAAGGGCGCGCTGGTCATCAATGTCGGTGATATGCTGGAGCGTCAGACCAATGGGCGGCTGCGTTCGACCACGCACCGCGTGGTCAACCCGCGTGGGGAGGCGGCCAAGCGGGCGCGCTATTCAATGCCCTTTTTCCTGCATTTCCGGCCCGACTTCCTGATTGAGCCGCTGCCTGAGTGCATTGATCCGGCACAGGCGGCCTCCGCGCCCGAACCGATCACTGCGCATGACTTCCTGATGCAGCGGCTGCGCGAGATCAATCTCGCCTGATTGCAGATTCGCAACCTGGCTTGGTGGGCTGACTCGGCGGGGTGCGAACCCCGCCGAAAACCTTTTCGGCTTTTGCCAAAATATTCCCATTTCGTTGCGCGCGCGCAACAGTGCGGCGCCGAGCGCGCTGAAATCCTGACTTTTTGCGCGATTGATCCGGCTCGCGTGGGTTTCGTTGTCGCGCGATGGACATCGGTTTCATCAAACTGTCACAAAACTGTCGCTTTGCCGCAGCGCAACAAACCTAGGGGCGGATGCAGCCGTAAGGGTGCTTATTATTTTTTCGTCATTTTCGTGATCAGGGGCCTTCTCAATGAAACTCAGATATCTTCTTGCCGCGAGCGTTGTCAGCCTGGCTGCTACCACCATGGTTGCAACGCCGGTTTTCGCTCAGGAAACCACCTCTTCTGTTCGCGGCAGCGTGGTGGACGCCGATGGCAATGCGGTGCCGGGCGCCAGCGTCACCGTAACTCACCAGCCTTCGGGCACGCGTTCTGAACTGACCACCGATGCGGGCGGTAACTTCAACGCTTCGGGTCTGCGTCTGGGCGGCCCGTTTGTGGTGTCGGTAACTGCACCGGGCTTTGAATCGGTCGAAGAAGAAATTGGTTTTCTCACTGCTGGCCAGGCGCAGCGCGTTTCAATCGCTTTGGCACCGGCCGGCCAAACGATCGTGGTCTCGGGTTCGCGCCAGCGTTCGGCGATTTCGCTTGCCACGGGTGCCGCTACGGTTCTGAGTGCGCGCGATGTGTTCGGCGTCGCCAACGTTGACCGTAGTCTCCAAAACTTGGCCCAGCGTGATCCCTTGGTCACTGTGCAGCCAGGCGGTCAGGGCATTCAGATCGCCGGTCAGAACAATCGCTTCAACCGTTTCACGGTTGACGGCGTCGACTTTTCGGACCCGTTCGGCCTTGAAGCTGGTGGATTGGTTTCTACCCGCGGCCCGGTTCCGCTTGATGCCATCGGCGAATTCTCGGTTGAAGTCGCCCCGGTTGACATTCAGCAGGGTAACTTCCTTGGCGGCGCAATCAACACACAGCTCAAATCGGGCGGTAATGAATTCACCTTCTTGGGGGCCGCGTTCTATCAGGACGACGCTCTGCGCGGCACGCGTTCGCGCGGACGGGTAATCCGCGAGGGCGCCTTTGAGTCGCAAATTTTCACGGCGCAAGTCACTGGGCCCATCATTAAGGACAAGCTGTTCTTCGCAGTCACCTATGAACGTACTCGTGATACTGTCCCAGCAGATGTGAGCCCTGCTCAGTTGGGCATCACTGATGCGCAGCTTGATCTTGTTAATGGTATTGCGAATAACACTTTCGGTTTTGATACTCTTGGTGTCGCTAACGACATCTTAGAGAAAGACGATAAGCTGATCACGAAGCTCGACTGGAACGTTGCGCCCGGTCACCGCATTAGCGCAACATATATATGGAATGAAGGCTCTGTTTTGGCCGGCCAGATTGGTATTAACCAAATCCAGCAAGTCGCAAACGGTAGCCCGATCTTTAACCTGCTGTCGAACAACTATACACAAGGTGCAGTAAATCACTTCGGAGTTATCCAGTCGAACAACCAGTGGACTGACAGCTTCGCCACCATGCTGCGCGTTTCTTATGCGGACTATGTTCGTCTTCAGGTTCCGATTGGCGGCAACCGAGACTTTGGGCAGTTTCAAGTGTGCCTTGCGCCACAAGCTAGTGCTCCGCCATTGGTTTGCCCCCCGGGTAATCCCCGTTTGAACTTCGGCCCAGACCCGTTCAGGCAAGCTAATGAGTTGAATAGCCAGCGTCTAGCTGTCGAATTCGCCGCTACGCTCAAAATGAATAATCATACCGTGAAGTTTATTACCGAGCGGCGGATGCAGGATGTCTTCAACTTGTTTGCTCCGCGCGTTTCTGGCACGTTCTTCTTTGATGGTCTGGATGACTTTGCCAATCAGCGAGCTAATCAGTTAGTGTTTGACACACCCCTTCGCGGCGATCTCAATTCGGCAGCAGCGATCTTTGCTAACAACCAGTGGACGTTTGGTATTCAGGACACCATTGATGTTGCCGATAATCTGACAATTGTTGCGGGTATGCGCTACGATCTTTTTGACTCGCCGGACCGGCCTGCATTCAATCAGTTCTTCTTCGATCGCTTCGGCTTCCCCAATACCGCCAATCTCAATGGCCGAGACCTGTTTCAACCGCGTTTCGGTATCAACTGGCGTGCTTCTGACCGTTTGACGGTGCGCGGTTCGGCCGGGATCTTCGGCGGCGGTAACCCCCTGGTTTGGATCTCGAATAACTATACAAATCCCGGGCCGACGCTTGGTAGCGCAACGGTTAATCGCAATGCGGACGGCACGTTTACAATCAATGGCGTGACGGGCTTGACCCCCCAACAGACCCAGCAAATCGGTGCGGCAGCACTGAATAACGTGACGGGTGGCCCCGGCATTCCCGCCGAACTCATCAACGCGCTACAAGGCGGTGGGGCGGCTAACGCGACGACTAATTCGCTTGACCCGAACTTTCGTCCTCAGTCGCAATGGCGCTTCTCGGGTTCGGCAGACTACACTGCTAACCTCGGCGCGCTCGGTGATGACTGGAACTTCGGCGTCGACCTGATTTACTCTAAAGTCCGCGATTCTCTTGAATGGACTGACATTCGGTCGGTGCCGGTTGGCACTCTCCCTGATGGTCGCCGTCGTTATGCGCCGTTGCCGGGCCAAGCTGGCGTTAACACAGACATTTTCCTGACCAATGCAACTTTGGGCGACAGCCTGAATGTCGTTGCGCGCTTCAATAAGCGTTGGAATTCAGGTTTCTATCTGAATGGTGCTTATACCTATCAGCAGGCGGATGACGTGAACTCGGGTACGTCCTCGCAGGCAATTTCGAACCGCATCAACGCTGCTGCCGCCGATCCCAACTTCTCGGCATTTGGAACTTCCATTTATCAGACGGATCATCAGTTCCGTCTGACAGCAGGCTTCGACGGTGAGATTTTCGGAGATAACAACACTCGCGTTGAATTGTTCTACATTGCTCGTTCAGGTCAACGTTTTAGCTACACATTTAATGACCTGTCGGCGACGGGTAACGATCAGCGGTCGGACGTTTTTGGTGTCACTGGGCGATCCGATCGTAATTTGATGTATGTTCCTGACGTGAGCAGCCCAACGGCTGACCCGCGGGTGGTCTATGCACCGGGTTTCGATTTTGCCGCTTTCCAGAACTTTATTCAGAATTCGGAGCTGGCTGGCTTCCAAGGTCAAATTGCGCCGAAGAACCTCGGGCAGGCACCATGGTGGCACAACGTCGACCTGTCGATCCGTCAACAGGTTCCCTTCGTTCGCGGTGGCAAGGTGGAGCTTTTCGCTGATGTGCAAAACGTTCTCAACCTAATCGACAGTGAACTTGGTAGCTTCCGCCAAGTCGGCTTCCCCGGATTTGTTCCGGTGGTTAATGTGAGCTGTGCGGATGCGGATTGCACACAATATCTGTACTCGAGCCGCCCCGGTGGCAGCATCCAACAGCCCGCGTTTACGCCGCAACCTTTCAGCTCATTGTGGGGCGTGCGTTTCGGTATCCGCGTGGCCTTCTGATCGCGGTAGGCACATGCCAAACAGAAAAGGGGCGGCCCGCGCAGGGTTGCCCCTTTTTGCTTGTCCGGGCGCTAGGCGCAGGCAATGGTGCAAGTGCTGTGCTAGCCTGCCAGTGTGGCGCTGATCTGCTCAAGCTGAGAGTGCTCCAAGGATATCGCTGCTGCGCATCCCGCGCGCGTTCATGCGCCCGTCTGACAATTGATACCAAGGTTCACTGGCGTGAACCCATACACCTCCCACCCCACCTCCCGGCCCGGCCACCAATGATGCCAATAGGATAT
>MEDW01000077.1 GCA_001724215.1 Erythrobacter sp. SCN 62-14 | reverse complement strand
CCCTTCGGCCGAAGTCGTTATGGGTGCGCTGCCGTTTTTCCATGTCTTTGCCAACACCGCGCTGCTCAATCACGCGGTGGCCGCCGGCGCATCGATCGCGATGGTCCCCCGGTTTGAGGCAGCGCAAGTGCTCGCCACCATTCAGAAATATCGCTGCACGGGTTTTCCCGGCGTGCCCACCATGTTTCAGGCGATCCTTGATCACCCGGACTTGGCGAAAACCGATCTTTCCAGTCTCAAGGTCTGCATTTCGGGCGGCGCGCCGATGCCTGCGCCCGTGCACGCGCGCTTTGAGGAGGTCACGGGCGTGCGGCTGGTCGAAGGCTATGGCCTCACCGAAAGTGCGGGCGTGGTTTCGGTCAACCCCTACGAAGGCACGCGCAAGCGCGGCACCATCGGGCAATTGGTGGCGGGCACGCAAATCCTGCTGCTCGACAAGGAAGACGCGTCAAAACTCGCCCCCGAAGGCGAACCGGGCGAACTCGCGGTGTGCGGCCCGCAGGTCATGCGCGGCTACTGGAACCGGCCCGAAAGCGATGCCGATACCTTCGTGGAACGCGATGGCAAGCGCTACCTTCGCACCGGCGATGTCGCCAAGATCGACGCCGACGGCTTCCTTGAGATCGTCGACCGGATCAAGGACATGATCGCGGTGGCCGGTTTCAAGGTGTTCCCGAGCGTGGTTGAGGATGTGATCCTTGAACACCCCGCGGTGAAAGAGGCGCTCGTGATCGGGGTGCCGGATGACTACAAGGGCGAAGTGCCGCGCGCCTATATCACCTTGAACGAAGGCGCATCAGACAGCGCGGCGGATTTGCGCGATTGGCTCAACGAGCGAGTGGGCAAGCACGAGCGGGTCGATGAAATCGTGATCCGCGATGCCCTGCCGCGCACCATCATCGGCAAGCTTGATCGCAAGGCGTTGCGCGCCGAAGTGCTCTAGGCTTATTCGGCGGCTTCAATCCCTGCATCGGGGACCGCCGCCAGCGGTTGGCGGCCATTGGGGGCAAAGCGCCCGTCCACTTCGGCGCCTTGTTCGATGGTGAGCGCATCATAATGCACATCGCCTTCGATCCGCGCCGTTTTGAGGATCACCAACTCGCGCGCGGTGATCGAGCCTGTAACCTTGCCCGCCAGCCGCGCGCTTTCGGCGGTGACCGCGCCGTGGATAGCGCTGCCTTCGCCCTGCACCAGCGCAGCGCAGCGGATGTCGCCTTCGATCATGCCATCAATGTGGAGATCGGCCGAGGCGGCAATATCGCCCTTGATCGTGACATCCGCCCCGATCACCGAGAAGGTCGCGCTGCCGCCCATCGGCTTAGCGCCGAGCCTTGGTGGCGGCGCGGATGGGCTCTGATCCGCGGGCTTCTTTGAGAACATCGGGAGCAACCTCCAGAAACGGGCGCGGATTGATCGCGCGGTCATTGATGCGGACTTCGAAATGCAGGTGCGGGCCTGTCGAGCGCCCGGTGTTGCCCATTCCGGCAATCCGTTCGCCTGCGTCAACCTCTTGCCCGGCCTTCACATCAAACCGGGAAAGGTGAGCATAGCGTGTCATCATGCCATTGCCATGGCTAATCTCGACTGTCTTGCCGTAGCCCTGCCGCCAGCCGACGTAGCTGACTTTCCCCTTGGCCGCAGCGTAGATGGGTGAGCCAACCGCGCCTTTGAAATCCAGCCCGGAATGCATCGCGGCGCGCCCGTTGAAGGGATCGCGCCGGTAGCCGAAGCCCGAAGTGATGTTTTCATCGCTGGCAGGGACGACCTGCGGAATGCCATCAAGCGCGCGTTCCAGCACGGCCATGCGGGCCAGACTGAAACCCAGTTTTTCAAAGCGCGGATCAAGGTTGCCGCGATTGGCGCTCAGCGCTTCGAAGGGGCCGCCCATGGCCTCGCGCGCTTCACGGCTCATAACCTTGGGATCAAGATTGAGCTTGCGCATCGCGGCTTCGGCGCGGCGCGAGCGGGCATTGGCGAAGCGGGTGAGCTTTTCGGCCGAAGCGACCTGACGCGCTTCGAGTTCGGCAAGGCCGCGCGCCTGCGGCAAGACTGCGCTGACCTTGCGGATCGTCTCGCTGGTCTCGGCCGCCGAATCGGTAACGCTGGCATCGGGTTCATCGGCGATGATGTCTTCGGGCAGCATCGCCGTCATCTGTTCGAGGAATTGCTGCTGCGCTTCGAGATCGGCCACCACCCGGTCAAGATCGCCCGAATAGGCTTTCAGCCGCTCGCTGGCGGTGGCAATGCGGGCCTTTTCATTGGCAAATGACGCAAGGTCGGTTTCGGCGCGCCAGGTGTTCCAGCCCATCACGCCAAGCGACAGCAGCCACACCGCCAGCACGCCGACAGCGGCTCCTGCGACGCGCATCTGCAGCCGCGAGGACAGCTTGATGAAGCGCACCTCGCCATGCGAGCGCATGAAGAATTCGCGATCTGGAAACCACTCGGCAAGGCGCGCACGCCACGAACGAGCGGTGGTGGAATCTGACACTGCGTCCCCGAGTCTTGTGCTGTTCTAGTTTGGTGTCCCGGGCAGGCTCGCTAGCAGGGCAGAGTGAGGGATGCGACTCGAGTCTGGCTGCACAAGACAAAACGATGGTGAAATGGGATGAGCCGTTGTCCGGTTTGTGTCGGACTGTGTTGAGGCGCAAGATGACAAGGCGACCGGACCATCGGGGCTGAGCGAATCGGGCTGAGCGGTGAACGCCTGACAGTCTGCCAAAGGCCTGCTAAGAGCCCTGTCATGAACACCCAGCCTGCTTTTGTTGCCGCCGCCGATCCGGCCGAACTTATTGGCGCCATCGCTCGCCGCGCGCGCCAAGCACAAGCCGCTTTGGCCGCCATGCCGAGCGCGGCGCGCGCGGCTGCCCTGCACCACGCCGCAGACGCGCTGCGCGCCGCCACACCGGAGATTCTCGCCGCCAATGCGCAAGACCTCGCCGCTGGCAAGGCGCGTGGGCTTTCCGGCGCGATGCTCGATCGCCTGGCGCTCGATGAAGCGCGCATCGAAGGTGTTGCGGCAGGGGTTGATGCGGTCGCCGATCTGGCCGATCCGGTGGGGCAGGTGATCGAGGCTTACCAGCGGCCCAATGGGTTGAAATTGCAGCGTATCCGGGTGCCTATTGGCACCATCGGCATCATCTATGAAAGCCGCCCCAATGTCACCGCCGATGCCGCCGCCCTGTGCGTGCGGGCGGGCAATGCCGCGCTGCTGCGCGGCGGCAGCGAGGCGGTGCATTCCAACCGCGCCATTCACGCAGCCTTGGTGGCGGGCCTTGCCGAAGGTGGCGTGCCCGAGGCTGCGGTGCAATTGATCCCGACGCAAGACCGCGCGGCGGTGGGCGCGATGCTGACAGCAAGCGGCCTGATCGACATGATCGTGCCGCGCGGTGGCAAGAGCCTGGTGGAGCGGGTGCAGGCCGATGCCCGCGTGCCGGTGCTCGCGCACCTGGATGGCATTTGCCACACCTATGTGCACGCTGCGGCAGAACCGGAGATGGCCAAGACCATCGCGCTCAATGCGAAAATGCGCCGCACCGGGATTTGCGGCGCGATGGAGACGCTGCTGATCGATTCGGCTTTTCCCGAGGCTGCCGCGCTGGTGGCGGCGCTGATCGATAGGGGGTGCGAAGTGCGCGGCGATGAGCGCATCCAGGCGCTCGATCCGCGGGTGATCCCCGCGAGCGCCAATGACTGGGACACCGAATATCTCGACGCGATTCTTTCGGTGGCCTGTGTCGATGGCCTCGCCGCCGCGCTGGCTCATATTGCGCGCCATTCTTCGGCTCACACTGATGTGATCGTGACCGATGACGAATCCGCTGCGGAGCGCTTCCTCGCTGAGGTTGACAGCGCCATCGTGATGCACAACGCCTCCTCGCAATTCGCCGATGGCGGCGAGTTTGGCCTCGGCGCCGAGATCGGCATTGCCACCGGGCGCCTGCACGCGCGCGGGCCGGTCGCGCTGGAAGGCCTCACCACCTACAAGTGGCAGGTGCGCGGGAGCGGCCAGACCCGCCCTTGATGACGCCTGTGCTAACCGGCCTGCTCGGCGGCAGCTTCAACCCCGCGCATGGCGGGCATCGCCGCATCAGCCTGTTTGCGCGTGACGCGCTCGGGCTGGACGAGGTGTGGTGGCTGGTTTCTCCCGGCAACCCCCTGAAACCCAAGGAGGGCATGGCGCCTTTGCGCGCCCGGCTTGGTTCGGCGCACGCCCAAGCGCGGCGCGCCCCGATCATCCCCACCGCGATCGAGGCGAGCCTTGGCACGCGCTACACCATCGACACGCTGCGCGCGCTCAAACGGCGTTACCCGAGGCGTCGCTTCATCTGGCTGATGGGCGCGGACAACCTCGCCCAGTTCCACCGCTGGAAAGAGTGGCGGAGCATCGCGCGGACAATGCCGATTGCGGTGATCGCGCGTCCGGGCTATAGTGATGCTGTCATGACGAGCCCCGCCATGACCTGGCTCAGGCGCTATTCCGTGCCTGCCGCCAGCTTTCGGAAACGGGGGCAATGGAGCGCACCGGCACTGGTCTTCTTGCGTTTCGATCCGGATCACCGCTCGGCCACGGCTATCCGCCGTGCCCATGCCGGGTGGGCCGAAAATTACCTTGGAACCGCTGAAAACCCTGCCCCATCCTTGCGCGACCGCCTGACCCATCGCCGCATTTCCGGTGAAGAGGCTTCATGAGACGCGACCCTTTTTCGGGCTCTGGCGTTTCACGAAGCGTTCACGCAATCTGCCGCATGGCCGGGCGCATGAGCCCTGAACTCTGGAGAAACTCACTTGCCGATGACCGAGGCTTTTTACGCAGCTGTGCCGCTGGGAGCGGTGAAGGCCGTGGCTGATTTGAACAGCCCCGCTGCCACCTTGCACGATCTCGTCCTGTCCCAGCTTGACGATGATCAGGCGCAGGAGATCGTGTCGATCCCGCTGGCGGGCAAAAGCTCGATTGCCGATCACATGGTGATCGCTTCGGGCCGCTCGACCCGTCAGGTCGCCGCGATGGCGCAAAAGCTCGCCGAGCGCATCAAGCAGGAAGGTTTCGGCCCGGTGCGGCTCGAAGGCCTACCTGCGGCTGACTGGGTGCTGATCGATGCCGGCGATGTCGTGGTCCACCTGTTCCGCCCCGAAGTGCGCAGCTTTTATAATCTTGAACGCATGTGGTCGTTCGAAGGCAGCGAAACGTCGATGCTGGGGCGGAACTAGGGGTTTTTTCGGCTCTGGTTCGGTTTGCACAGCAAGCCGCAAGGGCGACTGCCCGCCGGCCGGTAGGCCGCCCCCTCGGCAGGCAAGGGCGCAGCCCTTTGCCGCGAGAGAAAAGGACTCCGCCATTCTCCTCCACATCATCGCACGCGGGAAGATTGGCCGTTCGCCCGAGGGCGAGTTGGTGGAGCGCTATGCCAAGCGCCTGACGTGGCCGGTCAAGCTCACCGAATGGCCCGATACCGGCGCAGGCAAGGCGGCAGAACCGCTCACCCCGCACAAGACTGTGCTGCTCGATGAACGGGGCAAGGCGATGCGTTCAGAAGATTTCGCCGCATTGCTCGGGCGTTGGCGCGATGACGGCGTGCGCGAGGTGCGTTTCATGCTGGGCGCGGCCGATGGGCACTGCGACGCCGAACGCGCCGATGCCGATCTGCTGCTGGCCTTTGGCCCTGCGACATGGCCCCATATGCTGGCGCGCGCCATGCTGATGGAACAGCTTTACCGCGCCACCACCATCCTTGCCGGGCACCCCTACCATCGCAGCGGCTAATCGGGCACAATGACGTCATGACATCGCGCCCGATCCTTGCCCCAATCGGAGTATTATGTGCAGCGCTGGGCGTTTTGGGCGGAGCAGCGCTGCTCGTTCCCCTTATCCATGCAGCGCCAAGCGTGCTGTTGCTTGAGCCGGACGCGGCCAAGGACGAACTTGAGCGCGCCACGCGCGAAGGCAAGGCTGCTGCGGCCCGCGCCGCGCGGCTTCAGCGCGAGGCTGAAGTCGCCAGCGAGGCTGCCACCCGTGCCGCCCACGAGGCGGCTGCGCTGGCGGCACAGATCCAGCAGGCCGAGGCCGAGATCGAGGCAGCGCGCGCGCACTATTCGCTCGCGCAGGCGCAGCGCGCCGGGATCGCGGCACGGCTGGCTGAAAAGCGCGCGCCGATCGCGCGGCTTGCCGCTGCCTTGCAAACCGCCGCGCGCCGTCCGCTGGCGCT
Source organism: Erythrobacter sp. SCN 62-14 (assembly GCA_001724215.1). GTDB lineage: Bacteria > Pseudomonadota > Alphaproteobacteria > Sphingomonadales > Sphingomonadaceae > Erythrobacter. The sequence continues at coordinate 4,251 of MEDW01000077.1, read as the reverse complement.
GTCGGCCCTGCAGCCCGGCTCGCTTAAGGATGTGGTCCATGTTCGCGCCGTGCTGGCCAGCGCGGTTCCGCACTTGCAAGCGCGCACTGCCGATCTGCGCGCAGAACTGGCCGCCGGGCGCGCCGCAGAGGCGTCGGCGGCCCGTTCGCTCGATCAATTGCGCAGCGGTGAAGCCGAACTGCGTGCTCGTCGGCAACAACTCGCAAGCCTTGAGACAAGCCAGCGGCAGGCCTCGCGCGCGGCGCGCGGCAATGCTCTGCGTGAGGAAGAGCGCGCGCTGGCACTGGCCGAACAAGCGCGCGATCTGGATGGCTTGATCGATCAGCTGGACAGGCAAGCCAGCCTCAGGCGTGAGCTTGCCGCGCTGCCCGGCCCGATCCTGCGGCCTGCCGATCTGGCACAGGCGCTCCCCGCCGAAATGCCAGCCCTTGCGCCCAGCCAAACCGCGCCGCTGCGCCTGCAATTGCCGGTTGCCGGGCGCACACTCGCCGGATTTGGCACGCTGCGTGACAGCGGCGCGCGCACCACCGGCATCACGCTGGCGCCTGCCGCCGGCGCGCAGGTGGTGGCTCCTGCCAAGGGGCGCATCGCTTTTGCAGGGCCTTACAAGGGCTTTGGCCGGATTGTGATCCTTGAACATGACGGCGGCTGGACCAGCCTTGTCACCGGCCTTGCCCGGGTGGATGTGAGCGTTGGACAAAGCGTAATCGGCGGCAGTCCACTGGGCGTTGCCGGCGCGCGCGATGAGCCTGTGACGATCGAGCTGCGGCGTGAGGGCACACCCGTCAACCCGCTCAATTTTGTCGGATAGGCGGTTGATGTGCGCTGCAGGGGCGCTCTCATCTGGCGTTAACCGCCGCAAAGGTATAGACCATCCCCAGAAGGAGCCAAGCCAAGCCCCATGAAGATTGCCTCTCTGTTGCGCAGCGCCGCGTTGGTTACCGCGGTTGCGCTGATTCCCACTGCGACAGCCACCATGGCGCAGGTCGATGGCCGCGCCGGTCCGGAATTCGCTCGCCTGTTCACCGTCTTCCAGAAGGTGAAGGCGAGTTATGTCGACAAGGTCGAGGATGAGGTGCTGATCCGCGGCGCGATTGACGGGATGCTGGCGGCGCTTGATCCGCATTCGTCCTATCTGGATGGCGCGGCGCTGCAACGGCTCGAAACCTCGCTGGAAGGCAATTATTCGGGGCTCGGCCTTTCGGTCATCCTCGATCAGGGCGCGGTCAAGGTGATCTCCCCGTTCCGCGGTTCTCCGGCAGAGCAGGCGGGCATCAAGGCAGGCGATTTCATCACGCATCTGGATGGCAAGCTGATCTATGGCGGCAATCTCGATGATGCGGTGGCGCAGATGCGCGGCCCTGCTGGTACGTCGATCCAGCTCACCATTTTCCGCCCCGGGCGCGATGAACCGCTCGAATTGGACGTGAAGCGCGGGGTTATCACGCTCGAACCTGTCTCCTCCGAGCTGCAAGCAGGCGGCGTCGGGGTGATTTCGGTCAACGAGTTTTCCGGCAATGTCGGAACCGAGGTTTTCACCGCCTGGCAATCGCTCAAGAAAGAGGCGGGCGGCAAGCTCAACGGGTTGGTGCTCGACCTGCGGAACAATCCGGGTGGCAGGCTCGATGAATCGGTGGCGCTGGCCGACTTGTTCCTCAAATCCGGGCGCATCGTGTCGCAGCGCGGGCGCGCGCGGGGTGAGACGATCCTGTATGATGCCGAAAGCGTGTTTCGCGGCGACATGGCCGAAGGCGTGCCGATAATCGTGCTGATTAATGCAGGCTCCGCCTCGGCCTCGGAAATTGTCGCAGGGGCCTTGCAGGATCACCGCCGCGCGCTGGTGATGGGTGAACGCAGCTTTGGCAAGGGCAGCGTGCAGGCGCTGTTGCCGCTGGGGCCGGATTCCGCCTTGAAGCTCACCACCGCGCGCTATTTCACGCCCTCGGGCCGCTCGGTGCAGGAAGGCGGGATCAAGCCCGATATCACCGTGCCGCAGATCTCCGATCCTGATTACGCCCGCCGCCAGAAATACCAGACCCGCGAAAGCGATCTGCGCGGGCACCTGATCAACGAACTCGGCATCAAGGACGAGGAGATGGAGAAGGACACGATCGATGATCCGCGCTTCCGCCTCACCGCCGATCAGTTGAAGGAACAGGGCGTCGAGGATTTCCAGCTGCATTATGCCGTTGAAACCCTGCGCCGCACCACCAAGAGCGCGGTGGCGCTCCGGGTCCCGCTCAAGAAATGAGAGCTTGAAGTGAGCGGATTGACAGCGGCGCGTGGCCTTGCGCTGGGCGTGCCCGCGGCGCTGCTGGCGGGGGCCTATATCTCGCAATATGCCTTTGGGCTTTACCCGTGCGAGATGTGCTGGTGGCAGCGCTATCCGCATTTTGCTGCCATTGGATTGGCGGGGCTTGCCTTGGTGCTGCAACCGGCGCGGGTGTGGGTGGCGCTCGCGGGGCTGGCGGTGTTGACCTCGGGCCTGATCGGCGGCTTTCATGCAGGTGTTGAATATGGCTGGTGGCCGGGAATTACGGCCTGTGCCAAAGTGGGCGCGGTCGATGTGCTCAATCCCTCAGCGCCGCTGGTGCGCTGCGATCAGGCGCCGTGGACGCTGTTTGGCATCTCGCTGGCGGGCTTCAATTTCCTGATTTCCAGCGCAGCGGGTGCGGCTATTGTGGCGCTGGCTGCGTATCGCAAGTAAGACGTTTTCCCAGAACACCCAAGGAGCCAAGCCATGGACCGCGCAGAACTGCACCGCATGATCCGGGTCGATCAGGCGGGCGAATTCGGGGCCACCCGGATTTACGAAGGACAACTCGCCGTGATGGGCGATCGCGGGCCGCATTCGGCCGAAATCCGCCACATGGCCGATCAGGAGGCGGAACACCGCGCCAAATTCGATGCCCTGCTGGCTTCGCGCGGCGTGCGCCCGACGGCGCTGCATCCTTTCTGGTCGGCAGCAGGCTATCTGTTGGGCGCAGGCACGGCGCTGATCGGGCCCGAAGCCGCGATGGCCTGCACGGCCGCGGTCGAGGAAGAGATCGACAAGCATTACACCGAGCAGCTTGATCGCCTCGCCGAAACTGGCGCCGACCCTGAACTGGCCGAGATGATCGAGGCTTTCCGCGAGGATGAACGCGAGCACCGCGATGCAGCGCTCGCCAACGGGGCCGAACGCGCGCCGGCCTATCCGCTGCTGGCTGGCGCGATCAAGCTGGGTTGCCGCATCGCGATCAAGGTGAGCGAGCGGGTGTAAACATCCGGTTCAGCCCCAAACCTCTAGACAAGCGCGTGATGATGCGGGCATGGCGCGCGAAAGAGTGCCAATATAAGGATTGGGCCTGATGAAAGCGTTGATCTCAGCTGCAAGCGCTGCTTTGGCAGCGGCGCTTATTGCCGCTCCGGCGCCTGCCGTGGCGCAGGGCCCGGCGGGCGAGCGCATCAACATGGTGATCGCTTTCAGCGAAGATGAATGCCCGGCTGCGCAAGGGCAGGAAATCGTCGTGTGCGAAATCCTGGTTGAGGAAGAGCGCTATCGCATCCCTTCCAACCTGCGTTTTAGCGATTCGGCGCAAAATGTCGCTTGGTCGCGTCGGGTCGACAAGATCCGCTATGCCGGTGAGTTTGGCGCCATGAGCTGTAGTCCGGCCGGCCCAGGCGGGTTTACCGGCTGCACCCAGCGCTTCATCGAGGATTGGGCCAAGGACAAGTCCGAAGCCGAACAAGTGCGCTTTGGCCAGCTGATCGAGCGCGCGCGGCGCGAACGCCTGAGCGAGATTGACGAAGATGCCGCCGCCGAGCAATCGCGCGTCGAGATGATCGAGCGCGAATATATGGAGCGTTTGGAGCGTGAGCGGGCGGGCGAAATCCCCGGTGCCAGCGCTGAGCCGCTGCCGGGCGTTGGCCCTGCTACGGACGAATAAAACCAAGGTTCACAGACGCGAGCCCATCCGCTGCCGACCTCGGGCCGCCACCTTATCCTGGTGGTAGCCTTGGTGGCCGGGAGCCGGAGGCATGAGTCAAGCTGGGCGAGCTTGGGCCTATGCGCCGCACATGAGCGTTTTTCGGTCCAGCCGAGGCGAAGGCAAAAGCAAGGCTCAGGGCCTGCGCGGGCTTGCGGCATGTGCCCCGTCCGGTTGATCGGACAATGCTTGTCTTATGACTTTGCGTTCTGTTTGGGCCATGATGGATTGCCCGGACCGGGGTGGCCACCCCGGTCCGGGCGGAAGGGAGCGGATCGTGAAA
>MEDW01000076.1 GCA_001724215.1 Erythrobacter sp. SCN 62-14 | reverse complement strand
ACCCATTATCTTGCCCTGACGCAAGCGGGGCGGAATATAGCGCCACTGGCTTGGTTTCAAAGGTGCTCAGGTGCCAATCAGGCGATGCATCGAGACTTCGGCTTTCTGCGATTTGTGACCTTTGCCCCACCCGATATGAAAGCGCTCGAAATGGCGATTATTGGGACATTTGCCAGGATATGCCGACAGACGAATGAAGATTGAACGCTTAGCAGTGCAGATCAGACTGGATACCCGTTCGATGTGCACCTTACCGCATTGGCTCGTATCGCACACCATCCATCATCAGCCTGAGCGCAGCAGCACGAGTTTGAGCCTGCCCTCTGCCATCAGCCAGGAGCACTATGTAAAAACTGTTATGCCGCTGTGGTGGATCGCCGTTTTGTTGTTGCCTTGCCCCGGCAATCTAACGCAACCTTGCGATGATGGAGCACGCTTCAAGCCAGATCGGTTTTCTGCATCCCGGGAAAATGGGCGCGGCTTTGGCGCGTATAGTGAAAGATAATGGCCACGAGGCGTGGTGGCTTGCCGATAAGCGCAGCCCCGCCACGGCCGAGCGCGCCGCCGCAGCCCGATTTGATGAATTGCGGTTTTGCCTTTTATTGCTCGCACTCATCAGAGCATCGGCCTGCCCGCAGTATTCCTGCTCCCATGGCGCGCCGTCACACAAGGTCCCGCTGACAAAATGGTACAGTTGAATACAGCCCATGCCGACCAGCACAGGCGAGGCCCATCCGTGCCCGCCGAGTTCCTCGATTGCACGCCGCCAATTAGAAACGGAAGCTGGTCTGCAAGAACACCTGTCGGCCCCGGTTCATGGTGACGGCAAGATCATCACCGCGCGGAATGCCAAGCCCGGCCGGTCCGCCCGGCGACAGGAACGGGCGGCCCTGCGAGGTGATCGCAAACAGCTCATCCGTCAGGTTTACCCCAATCAGCGAAACGCGCCATTTGCCATCGGGATGACCAACGGAAATATTGGCATCCAGCGTTACATAGGACGGCTGGATAAAGTCGTCGAAAGCTTCCTGATTGGTGAAATAGGATCCTGAATAGAGCATATTGCCGCTCAGGAAGAAATCGACATCCTTCGAGATGGGCGTGCGATAATCCAGTGCCAGATTGCCCGACCATTCCGGCGCGCGCGGAGCAGCGCGTCCATTAATGTCGACACCGACATTGGTGAGGAAGGTGTCGGTGAACTTCGCATCGAGATATGTGCCATTGCCCGAGATGTTCAGCCCGGTGATCGGGGTGCGCCAATTGAGTTCAAGGTCAAAGCCCCGCGTTGTCACCTGGCCCGCATTCAGCGTCACAAATTGCACCGCAATAGCATCGAAATTCTGCACCTGCAGATCATCAACCACATAGTAAAACGCCGTGCCGTTCACAGTGAGCGTGCGATTGGCCCATTGCGAGCGGAAACCGATTTCCCCGCCGATGGTGGTTTCAGAATCGAAAATCAGATCGGAAAAATCATTGGCAAGCGCCGCTTGACTGAGGCTGTTGGAAGGCAGCGCCGAATTGTCGATCCCGCCCGATTTGAAACCAGTGCGAAACGCGGCAAAGACATTGAAATCGGGATTGACGCGGTATTTCAGGGTCACTTCGGGCGAGATATTGCTATCGCGGAAAGTGATGGGGCCTGAGAAGAACCCCGGCTCGACAAACCCCGGCCCTTGCAGAAAAGCGTGCAGAAAGGGCACCGAAATGGTGTTGACCTTGGTCTCATCGGTCCAGCGCGCACCGGCCACAAATTCCAGATCATCAGTGATGTCAAAAATCAGCGAACCGAACAGCGAAATCGCCTCGGTCTTGGTCACGTGGCGCTTGTTCCAGTCGAAGGCATTGCCGGTAAAAGGATCAGGCGCAATCACATTGATGTTCACACCCTGTTGCGAGGTGTCGAAGACGAAGCGGCGATCTTCATAAAATGCGCCCAGCATGAAATTGATCGGCCCGCCAAAATCCGAATGAAGCCGCAATTCCTGAGTGTATTGCGTCAATTGGTTGATGGGATCAGAACATCCTGTACCAAGTCCGCGGCCCGGCTGGTTGACCGCGTCCAGAGCAGGGGCCACCGCGCCGAGTGGTGCTCCGATCGGCGAAAAGGCGAGCGCCGAACCGCCGCCCGCATAGCAATCCACATCCAGTGCATCCAAATCCATGAAGCCGCTGGTGGAGGTAAGCCGCAATTGATCGGAGATTTGCAGGTTCATCAACAGGCGGCCAAACCAGATGTCCGCCTCGTTAAAGGGAACGCCAGCCGGGCGGTTGGTGCGCCTGCCGGTGCGAAAACCCTCGCCCAATGCCGCATCCGGCAAGAAATAGACACCGCTGCCGAAATTGCAGTCGTAACCGGCTGGGATTGCCACAGCGCCTTGCAGCAGAAACACCGGATCGGCCACACCATTTGCGCCGCACAAGCGATCAGAATGCTGGTTCGCCCCGTCACCATCATTGCGCATATATTGCACTTTGAAATTGGCGCCGAAATTGCTGGTAGGCTTCCAGTCCAGCGTCATGCGAGCGATCAGGCTGGATTGGCCGCGGAACTGACCGTTGAACGAATTGGTGTTGGGTTGCAGCTCAACCAGACGGCTGATGTCGTTCCATTGCGCCGCCAGACGGATCCCCAAAGTGTCGGTGATAGGCCCTGAAATATAGCCATTGATAAGATAGCCGCGTTCCTCGAATTCATAATTGCCCATCATGCCCACTTCCCAATCGGGCGTGGGATCGGCGGTTTGCAAGGCAAACACCCCAGCGGTGGCGGATTTGCCGAAATAGAGCGATTGGGGGCCTTTGAGGACATCGATCTGTTTCATGTCGAAGAAACCGGCTTGCACCAGCCGCATCGTTGACAATTGCACGCCGTCAAAATCGAAGGCCACCGCGCTGTCAAACGCGGCAGAGATCGCCGATGAACCAAGCCCGCGCAAGCTGAGTTGGCCGCCCGAGCCTGAACCGCCCACCTGCACCTGCAAGGTCGGAACGCGAGCGGCCATGTCCGAAACCTGATTGATGACGAAATTGTCCATCAACTCGCCGCTCACCGAAGTGATGGTCACCGGCACATCCTGAAGGGTTTCATCCCGGCGGCGGGCCTGAACAATAATCACGCCTTCGCCTGTGTCGAGGCGGGCAGGCGCTTCATCAAGAGCAGCAGGGGCATCCTGAGCGGCAGCATGACTCGGCAGCACTGCAATCGCCGCCACAGCAACGCCGCACAAAAAAGCAGACCGCCTGATCGTAGACGAAACGAAGCTCTCCCTTGCCTTGTTCAATGCACCTTCTCCCCTTCATTTTTGAGGGGCGCCGATTTTTCTTTGCTTACTTCTCCTGCACCCCGCGAGCATTAAAGCTAGGAAAACAGTAACTGATGCTAACGCAGTGAGCGCCTGCCAAAAAAATTAGCGCCCCCTGCGTGGTGAAGGCTCGCGATCAGGCGCTCCGTTCAGGCGACCAGCGCCAGTTCGGTGGCCTGCTTGATCGCCTGCTTGGCATCGAGTTCAGCCGCCTTATAAGCGCCGCCGATCAGCACCGGGCTGGCGCCCTTGGCCAGCAGTTCCTCATACAGCCCGCGCGCTGGGACCTGGCCTGCGCACACGATGATCGTGTCCACCTCCAGCACTTGCGGCTCGCCCTCGATGCTCAGATGCAGTCCGGCATCATCGATCCGGTGATATTCGACGCCGGCCAGCATCTTGACCCCGCGCCGCTGCAGCGTCAGGCGGTGAGTCCAGCCCGTCGTCCGGCCAAGCCCCCTGCCAACCGCGCTGGTCTTGCGCTGGAGCAGCCAGACGTCCCGCCCGCTTGATTGCACCACCGGAGCAACCCCGGTCACACCGCCGCGCGGGTGATTTTTGAAATCAATGCCCCATTCCTTGGCAAAAACCTCGACATCAAGCGCGCCTGATGGGCCAGCATGGGTGATGAGTTCGGCAACATCAAAGCCGATCCCGCCTGCCCCCATGATCGCCACCCGCTTGCCAATCGGGGCCGTGCCGCGGATTGCATCAATATAGCGCACCACCTTGGGATGCGTGATGCCGGGGATTTGCGGCGTGCGCGGCTCGATGCCGGTGGCAAGGATGATCTCATCATAGCCGCCTTGCAGCAGATCATCGGCTGAGACGCGGCTTGCAAGGCGCAGATCCACGCCGTGCTTGTCGATCATCCGCCTGAAATAGCGCAGCGTTTCATAAAATTCCTCCTTGCCGGGAATGCGCTTGGCAAGGTTGAATTGCCCGCCGATTTCCTCGGCCGCATCAAACAGGGTGACATGGTGGCCGCGTTCAGCGGCAAGGGTGGCATAGGCCAGCCCTGCCGGACCTGCGCCAACCACTGCGATCTTTTTCACAGCCTGCGCCGCGCGCAGCGTCAACTCGGTCTCGCGGCAGGCGCGCGCGTTGACAAGGCAGGATGTCTCGCGCCCGGTGAAGGTGTGATCGAGGCAGGCCTGATTGCACCCGATGCAGGTGTTGATTTCATCCTCGCGGCCCTCGGCGGCTTTCCTGACCAGATCGGGATCGGCCAGCATGGGCCGCGCCATCGACACCAGATCGGCATCGCCGCGCGCCAGCACCGCTTCGGCGACATCGGGCATATTGATGCGGTTGCTGGTGATGACCGGAACCGAGACTTCCTTACGCAGCCGGCCGGTCACCTGTGCAAAGGCGGCGCGCGGCACCATGGTGGCGATGGTCGGCACAAAGCTTTCGTGCCAGCAGAAATGGGTGGAGATCACATCCACCCCGGCGCCCTCTAGCGCGCGGGCAAGGCTTGCCACCTCCTCCCACGCAAGGCCGCCTTCGAGCATATCCATCGCCGAAATGCGGAAGATCAGCACGAAATCCGGCCCCACCGCAGCGCGCGTCCGGCGCACCACTTCAAGCGGAAAGCGCATCCGGTTTTCCCACGATCCGCCCCAACGATCGGTCCGCAGATTGGTCTTTTCAACAAGGAAAGTGGAAATCAGATAACCGGCCGAACCGATGATCTCGACCCCGTCATAGCCCGCTTCCTTGGCCAGCGCCGCACAGCGCGCAAAAGCCGCGATCTGCTCCTCAATCCCTGCCTCATCGAGTTCGACAGGCGCATAGCGGCCAATGCGCGATTTGACAGGGGACGGGGCAACCGGCTCGGGCACGCCGGCCAGCGGGCCGGAGTGGAGGATCTGCATACAGATCTTCACTTCCGGATCGGCAGCATGGACAGCCGTAGTCACTTCGCGGTGCATCGCCACTTCTTCCGGCCCGGTGAGCTTTGCACCATAGCCGCCGCTTGGATGCGGGGAGATGCCGCCGGTGATAATCATGCCCACCCCGCCTTTCACCCGTTCAACGAAATAGGCGGCCAGCCGCTTGGCCGGTTCAGGCCCGTCTTCGAGGCCAGTGTGCATCGAGCCCATGATGATGCGGTTCTTCACCACTTGCCGGCCAATGCGCAGCGGGCTGAAAATATGCGGATATTTGGGATGAGTCATGGCGAAGTCTGGCCTTTAGTCGGGAATGTAATCGGGTTTGCGCTTTTCCAGAAAGGCGCTCATGCCTTCTGCGAAATTGGGGCTGGCCGCTGTCATTAACTGGTTGCGGTTCTCGATCGCCATGGCTGCCTCAAGGCTGGCGGCATCCACCGCCATATTGAGCCCTTCCTTGGTCATGCGCAGCCCCATGGGAGAAGCGGCCAGCATATCGTCAACATAGCTTTGCGCGGCGCTTTCCAGCTCCTCGTCGGGCACCACCTCGCTCACCAAACCTGTTGCCAGCGCGCGCGTTGCATCAATAAATCGCCCGGTCAGCATCAGTTCCGAGGCCACCGAAACCCCCACCAGCCGCGGCAGGAAATAGCTCACCCCCATGTCGCAGGCCGAAAGACCAAGGCGGATAAAAGCCGCGTTCATCCTCGCGCTATGCCCGGCGATGCGGATGTCCGAAGCCAGCGCAAAGGCAAACCCTCCGCCGCAGGCCGCGCCATGGACCAGCGATATAATCGGCTGCGGGCAGCGCCGCATCTTGATGTAAACATCCGCCAGAAAGCCCTGAAAACCGAAGCCGCCGCCAAAGGGCACCTCTGCCGGATTGCAGCCCGCGTGATCCTTGATATCAAGCCCTGCACAAAAGGCCCGGCCGGCCCCGCGTAGCACCACGATGCGGGTTGTCCGATCGTGATAGAGCGCACCGAAATAGTCATTGAGTTCCGCCGTCATTTCAGCCGTGATGGCGTTAAGCGCCTCAGGCCGGTTGAGTGTCAGCCAGTCGGCCGGCCCGCGTTTATCAATGGTGATGGTATTGTATTGACCCTGCATCGCGATCTCCGCCAGCACGCTTGCACCTTTCAAAACAGGCTTGTAGCGAGCGAGCAAGTCTTGGTGCCCTAGCAAATCGCGCAGGGCTTAAAGGATGAGCTTATTTGGAGCCAAGCCTAAGGCGAGGTTTTTCCTGATGGGCGGTAATACCAAGGTTCACTGACGTGAACCCATGCGCCTCCCACCCCACGGCCACCATATACACTTGGTATCATTGGTGGCCGGGCGGGGAGGTGGGGTGGGAGGTATGAGCGAAGCTCAACGAGCTTAAGTATAAGTGGCTCACGGGTTCCAGACAGCGGGGATTTCATAATCAGCCCGTCCGATCAACTGGCTCCCGAAAACTCATCCGACGCCGCCTTCGCCGCACAGCGTGACGACGGATAGCGATGTGCCGAACCGGTAATGCAAGCAAAGTCACGGAGCCTTATAGACTGCATGACTTGCCCGCCAGGTGGCTCGAGCCGAACTCTGCACCAAGGGTCCCGCATCGCCTTGCGGTGCAGGCGAAGCGTTCACAGCTTGCGATGCTTGATGAACAATGCTGCGATGTCCCGTCCCCGATATGCACGGGGTTGATGACGGCTGATGATCCGCAGCTTGAACGGGAACTACAGGGGAATGGCGCGCCCGGCATGAAAGCGATGGGCACTGTAATTACTGGGAACTTTTGTATCCGCGGTCATGATCGCCACGCTTGCCCGGGTGCTTGCATTACAGGAACTTCAGACCATAAACCCCTCGCCTCGCGACGCTGAAAGGTTACCGCGGATTTCCACATCCTAGCTCATAGACAGAATACCACGTTGACGCGCCAGTCGGCTGAGGGTGCCCTCAATCAAATCTGATGCCAGCCTCGCCAGGTGTTGTTGAAACGCATTCGACTGCGGATTTAAGCCGCAATCAGCCCGCGCCGTCCGCTTTCGATTACGAACTTTGCACCTTTGGCAAGACCAGAGTTTTCATCGCGCGAATCCTCCACCATGCGGAAATGGATCTCTGCCCGGTTTGACGTGAGATCGAGCACGCCGTGGCCGCGCTTGCTTGCATTCATCATCGCCATGCGCGGATTATCGGCCACCATGCGCGCGAGCTTTTTCTTGCTCGCGCCCGTGTTGGTGATCGCCCCGCCAACAAATTCGCTGGCCGCAATCAAGCCGCTGCGATGATCGGCAACATCACCAGCAGCAAAGGTGTGAATATCACCGCCCAGCACAATCGGGTTGGGCGTGTTGCTGTCCACCCAGCGCTCCACAATCCGCTCGCGCGTGGCCGGGAAACCATCCCAGCGATCACGGTTGAAATGGGTGGGGCGCGCATCTTTGTCAGACCGCAAGGCAAGCGGGCCAAACAGGGTTTGCTGCGTGAGCACATTCCAGATCGCGTTGGAGTTGGTGATCTGGCCGAGCAGCCATTCTTCCTGCGTTCGCGCGCCCGCGATATTGTCATGCCCACCATCAGCGCGGCGCGGGTGACACAGGATGCCGCGCTAACTTCGATCGGGACTTTGCACGAACGCGTGGGTGAGCAGGAACATCTGCTGCGGCAAACGCTGGAAAGCGGCTTTTTCACCGGCGCATGGGCGCGCGCGATTGGCCGCGATTACAGCGACACGGCCCGTTCGGCATCCTTTGGCGATGGCGCCACCAGTGGTCAGTTCGGCAGCTTGCAGATGGGCATTGATATTTTCCGCGGCGTCACCGAAGGCGGCTCGCGCACCCATATTGGCGTGTATGGCGGGCTGCTGTGGTCGGGCACAACCGACCGGATGGAGCGTCCGGTGTTCATTGATGCAGGACAAACCAACTCCGACGGCTGGACTGCTGGCTTTTACCTCACGCATTTCGCGGCCAGCGGGGTCTATTTCGATGTCGTGACCCAGAAACAGGGCATTGATCACAATGCCAGCGCTGCCGATGGCACCGCGTTCAATGCCAACAGCGATACCTGGTTTACCTCGGTCGAAATCGGCAAGGCTTTTGGCACAAAGTGGAAGATCGAGCCGCAAGCGCAACTGATCTACGGCACTGTCAGCTTTGACGCCTTCACCGATAATCGCGGCGTGGCCAACCAGATCAGCATTGATGACAGCGTGACCGCGCGCGGTGGCTTCCGCCTCAAACGCACGTGGGACAAACGCCCCGATAGCGCAGGCGGATTGTTCACCATCTATGGCAAGGCCAATCTGTGGGCGCAGATTGATGGTGGGCAAACTGTGCTGGCAATCGGCGCGTCTGAACCCGGCAATGTTGATTTCCGCGAAGTGTGGGGCGAAGTGGGCGCTGGTACCACTTTCTCAATCAGCAGCCATGCCGAATTCTACGCCGATGCCGAGGTGCAATTCGGCCTCGATCAGGGAGCAACGGCGATCGCGGGCCGCACCGGGGTGCGCCTGCGGTTCTGACGGCATCGGCATGGCACAAGTGCGCTGCGCGTGATAAGCTCGGCGCGCTCATGACACGTTCCACTTGCCGCCGCAGTTTTCTCGCAGGGACGCTGGCGATTCTGGGTGCGCCAACTCTGGCGCGGGCGGGTGGCGTGTTGCAAGCGCAGCGCGTGTTGGTGGTGGGCGCAGGGCTTGCCGGACTGGCTGCGGCGCGCAGGCTGAGCGATGAAGGCGCTGATGTCACCGTGCTCGAAGCGCGCAGCCGCGTCGGCGGGCGAGTGCACACCTCGCGCGTGTGGCCCGATCTGCCGCTGGATCTGGGGGCAAGCTGGATACACGGCCCGCGCGGCAATCCCCTGACACTGCTCGCCGATGCTGCCGGCGCAAAGCGGATCACCACCAGCGCGGATGAAGCGATCCTGATCGGGCCACAAGGCACAGTGATTGATCCGGATTTTCGCCCTGCCCGCAGGCTGATTGCGCGGGCATTGCGCACGGCGCGGCGCGGTGAAACGGACATTTCGCTGCTTGAGGCTGTGATGTCTTCGCCGCTATGGGACCAGGCAGATGATCAGCTACGCCGTCTGGTGCGCCACGTGCTGCACAGCGAATGGGAACAGGAATATGCCGGCGATGCCGCCGCGATATCCGCGCTCTATGGTGACGAGGATGAAGCCTTTGGCGGGCAGGAAGTGATCTTTCCAGCCGGGTTTGATGCGATCACGCGCTATCTGCCAAAACGATTGGATGTGCGCCTGTCTGCCGAGGTGCGACGGATTGCGCCGGGATATGTCGTTATGGCCGATGGCACGCGCCTTGCGGCCGATACCATTATCTGTACCGTGCCTTTGGGGGTACTGAAATCAGGCCGCATCGAATTTGCCCGCCCGCTCGAAAGCGCGCGCGAGGCCGCGATTGCCGGGCTGGGCAATGGCCTTTTGAACAAATGCTGGCTGCGTTTTGATCGTGCCGATTGGCCCGATGATGCCAATTGGATCAGCTGGATGGGCCCGCAATCGGGCGAGTGGAATGAATGGTTTTCGCTTATGCCCACACTCGGCGCGCCGGTGCTGGGCGGGTTTCACGCAGGCAATGCTGCCAGAGCATTGGAGCAGGAGGATGATCGCGCAGTGATTGGGGCTGCCCACGCAGCGCTCAAGGCGATGTTCGGCACCCGCTTTCCCGCGCCGGTTGCGGCACAAATCACTCGCTGGGGGCAGGATCCTTTTGCGCTAGGCAGTTACAGTTTCAACGCAGTTGGCACGAATGACGCGGACCGCACAGCGCTTGGCGGGGCAGATTGGGGTGGGCAATTGTGGTTTGCAGGCGAAGCGGCCTCACCCGATTATTTCGGCACCGCCCATGGCGCGCTGCTATCAGTGGCCAGACAATAGCCGCATACTGATAGGGTGGAGAATAGTCCTACCTGCCGCGCTTAAGACAGCAAACGAAGTTGGCGCGCCCGGCAGGACTCGAACCTGCTGCCTCAAGATTAGAAGTCTCGCGCTCTATCCAGATGAGCTACGGGCGCGCGCCGCCCTCCCATTAGCGTGCTTTGCCGCGCAATCAAATCACGCTAGAGTGCTTGAACATGGAAAAAACGCCTCCCGAGGCCGCTCCCTCTCGCGACCTCCTCGACCCGACCGACCCGGCTTCCGCGTTTGATCGCGATCCCTATGATGGAATCGTGGCGACCAGCCGCGCCCCAGGCTCGTTTCGATATTACGACATTGTGATGGCGGCCTTTGTCGCAATCCTCTTGCTGTCTAACCTGATCGGCGCCTCCAAACCCAGTTTCATCACGCTTCCCAATGGCGAGGCGTGGATTTTCGGCGCGGGCGTGCTGTTCTTCCCGATCAGCTATATCCTAGGCGATGTGCTGACCGAGGTCTATGGCTATGCCAAGGCACGCCGGGTGATCTGGACAGGCTTTGGAGCCCTCGCCTTCATGGCCTTCATGGCATGGGTGGTGGTGGCGCTGCCGCCGGCCGAAGGATGGCCCTATCAGAGCGATTACGAGCATGTTTTCGGCAACAGCTGGCGGATCGTGCTCGCCTCGATCACCGCCTTCTGGGTGGGTGAATTCGCCAACTCCTTCGTGCTCGCCAAGATGAAGGTTTGGACGCAGGGGCGCTTCCTGTGGATGCGCACGATTGGTTCGACCATTGTGGGCCAAGGTCTTGATAGCATGATCTTCTATCCGCTGGCTTTCTGGGGCCTTGCTGGATGGCCGCCCGAAACCCTGTTTCAGGTGGTGCTCTCGCAATGGTTCATCAAGACCGCGTGGGAGGCGGCGCTGACCCCTGTCACCTATATCGTGGTGGGCCGCCTGAAAGCTGCCGAAGGCGTTGACCTGTTCGATATGGACACCGATTTCTCGCCCTTTGCGAGCACTGAAGCCAAAGCCTAATCTTCTTGTGACAAGGCCTCGTCTGAGACGATCTCACAGCGCCAGCCAAGGCCGAGACGTCCTGACAACAGCTTCATGTCCTTTTCCGTCGATTGGCCGAACAGCGCGGCATGGCTATCGGCCAGCCTCAGCACAAGCACGCCCTCGCGCACGGCGAGACGGCTGACCTGCAGCGAGCGGCGCGATCGCGCGCCGAGCCTGCGCGCAAGGCGCAGGGCAAGGCCCCAGCAGATGGCTTCCTCAAGCGCTTCGGCGCTCGCAAGCGCGCGCACGCGGTCGGGCAGATCAAGCCTGTTGCCATTGGCTGCGATCGCTGCGGCCACCATGGCGCGGCCCTTGCCGTCGATCCCGATCCAGCGTTTTTGCAAGGCCCATTCAATCGCTTGCGGCAGGCGTACGTTGGGTTCGATCTGCATGGAAGCAAGTGCCAGCATGGTTGCTGCCAGCCTTAGCCGTTCATCGCCATGTGTCCGCGCGGGCGCAGCGTCAAGCGTCCAAGCCGCCATCCGCGTCGCCAATGTCGGCGGCGCGCCGCGCTGGCTGGCGAAGGCGGAAACACCGGCCAGCAGTGGGTCCTGCGCCCGCGTATGCGGCGGCAGGCGATCATAAAGCAGCCCCTCGCGCAGGCCCCATGATGAAAACACCACCCGCGCCGGATTAAGCCTTGCCAACATTGCCAGCAGCAAAACCGCCGCATCAGGCAATTTTTCCGCTCGCATGCTGGAAATCCGGGCCGCGCCGCGCAGATTGCCCTGCGCTGACATTGCCAGCGTTTCGGCCAATTCACGCGCCGCAGTGGGACTGAGTTCAAAGCCGTGCGGATCGCTTAAAGGATGGCGAGCCAATTGCATCGCGAACACCGCCATGGCGCGCCATGTCCCGCCGACAAGATAGAGCGTGCCATTATCTTCAGGCGCTTGTCCCGCAAGATCCCACCCGCCCTTGCGGATTGCCTTCTCGAGGCTCTTCTTCATGTCGCCCGGATTGACGCCGTGATGATCGACCAGCCGCAAAGTGCCGAGCGGCAAGCTGGTCGCATCGCTTACCGCGCCATCGCCCACGCGCACCAGTTCAAGGCTGCCCCCGCCAAGATCGGCCACCAGCCCGCGTGCATCGGGGAAAGCGCCGATCACGCCGTGCGCGCTCAGGATTGCCTCTTCCTCACCTGAAATCACCCGGGGGTTGAGGCCCATTTCCATGAGCCGCGCGACAAATTCCGGCCCGTTGCTGGCATCGCGCACCGCAGCCGTGGCCACCACTTCGACGTCATCAACCTCAAGATCCTCAAGCAGCAGAGCAAAGCGCGCAAGGCCCCTCAAGGCGAGTTCCACCGCCTCCTCGGCCAACCTGCCGGTTGTCGCAATATCGCGCCCCAGCCGGGCAGTGACTTTCTCGTTGAGCAGCACGGTCGGCGCGCGCATTGCGCCGCCATAGACCACCAGCCGCACTGTGTTTGAACCAATGTCAATAATGGCGCGTCCAGCCGTGCTGCCCGCAAAAGTTCCATCGCGGTCTGAGCGCCGCTTGCGATACGTCATTTCCAGAACAATCCTATCCCGTACGGCCGCGGCGCAGCGACAATTTGGGCACAGCGCCTGCTTCCAGCGCCCCGCCGCGCCCCGACAGCGAGGGGTTGGTCATGAAATAGCGGTGGCAATTGAACGGGCGCCCTTCGGTTTCCACCCGCGAATAAGATCCGTCCGAATGCAGCCACCAGCTTTGTTCGGTGTCGAGCATATTGGCGAGCAGCACCTGCTGCAGCACCTGATCGTGCACTGTCCGGTTGAGGATCGGGATCAGCGCTTCGACCCGGCGATCCAGATTGCGGCTCATGAGGTCAGCGGAGGAAATATAGACCGCCGCTTCCGGGTTGGGGAGCGCCGCGCCATTGGCAAAGGCATAGATGCGGCTGTGTTCCAGGAAGCGGCCAATGATGGATTTAACCCGGATGTTCTCGCTCATTCCCGCAATGCCGGGCCTCAGGCAGCAGATCCCGCGCACCACCAGTTCGATCTGCACGCCTGCATTGCTGGCGGCATAAAGCCGGTCAATCATCGCCTGATCGGTGAGCTGGTTGCACTTCATCCAGATCTGTGCAGGCTTGCCTTGGCGGGCATGGGCGATTTCGGCATCGATGCGCTTGTAAAGCTCATCACGCAGCGCAATCGGCGCGATCGAAATGCGTTCCAGCGCATGAGGTTCGACATAGCCGGTGACGAAATTGAACATCTTGGCCGCATCACGCCCGAGTTTTGGGTCAGCGGTGAAGAAGGACAGATCGGTGTAAATCTTGGCCGTAATGGGGTGATAATTGCCCGTGCCAAAGTGGCAATAGGTGCGGAAGCTATCGCCTTCGCGGCGCACCACCATGGCAACCTTGGCGTGGGTTTTCCAGTCGGTGAAGCCGTAGATTACCTGCACGCCCGCGCGTTCGAGCTTGCTGGCCCATTTGAGGTTCTGCTCTTCATCAAAGCGGGCCTTGAGTTCCACCACCGCCGTCACCGATTTGCCAGCCTCTGCCGCTTCGATCAGCGCGTTGATGACCGCTGATTGCGAGCCTGCGCGGTAGAGCGTCTGCTTGATCGCGACCACGTCCGGGTCGGCGGCGGCCTGCCGGATGAAATCGACCACCACCTCGAAGCTTTCATAGGGGTGGTGAATGATGATGTCCTTCTCGCGGATCGCAGAGAAGGCATCGCCGTCATGCTCGCGGATGCGTTCGGGAAAGCGCGGGGTGTAGGCGTCGAATTTGAGATCGGGCCGGTCTTCGGAAACGATTTCAGCCAAGCCATCAATGCCGATCATGCCATCGGTCTTGATCACGGCGGCCTCATTGATGCCGAGTTGTTCAAGCAGGAGCTTTTCCGCCTTGGGGTCGAAATCCTCTTCCAGCTCAAGCTGGATCACCTGACCCCGGCGGCGGCGCTGGATCGCGCTGCGGAAAGTGCGCACGAGGTCTTCGGCCTCTTCCTCGATTTCGATATCGCTGTCGCGCAAGACCCGGAACAATCCGTCGCCTTCGATGGTGAAACCGGGAAACAGTGCCTCGGCATAGCGCTGGATAAGGCTGGCGATGGAGATATACAGCGCCTCGCCCTGCCCCGCGATATCGCCCGGAACGCGGACAAACCGCGGCATGGCGCTGGGGATCAGCACCATCTCGATCAGCTGTTCGCGGTCGGCATCGCGCGTTAGAGTAAACAGCAGGCCCATCCCCTCGTTCTGGACGAAAGGGAATGGATGCGCCGGATCGAGCGCCTGCGGGGTGATGATGGGGAGGATTTCCTCAAGGAAATAGGCTTTGAGCCAATTATGCGCAGCAGGCTTCAGCCGCTCCTCGACCGCCACATAGATATCGGCCGCAGCCAGTTCGCCGCGCAAGCCCCGCCAGATATCCTGTTGAAGCGCGGAAAGCTGAGCGAGCTGCTCACGGATTGCAGCAAGCTGTTGGCTGGGAGAACGGCCATCAATCGAAGGTTCGGCCAGCCCGCGCTGCACTTGCCCCACAAGACCCGCCACGCGGATCATCATGAATTCATCAAGATTGCTGCCCGAAATCGACAGGAAGCGGAGCCGCTCAAGCAGCGGATAAGCCGCGTTCCTCGCCTCGGCCAGCACGCGCTCGTTGAATTGCAGCCACGAGAGTTCGCGGTTGAAAAAAGGCGATTCGTCCGCACCCAGCTCGGGAAGCGGCTCGCTCGCCTCATCGGCGTTTCCGGTTGGCATATCCATCGACTGTGTGCTCATTGCTTCGCTGTAGCGTCAGCGCGTGATGCGCCAAGCCCCATGTTCGCAAGGCTTCATGGTGTAAATCACCAAATCGGGCTTGTCACACAAATGTCGCTTTTGTTTTAAGCCGCCATTTGTAGCTCTGACCTCCCGCCCCGCCTCCCCACTCGGCCACCATAGCATGATGGTATCATTGGTGGCCGGGTGGGGAGGCGGGGCGGGAGGTCAGCGTTTGCGCGCAAGCGCGCAAAAAGAGCCTAAACCAAATCCCGCGCATCCGCGATCTGGGTGATGCCGCGCCTGCCTTGTGCATCACGGCCCAATTGCACGATCACATCAATGACGCCGGCGGCATAGGCAATCGTGTCGGAGCGGGTGAGGCCAATGCCAGTTTGCATCACCATCAAGGCTAGCTGTTCGAGCGCGCCGCGCAGCGAATTGGCGTGGATCGTTGAAAAGCTGCCGGGGTGCCCGGTGTTGATCGCGCGCAGAAAACTCACGCTTTCTGCACCGCGCAATTCGCCCAGCACAATGCGATCCGGCCTCAGCCGCAGCGCAGCTTGCAGCAATTCATTGGCGGTGACCTTGGCTTCGCCCAACTCGCCCTTCACGGCCACGAGCCCCACCGAATTGGCGCCGGGGAATTTCAGTTCGGGCGTGTCTTCGACCAGCACCACACGTTCCTCGCGCGGAATTTCGCCAAGCATGGCATTGAGGAAGGTTGTCTTCCCCGTGCTTGTGCCGCCCGAGATCAGGATGGTGCGGCGCTGGCGGATTGCTTCGCGCAAGTAAGCAATCGGCTGGGTCTGCGCATCGGGCAGTTCGGGCCGCGCCTCACCCAGCAGCGGCCCCGTGTCATAGGCATCGAGCGGCAGATCAAGCCGGCGGTGGCGGCGGATCGCCATCACCCAATGCTGGCGGGCAGCGGGCGGCCCGCAGAATTGCACCCGTGCGCCATCTGGCAAGGTCGCGCCCAACAAGGGGTGTTCGCGGTTGATCCCCTGATGGCTGACGCGGGCGACCTGTTCGGCAAGGCGCTGCACCAGCCGATCGTCAACTTCCGGCACATCAAGCCGCTGCATCCCCGGATTGGCGGCGTCTTCGATCCACACTTCGCCGGGGCGATTGACCATGATCTCGGTCACTGTGTCGCGTTCCAGCCAGCGGCGGAACGGCGCGAGATAAGCGTCAAGATAGACGCTGCGCTGCGCGTTCACAGGCGCGTCTGCATCTCCATCCAGCCGGTGAACATCGGCGCTCATCCGATCACCCGCCCACGGTGCTGAAATCGAGATCGCGTGCGGTGAACACCCGGATCGGCTCGCCCATGCGCACGCGGATGGTGGGGCTGATCTGGCCTTGCGCCTGCACCGCCGAATTGGCCGCATTCTGCGCGCCGCCTGCGATAATCACGCCGCCAACACCGCCCGTGCCAATCGCACCCAGCCCGCCAACCACCGACAAGAGCAGGCCAGAGCCGAAGCGCTGGAAGAAATGCGTGTTCACGTCGCCTGCAAGGCCCGTCGTCCCGTCATAGCCTGTCGCAGGAGAGCCAAGATTGACCGACACCCCATCAGGCCGGATCAGCCGCGTCCAGATCACATAGGCGCGGCGCTGGCCCTGCTGCACGCCCGATTGATATTGCCCGACAAGACGGCTGGACCGCGGGATCAGCACGCGCTTGCCATCAAAACTGCGCACATCCTGACTCACCACCGCGCGCACAAAGCCGGGCACATCGGTGTTGATTGCGGTTTCAAGGATGGCGGGGATCAGCGTGCCCTGCGTCACCGTGGTCGAAGGGTTCGCCATGGCGCTCGCCCGTGCCGGGCCGCCGCCGACGCCGCCGATGCGATTGGCAAAGGCCGAGGCCGGATCAGAGGCGGCATTGCCCCCTGCGCTTCCCGGAATGTCGGCCGGCGCGACCGGTGCTTCAAGCAAGCGCGGCCCCGCATTGGCGGCCTGGCTCACATCAAACACCAGACTGGGGCTGGCGTAGGGATTGGCGACCTGCACCGGGGCAAAGGCCGTTTCATTCACCACCACCGGTTCGGGCGCTTCCAGAGGCTCAGGCGTGACCAGCGCCGGATCAATCTCAGGCACAACGATTTCGGGCGGCGGAGCCTCGGGCGCAGGGGCAACAAGATTGGGGTTGCCAATGGTCTGCGGCTCGGGCGCGCGGGCGCTCTCCATCGCCCAGAAAGTGAGCGCGCCAACTGCGCCAATCACCAGAACGCCTGCCGCAAGGCCAAGCCCATCGCCACCTGCCTTGCGATCGACTACGGCGGGGAAGGCTGCACGGCTGGCAAGATCGATGATCTCGGCCGATTCCTGCTCGCGCGGGTCGATATCGGCATCGGCGCCCTTGCGGGGCGGTGTTCGCATGTTCAGGCGCATGGCTGCACTCCTTTCCCGCTCATCCTAGTGGATTGATTCTGACGTTGCGCTCCCGAAAGCTCGGCTAGGGTTCGCTCGTTAATCCGCTCTTATAAAACAATTTTCTTGACAGCAGACCCCGCG
>MEDW01000075.1 GCA_001724215.1 Erythrobacter sp. SCN 62-14 | reverse complement strand
AAGGACGATTGGTCCCTTGCCTCCCGCCCTTTTGCAGCATCACCCGCACTCATGCGGGGCAACAGATTGAATTCAAGGGGCATTCATGAGGGGGCCAGACTTTATGCTGAAGCGCGCGCGGGTGGCCGCATGGTTGCTGTTGACAACGTCGCTGACTGTTCCTGGAGCGCTGTCCGCACAGACCACCGCTGCAGGCGGTGAGCCGGCGGCTGGAGCAGAGGGAGCGGAGGAAGCAGACGACGAGTTCCGTCAGCCTGACATCTCGATCCCCGGCGGCGGCATTGTTGTCACCGGAAGGCGTAATCGCAATGTCGAACGCGCCTCGACGCAGGTTCTTTCGGTCCTTACCGAGGCGGACATTGCCCGCACCGGCGAAAGCGATATCGCGGGCGCGCTGTCACGAGTAAGCGGGTTGTCGCTGGTAAGCGGGGGACGCGTCTTCGTGCGCGGCTTGGGTGATCGCTATTCGCTGGCGATGCTGAACGGTCTGCCCCTTCCCAGCCCCGAACCACTTAGCCGGGTTGTGCCGCTCGACATTTTTCCGACCAATGTCGTGTCCTCAAGCCTAGTTCAGAAGACCTTTTCGGCAAACTTTCCGGGCGAATTCGGCGGCGGGGTAATCAATCTCACCACCAAGGCAATCCCGCTCAAGAATTTCCTCGATGTCAGTGTCGGCACGGGGGGCGACACTCTCACAACTTTCCAAAACGGGCTCACCTATTTTGGTTCCAACTGGGATTCGTTCGGATTTGACAATGGCAATCGCAACGTGCCCTCAAATCTTGCCGCCTTCATCGCCAGCGGCCAGCGTATCAGCGACCTGAGCCTTGCCGAACAGGGCGCGATTGCCGGGCAGTTGCTGCCGACCAATCTGGTGACTTTGCAGCGCGTTCCCGAACAGCGCCCCAACCTTTCGGGCACGATCACGGGCGGCGTATCGGTGGATCTCAGCGGTTCAACAACGCTGGGCATTATCGCCACCGCTTCGATCCGCAACAAGCTGCGCAATCGCACCGTGCGCAACCAGACGGGCAATTCGGATCTCACCGAGATCCTTGAGGATTTCACCACCTTCATCACCGATGAGAACATCCTCGTCGACGGCCTGCTGGGCTTTGGGCTTGATATTGGCGAGCACACCATCCGCTGGACCAATCTCTACATCCGCGACAGCCTCAAAACGGCACGTCTGGCCGAAGGCACCAACATCGTGTTCGGGGCGAGCGGGTTTAATTTTCAGAACCAGCAGACCGCTTGGTTTGAACGCCAGCTGATCGACACCCAGCTTGTGACTGAGCTGAAATTCGACAAACTGCGGGTCGATTTGCGCGGCGGCTATGCCCGCACCGACCGCGAGGCGCCCTTCAACGCCAACGTCAGCTACACCCGGACCAACGCGCCCGGCAATCCGTTCGGCGACAAGTTTGTGGCCTATTTCAGTCAGGTGTCGGACGTGGGCATTTCCTCGGTCGCTTTCGACGACCTTAAAGAGGAACTTCTGTTTGGCGGGATTGACCTCAGCTATGACGTCACCCCCAATCTTACAGCCACAATCGGCTACGCCTATTCCGATACCGAACGGCGTTCGTCGAGCCGTGAATTTCGTCCGATCATTTCGGGTGGCAAAGTCGAGGGGCTCGATACCGATGTCGTGCCGGCCCTCGGCCTGAGGCGTCCGGGCGACATCATCAACGGCGCAACGCTCGCCGGATTCAACGTGGTGGTGACCGAAGCCACACCCTTCCCGGTGTTTGATGCCGCGCTTCAGATCAACGCCGCCTATGGCATGGTGCGCTGGCTTCCCAGTGATCGCATCACCGTGGATGCAGGTGTGCGTTTTGAAGATGCCAAGCAACTGGTGGCGCTTGATCAGTCGATCTTCCAGATCCCGATCGAAGGCTCTGTTCCCACCAACCTTGCAGAAAATTACTTCCTGCCTGGCGCCACCATCACCTTTGAGGCGACCGATAAGCTGCAGGTGCGGCTCGCCGCTTCCAAGACGATTGCCCGTCCCCAATTCCGCGAACTGGTCGAGCAGACCTATTTTGATCCGGAATCCAACCGCCGGTTCCGCGGCAACCCCTTCCTCGTCGACAGCCAATTGCTCAATTTTGAAGCGCGCGGCGAATATTACTGGGGCGGCGCACGCAAGCTTACTGTCGCAGGCTTCTTCAAACAGATCGACAACCCGATCGAGGCCTTCCTGATCTCCAACTCGGGCACCCCGCTCACCAGCTTTGCCAATGCGCCGAGCGCCAATCTCTACGGGGCCGAAGTTGATTTCGGATACAATTTCGACATCTCAAACTGGGGCGGAAATTTCTTCGGCACCAAGCAGGTGCTGATACTGGCCAACTACACCTTCACCAAATCGCGTCTCGATGTGGGGCCGGGTGATATTGCGCCGGTGCCCGGAAACACCAATCAGGCCGCTGATCAGATTTTTGACAAGGGGGTCCCCTTGGTGGGGCAGTCCGATCACATCGCCAACCTGTCGATCGGCATCGAAGACACCGACAAAGTGCAGCAGGCGACCTTCCTTGTGAACTATGCCAGCAAGCGCGTGACAGCACGCGGTGGGCCGCTGCCCGATGTGGTGGAAGACCCTGGTCTGACGGTTGATTTCGTGGCGCGCAGCGAATTGAAACTCGGCAGCCGCCCGCTCGAACTCAGCTTCGAGGTCCGCAACATCTTTGGTCGCGGCAATTTCGAGTTCCAGGAATTCCAGGGCAACCGGATCGAGCTTAACACCTTCCGCGTTGGCACGGCGTTCTCATTGGGCCTGAAAGCAAGCTTCTGAACAAACAGCCGCGCCGCGCTCGGGCATCGTTCCGTTTGCGGCGCAGCTTTCTTTATCTCAGATCGAACACATAGCCCATCTGGCGCACTGTGCGCAGCGGATTGCCGGCACCGGCTGCCTTGAGCGCGCGGCGCAGCCGCCCGATCCACACATCGACTGTGCGTTCATCAATCGGGCCTTCGTCCTTGCCAAGCCCTTTGATAAGATCCGCCCGGCTGAGCACGCGGTTGGGATTCTGCGCCAGAAAACGAAGCAGACGGAATTCATTGGGCCGAAGGGTGATCGGCTGCCCCGCCCACAGCGCTTGCAGCGCCGCCAGATTGATCGTCACCGGGCCATATTCCTGAATGCGGGCAGCAGCAGCATCGCCGCGCCGGGTCTGGACCGCCAACACCCGGTCAAGCACACGGGTGCGCTCCACCGGCCCAACCATATAATCATCCGCCCCCGCCTTGAGCGCGCGGCGGCGATCGTCGATGTCGTCGGCTTCGAGCACCATGGTGATATGGGCACCGGCCATGCGCGGGTCGGCACGCAGGCGACGGCACATTTCGAGCCCTGCCAGATCTTCCATCACCCAATCGACAAAGGCCCAGATCGGTCCATCGACGAGCCTTTCAGGGCCACCTGACCCGAGGCGCGCAAAGACAAACCGCTGCTTGTCATGAATAAAGTCATCCAGCGTCTCGCCCAAGTCGCTGGTCAGGAAAATAGTGACGACATCCATGCGTTGCCTGCCCCGGTTTCAGGCCGGAGTGGCTGAGGTGTGTGACCTTTTCACGACGAGTTTGCGACAGCTTAAGCGGTGCTGTCACATTGCGGCATTTTTCCTTTCAGGAAAGCGTCAGCCCGCCATCGACCACGAGCGTTTGCCCGGTGATATAGGCCGACAGCGGCGAGGCCAGGAACAGCGCTGCGCCCGCCATATCCTCAGGCGTGCCCACCCGGCGCAACGGGATTTTCCTGATGGTTGCCTCAAGTCTTTCGGGATGCTCGGTGGTGACGCTGGTCAGCTTCGTCGGCACGAGCCCCGGCGCGATGCCATTAACCCGGATGCCGTCCCTCGCCCACGCCTCGCCCAGGGTTTTGGTCAGGCTTGCCGCGCCTGCTTTCGATGCCGCATAGGCGGGCGTTCCGATGGTCGATTTGAAGGCGGCGACGGATGAGACGATGATGATGGAACCCATCGCCGCGGCCAAAGCGGGGCGGAAAGCGCGCGCAGCATCCATCACCGAATTGAGGTTGATATCCACCACCTGATCCCACCCTTCGCGGGTGAATTCGGCCCGGCCATAGCGCACTGTGCCCTGACACAGCACCAGCACATCCAACGCGCCGAAATCCGCCGCCAGCCTGTCTGCCGCATCGCGATCGGTGAGGTTCAGTTGGCGGTAATCGAGGCCCGTGAAGTCCGCATCCTCGGCTTCGAGATAGTCCCCGAAATCGGGCCGCGTGCCGGTGACAGTGACGCTCGCCCCGCGCGCGCGGAACCCGTGCGCGATGCCGTTACCGATCCCGCTCGACCCGCCGATGACGAGGACGCGTTTGCCGGTGAAGTCGAGGGGGTCGGTCATGCTCGGATGCTCCCTCAGATACTCCGCGAGATCACTTCCTTCATGATCTCGTTCGTGCCGCCGAAAATCCGCGTGACGCGCGCATCGCGCCACAGCCTCGCGATGGCGTATTCGTTCATATAGCCCGCCCCGCCGTGGAGTTGCAGCGCCACATCGCAGCATTCCCATTGCAGATCGGTGTGCCACAGCTTGGCAGCGCTCGCCTCGTCCGTCGTCAGCTCGCCTGCAAGATGCTTTTTGATGGCCCAGTCGAGATGCGCCCAGCCCACTTGCAGCTTGGCTTTCAAGTCCGCCAGCGTGAATTTGGTGTTCTGAAACTCGAACACGCTCTTGCCGAAGGCCTTGCGATCCTTGGTGAATTTCACCGCTTCATCAAACGCCCGCTGCGCTGCCGCCTGCGCGCCCACGGCAATGCTGAGGCGTTCCTGCGGCAATTCTTCCATCAGGTGGACAAAGCCCATGCCTTCTGCGCCAAGGATATTGGTCATCGGCACGCGGCAATCGTTGAAGAACAATTCGGAGGTGTCGGCGGAATGCTGCCCGATCTTGTCGAGATTGCGTCCGCGTTCAAACCCCGGAGTGTCAGCGTCCACCAGCACCAGCGAAATGCCCTTCGCGCCCTTCTCAGGGTCAGTCTTGGCCACCACAATCACGCAATCGGCGTTCTGGCCATTGGTAATGTAGGTTTTCGATCCATTGATAACGAGGTGATTGCCGTCCTTCTTCGCCGTGGTGCGGATGCCCTGAAGATCGCTCCCTGCGCCCGGTTCCGTCATTGCGATGGCAGTGATGATATCGCCGCTCACCATGCCGGGAAGATATTTGGCGCGCTGTTCGGGCGTGCCGAGCCGTTCAAAATAGCTGGCGGTTATGTCGTTTTGCAGCGTGAACCCAGCCGAGGAACCAACGTAGGAGAGTTCCTCGGTCAGCACGCAGTTGAAGCCGAAATCGAGGCCAAGGCCGCCGTTTTCTTCCTTCACCGTCATGCACAGCATGCCCGCATCGCCCATCTTCTTCCACACATCGCGCGGCACGATGCCGTTGGCTTCGTGTTCGTCCATGTGCGGGGTGAGGTGTTCGGCAAAGACCTTGCGAACAGTGTCGCGGAAGGCCTCGTGATCTTCGTTGTAGGCGGTGCGGTATGATGTTGCGAGCATGGCGGGTTCTCTCTTCCGGGCAATGGGTTTCGTTTTGCCACGATAAAGCCGCGCAAGCCCCGCGCGGTCAAGCGCCAAAAATGCAACTTGGGCGAGCGGCCAGACTACCCCCGCCTCTCAAGCCTCCCGCGCGCAAGGACGAATGATCACCCCACAAATGCGCGTTCGATCACGAACTGGCCGGGCATCGAATTGCTGCCTTCGGTAAAGCCGCGATTTTCCAGATCCGCGGCGTGGTCCTTGATCATCGCCATCGAGCCGCACAGCATCACGCGGTCTTCTTCGGGCACGAAATGCTTGGGGCCTTTTGACTGCGCAAACAACCGGCCATCATCGATCAGCGTCTGGATGCGGCCGGTGGTGTGGAAATCCTCCCGCGTCACGGTCGGCACATAGATCATGCGCGCGCGGTCTTCATCCTCAAGCAGCGGGTCGCCTTCAAGCTTGCTCTCCAGAAGCTCGCGATAGGCCAGTTCCGCCACATGGCGCACGCCGTGCACCACGATGACTTCTTCGAACATGCCGTAAACCTCGGGATCGCGCACCAACGACATGAAAGGCGCAAGGCCTGTGCCGGTGGACAGCATGAAAAGCCGCTTGCCCGGAAGCAGCGCGTCCGTCACCAGCGTGCCGGTCGGCTTCTTGCCGAGATAGATCGGATCGCCAACCTTGATATGCTGAAGCCGCGAGGTGAGCGGGCCGTCCTGCACCTTGATCGAAAGGAATTCCAATTCCTCCTCATAAGAAGGCGAGGCCACCGAATAGGCACGCAGCAGCGGCTTGCCATTATCGCCCGGCAGGCCAATCATCACGAATTCGCCCGAACGGAAGCGGAAAGAGGCCGGCCGCGTCATCTTGAAGCTGAACAGGCCTTCGGTCCAGTGATGGACAAAGGTGATGGTCTCAACGCTCAGAGCGCCGCTTTCGGTGAACTGGGCGCGGTCGATAACGGGCTGGTTCAAGGCAGGTCTCAATCTGTAGCTGGCGCCGCGCATCAGCGGCAAGGTTGGCCCGCGCAAATGGACGTTTGCGCGCCCTTCATCAAGACAGTTTAGCAATAAAGCCTGAAAGCAAGCCTTGATCGGCCGCAATCAGGCCCGCTCGGCAGCGCTATTTCCAGCCCGCGCGATCAAAGATCTTGACGGCTTCGGCCTGCCCCTTGCCGATCTCAGCGGCATTGAGCGTGTCGGCCTTGAACTTGCCCAGCTTTTCAACTGCGGAATTGGCGGCAAGCCCGGTCACTGCGGGATATTCATTATTCCCGTCGGCAAAATACCGCTGGGCCTTTTCTTCCGTCAGATATTCAAGGAAGCGAATCGCATTGGCGCGGTTGGGCGACGTCTTGACCAGACCTGCCCCGGAAATATTGACATGGGTGCCAGTGCCATCCTGATCGGGGAAGATGATGCCGACAGCGTCAAACACCTTGGCCTGCGCCGGATCGCCCGCAAAACGCGCCAGATAATAGGTGTTCACCAACGAGATCCGGCACTCGCCTGAGGCCACCGCCTCGATGTTTGAGGAATCGTTTCCTTCAGGCGGCCGAGCAAAATTGGCGACCACACCCTTGGCCCACTTCTCCGCCTCGGCCGCGCCCTTGTGCGCAATGATGCTGGAAAGCAGTGAGATATTGTAGATGTTCGAGGACGACCTCATGCAAATCTGGCCCTTGAATTCGGGCTTGGCGAGATCAGCGTAAGAGGTGAGGCCTTCCGGGGCACCCTTGGCTTTGTTGTAGATGATGATGCGTGCGCGGGTCGACAGGCCGAACCACAGGCCATCGGGATGGCGCAGATGAGCCGGCAGGCGTTCTGTGAGCAGCGGGGAGTCGACCGAAGCGAGAATGCCGGCCTGCTCAGCGCGCCACAACCGGCCCGCATCCACAGTGATCAGCAAATCCGCCTGGCTGAATTCGCCTTCGGACTGGATGCGCTCGATCAGCGCGTCGGCATCGGCTTCGATCCGGTTGACCTTGATGCCAGTGGCCTTGGTGAAATCCTCGTAGAGCGCCAGATCGGTGTCGTAATGGCGCGAGGAAAAGAGATTGATCTCGCCCGCATCTGCAGCAGGCGCGCTCTCGCCCGCACCTTCAGGATCTGCCGAACAAGCGGCGAGCATGGTAAGACTGACGGCAGCGGCAAGACCAAAGGCAAACTTCGTCATGGGAATGTTCCTGTTGATAATTGCGAATGACTTGCAATAGTATCTGGCAAAAGGCAAGCGCTAATCGCGCGCGAAGGTTCGCAAGCTGCCCGGCTGTGGCATCACGCGATAGCGTCCCTGCGGGCTGACCTTGGCAGTGGTCTCGACAGTGATCTGCGCGCCGCCGGCGCCCTCCAGCAACACCCGCGTCATCTCGCCCATCGGGTGAACATCGGCGATGGTTAATCCCGTGCTGTCCGCCACCAGATCGAGCCGGTCTGCATGCACCAGCAAATCCACTCCGGCGCGGGCTGATGGCACCGCTGTGACAGCCTCTTTGGCGGTCGCCAACGGCCACACTCCGAAAGCGGTGGCAAAGCCGTGCGCGCTCACTTCAGCCGTCACAATCTGCGCCCCGCTGAAAATCGCGCCCACCGCAGCGCTGGCAGGCGCATCATGGAGCTCGGCTGGCGTGCCGAATTGCACGATGCGGCCGTGCTCCATCACCGCGATTCGGTCAGCAATGTCGAGCGCTTCGGCGGGATCATGCGTCACCAGCAATGTCGTCGTGCCCGCCGCACGCAGCAGCATCCGGCAATCGCGCCTGAGCTTGCGCCTGAGCACAATATCGACGCTGGCAAAAGGTTCATCCATGAGCAGCACCTTGGGCCCCGGCGCCATCGCCCGCGCGAGCGCCGCGCGCTGTTGCTGCCCGCCCGAAAGTTCATGGGGATAGCGTGCGCCCAGCCCTGCAAGCCCCACCTGTTCGAGCCAGCCTGTCACTTCGCTCTGCCGATCGCGCGGCAGGCCAAAGCCCACATTCTGCGCGATCGTCATGTGCGGAAACAGCGCGCCGTCCTGAAACACAAGGCCTACCGGGCGATGTTCGGGCGCAGGGTGGCGGACGGGGTCGGCCAGCACCTCACCGCCAAGACACACCGCGCCTCGCTGAACCTTGAGCAAACCGGCGGCAAGATTAAGCAGTGTTGACTTCCCGCAGCCCGACGCGCCAAGCAGGCACGTAATTTCTCCGGCAGGCGCCACAAAGCTCACATCGCCGAGCGCTTGGCTATCACCATAAGCATGGGCAATATGACGAAATTCAAGGCTCACATGATGCATCCGGGCGATTGCGGGTGAGCCGCCTTAGGCAATTTGCGCAAGGGTCCGCAAGCGGCGAGGCGTCTTGGCACGCTGACGGCGCGCCTGCCGCTGCGCGCCTGAGCGGCTGGACAATCGCCGCGCTGATCATTGCAGCGCTGGCAGGATTGCCTCTGGTGGCAATCCTTGCGGCCTCGTTCGGCGGCGGGCTTGATGCTCTGGCACACCTCGCCCGCACAGTGCTGCCGCTCTATGTCGCCAACACGATGCTCTTGATGGTTCTGGCGGGCAGCCTTGCTGTGATCATCGGGACGGGAACCGCCTGGCTGGTAAGCGCAGCGCAGTTTCCGGGGCGGCGTGCGCTGGCGGTTGCGCTCGTCCTGCCCTTGGCTGTTCCCGCCTATATTGCGGCCTATATCTATGCCGATATCCTGAGCTTTACCGGGCCTGTGCAATCAGGATTGCGAGGGCTGACAGGATGGGGCGTTGCCGATTACACCTCCCCTGCAATCCGCTCGCTGCCCGGAGGAGCGCTGGTGTTGGCGCTGGTGCTTTATCCCTATGTTTACCTGCTCGCCCGCGGGGCCTTTGCCGCGCAAAGCCTTACCCAGTTTCGCGCCGCGCGAAGCTTGGGAGCCTCACCGCTGCGCGCCTTCTGGCGGGTTGCCCTGCCCGCTGCGCGCCCCGCGATTGCAGGCGGGCTGGCGCTGGTTTGCATGGAAGTGCTCGCGGATTTTGGCGTGGCGGAATATTTCGGCATTCCCACTTTTTCGACCGGCATCTTCCGTTCGTGGCTGGCGATGGGCGACAAGGCAGCCGCCTTGAAGCTGGCTGCCATGATGCTGGTGTTTGTCGCGGTGCTGGTGATTTTCGAAGCGCGCACCCGCACAGGGCGCAGCGCCAGCCGAGACGGGCTCGCCGCGCGCGCGGGTGAACCATTGATTGAACTGTCGCGTGGGGGCCGCGCGCTGGCGACGCTTATCTGCGCGCTGCCGGTGCTGCTTGGCTTTGTCGTTCCCGCCGGCTGGCTGGCTTGGCTGGCGACCAGTGATGCGGCGATCGCGGCGACCCGCGAACTCGGGACATATCTGGGCGGCAGTCTCAAGCTGGGGTTTGCCGCTGCGCTCACCTGCGTTGTGGCTGCGTTGCTGCTTGCCTTTGCCAAGGCGCGCAGCAACAGCTGGGCTGTGACAGGCGCGGTCCGGCTGGCGACATTGGGCTATGCTTTGCCCGGCGCGCTGCTCGCGGTTGGCTTGCTGGCTCCTTTGGGGGTTTTTGACCAGAGCCTTACCCGGTTTGCGCGCGACGCTTTTGGCCATTCGGGCGGCTTGCTGCTTACCGGCACCAGCGCGGTTCTGATCTATGCGCTGAGCGTGCGTTTCATGACGGTTGCTTACAACTCACTGGACAGCGGGCTGTCGCGCATCCCGCCCAATCTCGATGCCGCTGCGCGCAGCCTTGGCGCTGGCCCGGCGCGGGTGCTGGTGCGAATCTATGCTCCGCTGCTGGCCCCCAGCCTCGCTGCTGCTGCCGCGCTTGTATTTATCGACACCCTGAGAGAACTCCCCGCAACACTGATCCTGCGCCCTTTCAACCTCGAAACGCTGGCAACGCGCACCTATCGCTTGGCCAGCGATGAACGCTTGGTCGAAGCCTCGATCCCGGCACTGATTTTGCTTGCCGCAGGGCTTATCCCAGTGCTGCTGCTGGCGCGGGTGGGCAAGCGTTAATGGGAATTGCCACTACCCCACAAAAAAGTGTCAATCCAGCTTGTCACTTGGGCTTGTCGGCGGGCGCAGATGCGTCCATTAGAGCGGGCCTATGGCACGTTTTCCTTTCTCAGCAATCGTCGGTCAGGACGAGATGAAGCAAGCGCTGCTGATTGCAGCGGTCGACCCTTCGGTGGGCGGGGTGATGGTGTTTGGCGATCGCGGAACGGGCAAATCCACCGCTGCGCGCGCGCTCGCCAGCCTGCTACCCCCGATCATGGCCATCGAGAATTGCCCCTATGGCTGCTCGAAAGAAGAAGCCGCGCGCTATCCGGGCGTGGCGGGCACAGGGCCGGTCAAGAAACGCGCTGTGCCCTTCGTCGAGCTGCGAGGACCGCGTGATCGGCAGCCTCGACTTGGAACGCGCGCTGCGTTCGGGCGAAAAGGCATTCGAGCCGGGCCTCTTGGCCAAGGCGCACCGCGGGTTCCTTTATATCGACGAGATCAACCTCCTCGAAGATCACCTTGTTGACCTGCTGCTGGATGTTGCCGCCTCGGGCGAGAATGTGGTCGAGCGCGAGGGGCTGTCGGTGCGCCACCCGGCCAAATTCGTGCTGATCGGCAGCGGCAACCCCGAAGAAGGCGAATTGCGCCCGCAGCTGCTTGATCGCTTCGGGCTGTCGGTCGAAGTGCGCACGCCCAAGGACTTGGAAGTTCGCATCGAGATCATGCGGCTGGTTGCGGCCAACGAATCAGACCCCGCAGCCTTTGCAGCGCGCTGGGCGGGTGAGGACGAGAAGACCCTGAAGAAGATCGCGCGCGGCAAGGCGCGCCTGCCCAAGCTGGTTCCGGGCGATGATGTGCTGCGCGATGCGGCCAACCTGTGCTTGGCGGTGGGCGCAGATGGCCTGCGCGGTGAGCTTACCCTGATGCGCGCCGCACGTGCCTATGCTGCGCTCGAAGGGGCCAAGGCGGTGACGCGCCAGCACCTGATTGCGATTGCGCCTTCCGCGCTGCGCCACCGCCTGCGCCGCGATGTGCTCGACGAAACGGGCTCGACCACCCGCATCACCCGCGCGATTGAAGAGCTGTTCGGATGAGCGAGGCGGACACGCCCGTTGACCCTCTTGATGATGCCCTGATCGCCGCGCGGCTGTTTGCGCTCGCGCCCAAGCTGTTCGGCGGCTTGGTGCTGCGCGGTTCCTCGCCAGCGCGCGATGCCTTGGTCGAGGCGCTTTCTGGCGAGATCGGCTTGCGGCGGATGCCGGGCCATGTCGATGATGAACGCCTGCTCGGCGGGATCGATATTGCCGCCAGCCTCGCTGCCGGTCGCCCGGTGGTGCAAAAGGGCCTGATCGAGGAAGCGCAAGGCGGCGCGCTGATTATCCCTATGGCTGAACGCATGGATGCAAGCGTTGCCGGGCGGCTGGTGCAGGCTTTGGATGATGCCAAGGCTGCGCTGGTGATGCTGGACGACTCGGTGGAGGCCGATGATGCCCCGCCTGCCAGCCTCATGGAACGCAGCGCCTTTCGCTGCGATCTGTCCGCTTCACGCCGCTGGCAGGGCGTCGAATTGCCGAGCGCGCCGGAAGGCGGCTGGGGCGGCGCGGCGCTGCTGGATGACACGCAATTGCGCGCGCTCGCCACCACCGCAGTTTTGCTGGGCGTCGATGATGTGCGCGCGCTGATTTACGCCGAAGCGGCGGCGCGGGGCGCGGCGCTGCTGGCGGGGCGCACGCAAGCCGAGGATGCCGACCTCGCCACCGCCGTGCGCCTTGTGCTGGCTCCGCGCGCGACCCGCATCCCGGAGTTCGAGCAGGAGCAGGAGGAGCAGTCCCAGCCCGAAGAGGCCCCGCCTGAAGATGGCGAGCAGGAGCCGCCCCCACCTGACAGCAATCCGCCCGATCCGCCCGAGGAGCAGACCGAGAAAGCCCAGCAACAGCAGGACTTGGAAGAATTGCTGGTCGATGCCGCCAAGGCCGCAATCCCGCAAGGGCTGCTTGAACAGCTGGCAGCGGGCAATGCACCGCGCCGGGGCAGCAGCACCGGCACCGGACAGAAGCGCAAATCGGGGATGCGCGGCAAGCCCTTGGGTGCGCGCCCCGGGATGCCGCGCGGCGGGGCACGCCTTGCGCTGATCGATTCGCTTCGCGCCGCCGTGCCGTGGCAGAATGTGCGCCGCCGCGAGAAAGGCATGGACGCAGACAGCCCCATCATCATGCGCAAGGAAGACCTGCGCATCCGCCGCTTCGAAGAACGCGCCGCGCGGGTGACGATCTTTGCCGTCGATGCCAGCGGTTCGGCGGCTGCCGCCCGCTTGGCCGAGGCCAAGGGTGCAGTCGAACTGATGCTGGCACAGGCCTATGTCACCCGCTCCGAAGTGGCGCTGATCGCCTTTCGCGGCACCACCGCCGAGGTGCTCTTGCCGCCCACCCGCTCGCTGACGCGGGCCAAGCGCGCTCTGTCGGAATTGCCCGGCGGGGGCGGCACGCCGCTGGCGCTGGGGCTGAATGCCGCGCGCGAGTGTGCCGAGGGCGTGATCTCCAAGGGGCGCAGCGCGGCGCTCGTCATCCTCACCGACGGCAGAGCCAACATAACCGCCGAAGGCACGCCGGGCCGCGCGCAGGCGAATGAGGACGCGAAATCCGCCGCCAAGGCAATCTATGCACGCGGGATTGATAGCCTCGTGGTCGATATCTCGGCCCGCCCCGGCCCCGAAGGCGCGGCGCTGGCGAGTGCCATGGGAGGCCGCTTCCTCGCCCTGCCGCGCGCCGATGCCAAGATGCTGCAACAGGCGATTACCGCCGCCCAGCCGCTCGGCAAGGCGGCTTGAAGCATGGCGCGCCCGCTGGACTGGCAACGGGAAGGCCTGATCTGGCCGCACCGCGAGGCTAGCGAGTTCGTGAATGCAGGCGGCGCGCGCTGGCATATCCAGCGGATGGGTTCAGGGGAGCCCTTATTGCTGCTCCACGGCACGGGAGCCTCAGTGCATTCGTGGCGCGATGTCATGCCGATCCTCGCTCAGACGCACGAGGTGATCGCGGTGGATCTGCCGCGCCACGCGTTCACCACCGGCCATGCGCCTGACAGCCTCTCGCTGGTGCGCATGGCGGGGGAGTTGGCGCGGCTCCTGAAGGCGCTGGAGGTCAGCCCCGCCGGCATTATCGGCCACTCGGCAGGCGCGGCGCTGGCGCTGCAACTGGCGCTCGATCATGGCTACAACGGGCCGATTGTGGGCCTCAATTCCGCGCTGCGTCCCTTCCCCGGCATTGGCGCGCAGCTGTTCCCCGCCGTCGCCAAGCTGTTTCTGGTGAACCCCTTTGTACCGCGCATTTTCTCTGGCTCGCTGGCGCGCGATGATAAGGCAGCCGAGTTTCTTAAGAAGTCCACCGGCTCTGTCATCGATGATGCCGGGACGGCGTGCTATTTCACCCTGTTCCGCAATCCCGCCCACGCCAAAGGCGCGCTGGCGATGATGGCGAACTGGGACCTGCCCAGCCTCAAGGCGCGCATCGGCCGTGTCAGCAATCCCGTGCTGCTGGTGCATTCCGATCGCGACGCGGCGATCCCGCTCGACTGGGCGCGCGAGGCGAGTGGGTGGCTCAAGACCGCGCGGCTTGAAGTCCTGCCCGGTCTCGGCCATCTTGCCCATGAGGAAGCGCCCGAACAGGCGGCGGAATTGATCCGCGCCTTCCTCACCGCGCACTAGGCGGAACCAAACGAAAGGCAAGGCCCCATGCACGCAGGCAATTATGGCTGGATCGAGTTGGTGGTGTTTTATGGCATCGCGGTCGGCTTTGGCGTGTGGCAGTGGGTGAAGATGGACCGGATGCTGAAGAAAACTCGCGCCGAGAAAGCCGCGAAGGAAGCGGCAGAAGCGGCGGCGAAAGAGGATGGCTCGGCGGGGGTGTGAGGGGGGAGTTGTCGATCAGCAGCGCCTGCTTCTTGATGCTTCCAGAAAAAAGCTGATGGGGTGGACGCCCCCCGACGGCATCGATGTGCCATAGTGGAGGTGTTGTAACACCACTGAGGGAGGCGTCCGTGTCGAAGGTTATC
>MEDW01000074.1 GCA_001724215.1 Erythrobacter sp. SCN 62-14 | reverse complement strand
CGGCAGCATCGGCCACCATGCGGGCTTCGGCATCAAGCGTGGCTTGAAGAAAAGCACCCGGCGGCAGGCCCACCGACACGCCCGACAAGGTGATGGTCGCAGGCCCAGGCTCCCACACCGTTTCCGGCCCATAGCCCTGATCGATCGAGAGCCGTGCGAGCCCCTGTTCGCGCGCGAAATCGAGCGCTGCCTCGGTTGGCCCAAGCCCATCAAGCGGGAAATGGGAAAGCGCTGCATCCACGCCCTGATCGGCCAGTGTCAGATCAATCCCGACAGCGTTTTTGGGGCCATAACCCGCAATAAGCCGCTTTAAGGGGCCAATAAGCGAGGTTAAGCGGGGATCCAGCACCGGGCATTCCTTTAGATCGACAATCTGGTGCGATCCGGCCTGCCGATAGCCGATCACCGAGCCCTTGCCGGTGCGAAGCGCGTGCAGCCCGGCGCGGCGGCGCGTGTGCGAGGGCGAGAGGTGGACGGGCAGCAGATCGGCCGGCTCAAGCCCCTGCCCTTTGGCGGCGTTCAGCACGCGGTCTTGCACGAAATCCGCCAGCACGCTGTCATCGGCGTGCTGCAACTGACACCCGCCACACGCGCCGAAATGGCGGCAGGCGGGCGCTAAGTGGTGCGCGCCGGGCGTAACAATACCAGCCTCGTCCACAAGGTCGCCCGGAACAGCGCGCGGCACATGGCGCCCGCTGGCAGTGACGCCATCTCCCTTGGCGGCAAGTCGGATAATCGGTTCTGGGATGCTCACAGACAGGCCGCTAGCGCCTCGGACACCCTTTCGGCAAGCTCTGAGGGTGTGAAGGCGGCGCCCGCCCACCGCGCAGCCTCGCCATGGAGCCACACGGCCTCGCAGGCGGCGGTGAAAGGATCGCTGCCTGCCGCCAACCGGCTGGCCGCAATCCCCGCCAGCACATCGCCCGTGCCTGCAACCGATAGCCACGTTGGCGCAGGCGCAGCAATGGCGAGGCGGCCATCGGGCGTAGTCACCAGAGTATCGGGCCCCTTGGCGATAATCACCATGCCGCTCGCTTTGGCGATGGCCAGCGCGAGGTCGCGGCGCGTCGCAGCGCTCACACCGAAAGTCCTGGCAAGCGCGGCCAATTCCCCATCATGCGGGGTCGCCAGTGCGCTAGCGCCTTGGGGCAACATCCGAGGCCCCAGCAGCATCAGCGCATCGGCATCAAGCACCATCGGATGCTGTGCGGCAAGTGTGGCTGCAAGCCGCGCACGCGCCGCCGAATCGCGGCCCAAACCGGGGCCGATCAGCACCGCCGCAATCCGCTTATCACCCAAAGCCTGCCCGAGCGGTGCGGCCTCACACACCAGATCGGGCGGGATGGCATCAGGTGAAGTCTCAGCCAGCAACTTGACATAGCCTGCTCCCGAGCGCTGCGCCGCACTCGCTGCAAGCAAGCTTGCCCCAGGCATGACGCCCGCCACGATGGCCAGCAGGCCGCGGCGATATTTGTGACTATCGGCCTCAGGTGCGGCCCCATGTGGCTTGCCGATAAGATGGGCAGCTCCCACAACCGGCCCAATCCCGATCGGGACAAGCCGCAATTGCCCCATCTTGAGCCTTCCCGGCAGGCTCCAATGGGCGTGCTTCCATGCACCCAGCGCCAAGGTGAGATCGTAGTCAGGCAGGCCCGCGTTCAACACCGCACCGCTATCTGTCGCAATGCCCGAAGGCAGATCCACTGCCACGCGAAGCTGAGACTTAGCGGCAAGTTTTACCAAGAGATCCTTGTGTTCATTGGATAAGGGCCGAGTGAGGCCTGACCCAAACAGGCAATCGACGAACACCTTGCCTGCATCTGTGCACGCCCTTGCAACGGCCGTGTCCCAGCGTGCTTTGGCCAAGCACGCAGCATGGGTGGCGGGTTCAAACGGCGCGATCACCTCAACCGCATTGCCAGCCTCCGCAAGACGCCGCGCGATGACATAGCCATCACCACCATTGTTGCCGGGACCGCACAGCACCGTGACGGAGCGGCCCGCAGCAACCCGCCGAATCCACTCCGCCGCGCCCCCGGCAGCGATCTCCATCAGGTCAATGACGCTGATGCCCGCATCGAACAGCGCTTGCTCTGCTGCGCGCATCTGTTCGGCTGTCAGGACAGGATCATCCATCACGGCTCATTGGTCAGCATATCCACGGGAATGCGGTAAGCATCGCCGCCAATCGCAAAAAAGAGCGTAGCCTCGTCAATTTTCTGTCTGCCAACCCGTTCGGCGCCGTCGGCAGCAGCGACTTCGAGCGTTTCGGGATCAAGCCTGAAACGGCGAAACCCGCCGCCCGGATGATGCAGCACGATGCCCGCCCCCACCGCCTCGCGCTCGAGAGTGCAAGCTGGCGTCAGTTCTGCTCCTGCCCCCAGCGCGCATTCCACAGCCTCGCCGGGCAGCGCGTCCGCGCCCGCGCTGCACCCCGCGAGCAGCACACCTGCGGCAAGGGCAAAGCTAGATATCCGCGAAGACATGAGTTTCCGATTTCGCGCCGGGATGGGTGATGGCGCCTTGGCGTGCTGAACCGACCACCTGCGCATAGCGCCACAGGGCACCTGCCTGATAATTATTGGTGCGAGGGCTCCATTGGGCCTTGCGTGTTGCAAGCACCTCGTCTGCGACTTCAAGTTCGATCGTTCCGGCTTCGGCATCAATGCTGATGATGTCGCCATCCTCGATCAGCGCAATTGGCCCGCAATCGGCGGCCTCGGGCGAGACGTGACCGATACAGAAACCGCGCGTTGCACCCGAAAAGCGCCCGTCGGTGATAAGCGCGACTTTCTCGCCCATGCCTTGTCCATAGAGCGCGGCAGTGGTGGAGAGCATCTCGCGCATGCCGGGGCCGCCCTTGGGCCCTTCGTAGCGGATCACAATGACGCAGCCTTCGGCGATATCGCGCGCTTCCACCGCTGCAAAAGCGTCCTCCTCGCAATCGAAAACCCGCGCAGGCCCGGAGAATTGCAGGCGCGCCATCCCGGCTACTTTCACAATCGCGCCATCAGGAGCGAGGCTGCCCTTGAGGCCGACCACGCCGCCGGTGGGGGTGATCGGGGTCTTCACATCGTAGAACACCTTTTGATCGGGGTTCCAGGTGATTTCTTCAAGGTTTTCACCAATGGTCTTGCCGGTGACAGTGATCGGATTGGGATCGATGAAGCCGCCGTCGAGGAGCGTCTTCATTGCCATATAGACCCCGCCCGCCTCGTGCATATCCTTGGCGACATACTTCCCGCCGGGTTTCAAGTCTGCGATGTAAGGCGTTGATTTGAAAACTTCGGCAACGTCGAACAGATCGAAATCAATGCCGCATTCATTGGCCATGGCCGGAAGGTGCAGCGCGGCGTTGGTCGAGCCGCCTGTGGCTGCCACAACGCGGGCAGCGTTCATGAAAGCCTCACGCGTGCAGATATCGCGCGGGCGCAGGTTGCGGGCGACGAGTTCCATGACCTGCTTGCCCGCAGCCACTGCGATATCATCGCGCGACTTGTAAGGTGCAGGCGCCATGTTGCTGTTTGGTAGGGACAAACCAATTGCCTCACCGACACAGGCCATGGTGTTGGCGGTGAACTGGCCGCCGCAAGCGCCGTGGCCGGGGCAGGCGACCTTTTCCAATGCGATCAGCTCGGTCAGCGGGCAATTCCCGGCGGCGAACTGGCCGACAGCTTCAAACACGTCAACCACCGTTACATCGGCGCCGCGGTGCGTGCCGGGCAGGATCGATCCGCCGTAGACGAAGATCGAGGGCACGTTCAGACGCAGCATCGCCATCATCATGCCGGGCAGGCTTTTATCGCACCCCGCAAAGCCGACAAGCGCGTCATAACAATGACCTCTGACCGAAACCTCGATCGAATCTGCGATAATCTCGCGGCTGATGAGCGAGGATTTCATGCCCTGATGGCCCATGGCGATCCCATCGGTGACGGTGATGGTGTTGAACCGGCGGGGTGTGCCGCCGCCTGCGATCACCCCTTCGCGGCAGATATCGGCCTGCGCGTTCAAAGTGGTGTTGCAGGGTGCCGAATCATTGCCCGCGCTCACCACGCCGACGAAAGGCCGGTTGATCTCCTCCTCGGTCATACCCATCGCGTAATAGTACGAGCGATGCGGCGCGCGCTCGGGACCGACCGAGACGTGACGGCTGGGAAGCTTGGACTTGTCAAAGGTGTGCGACATAAGATTTCCTGTGGAAGGCAGTTTGCGACACCTCCCCTGCCTTCAGGTGAGCTTTGACGCAACCCTTCGCGCAATATCCGCAATCAATTGCGCCCAGAATTGCTGACCTTGGAGATCGGAGATCTGATCCTGCCGCACCTCAATCGCAAGATAAGGCCGGCCATGGGTCTCGGCGTGGCGGTTCATGGTGTAATTCAGGTCGCGGCCTGAATAGGGCTGATTATCGCCCACCTCAAAGCCTGCCTCGCGCAACATCGCAATGGCAAGCTGCGCGGCGCGATCATCGGTGTTGTAAAGCAGTGCGACCTGCCAAGGCCGGGGATCATCGGATGTCGCAAGGCGCGGGGTGAAGCTGTGCAGCGAGATGATCAAAGCCGGATCCGCCGCATCAAGCCAACGCGCAAGCGCGCTGTGATAGGGCTTGTGGAACCGTTCGAGCCGCTCGGCATGGCTGGCGTCCCTGTTGCCCGCAATGGCATGGCCGTCGCTCATCACAGGCACAAGGCCGGGATGATCCTCTTCGCGGTGAAGGTCACACACCAAGCGGCTGATGGTGGCCAGATGCGCTGCCAAGCCATGGTGCGCACAGAGCATTTCCACGACCTGCTGCGTGCCAATATCCACCGCGATATGCTGGTTCAGCAATTCAGGCGCGATGCCGAGATCAATGTCGTCCGGCACGCGGTTGCTGGCATGATCGCACACGCACACAATCCCGCCGGGGGTGGGCGTGCCGATCTGGCGGTACACTTCGCTCACCTGAGCCGCCCCGCCATCGTCCACCATTCGCGCGGCATGGCCGCCAGCGCCGCATCGCGGGCTTCGGGTGTGTCATAGAGCGCAAAGCAAGTCGCGCCCGACCCGGACATGCGGGCGAGCCATGGATTGGTGGCTTGGAGCGCCGCCAGCACGTCGGCGATCACCGGGCACAGGCTGATGGCAGGCACTTCGAGATCATTACGCCCTTCCCTTGCGATTTGCGATGCGGGGCCAGACGGGAGCGCGCCCCTGTCCATCCCGTCCCACGCCTTGAACACGGGGCCGGTCGAGAGCGGTACGCGCGGATTGACCAGCAACACGGGGGTTCCGGCGAGGTCATCCTCGACGTCAAGTTGCTCTGTCCCTGTCCCCAGCCCGATATGGGTGCGGCTGAGAACGCAGGCGGGCACATCCGCGCCGAGCTTGGCCGCCCGCTCCGGCCAGTCATCGGGCAAGCCGTGCAGCGCCTCGACCATCCGGAACATCGCCCCCGCATCCGCCGACCCGCCGCCAAGGCCCGCTGCGACCGGAAGGTTCTTCTCCAGCGTTACGGCGAGGCCCTGCGGGCGCGGCAGGGCGTTGAGGGCACGGGCCACGAGGTTGTCGAAGGGATTGTCCAGCACCCCCGCAAACTCGCCCAGCGTGGTGACGCTGTCCTGCGCGGCAGGCACCGCGCTCAACTCATCGCCTGCAACGACAAAGGCGAACAGGGTCTCAAGCTCGTGATAGCCGTCCTTGCGCCGCCTGCGGACATGCAGCGCAAGGTTGATCTTGGCGTAGGCGGTTTCGGTGATTGGCAAACTTCACTCTTTCGTCATTGCGAGGACAGCGACGCCATCCAGAGCGGTGAGCGCAGCGCTCTGGATTGCCGCGCCGTCTGCCGCGGCTCGCAATGACGCGGCTGCCGCTATGCCCATCACATATTCGGATAATTCGGCCCGCCGCCGCCTTCGGGCGTTACCCAGTTGATGTTCTGGTTGGGGTCCTTGATGTCGCAGGTCTTGCAGTGGACGCAGTTCTGCGAGTTGATCTGGAACTTGGGCGCGCCGGTCTTTTCATCGGTCAGCCATTCATAGACCCCCGCCGGGCAGTATCGCGCCGAAGGCCCGCCGAACACTTCAAGTTCGCTCGCCTGTTGCAAAGACAAATCCGCCACCTGCAAGTGCACCGGCTGATCTTCGGCGTGGTTGGTGTAGCTGTAGGCGACGTTGGTGAGGCGGTCGAAGGTGATGACGCCATCGGGCTTGGGATAGTCGATCTTGGGGTAGAGATCGGCCCGGCCTGTATAGGTGTAATCGGGCT
This sequence comes from Erythrobacter sp. SCN 62-14, assembly GCA_001724215.1. GTDB lineage: Bacteria > Pseudomonadota > Alphaproteobacteria > Sphingomonadales > Sphingomonadaceae > Erythrobacter. The sequence goes on along the minus strand of MEDW01000074.1, from coordinate 4,655 downwards.
TGTGCTTCATCTTCACCGGCAAGCCGATGCCAAGCTGACGCATCCACATATCAATGCCCGCAAGCGCCGTGCCGATATCGCCGCCATATTTGGCAACCGCCGGCTGGGCGTTCTGCACCAGCTGCAATTCCTTGGCGATCCAGCTTGAGCGCACCGCCGCATCGTAATCGGCAAGCTCGGTCTTTTCCTGGCCTGCCGCAATGGCGCTGGCGATGCTTTCCGCCGCCAGCATCCCGCTTTTCATCGCGGTGTGGCTGCCCTTGATGCGCGGCACGTTCACGAAGCCCGCCGCGCAGCCGATCAGCGCGCCGCCGGGGAAGGCGAGCTTGGGCACGGATTGCCAGCCACCTTCGTTGATCGCGCGCGCGCCGTAGCTCACCCGCTTGCCGCCTTCGAGATATTCGCGGATCGCCGGATGGTTCTTCCAGCGCTGGAATTCCTGATAGGGCGAGACCCACGGGTTCTTGTAATCAAGCGCGGTGACAAAGCCCAAGGCCACCTGACCATTGGCCTGATGATAGAGGAAGCCGCCGCCCCACGAGTCGCTTTCCGACAGGGGCCAGCCTTGCGTGTGGATGACCCGGCCGGGCTTGTGCTTCTTCGGGTCGATGTCCCACAATTCCTTGATACCGAGGCCATAGACCTGCGGGCAGCAGTTGGCCTCAAGGTCAAAGCGCGCCTTCATCTGCTTGGTCAGATGCCCGCGCGCGCCTTCGGCAAAGAGCGTGTATTTGGCGTGGATTTCCATGCCGGGCTGATAATCGCCCTTGTGGCTGCCATCAGCGGCAACGCCCATATCCTGCGTGATGACCCCGGCCACGCGGCCTTCCTCATCAATCATCACTTCGGCCGCCGGGAAGCCCGGGAACACCATCACGCCCAGCCCCTCGGCCTGTTCGGCGAGCCAGCGCGCAAGGTTGCCGAGGCTGCCGGTGTAGCAACCGTCATTCGACATGAAGGGCGGCATGATGAGGTGCGGCAACGAAGTCTTGCCACCCTTGGAAAGCACCCAGTGCCAATTGTCGGTCACCGGGGTTTCCGCCATGGGGCAGCCCATCTCGCGCCATTCAGGCAGGAGTTCATCGAGGGCCTTGGGATCAACCACCGCGCCGGACAGAATATGCGCCCCGATCTCGGAGCCTTTTTCGAGCACAATCACTTCCAAATCGGCATTGATTTGCTTGAGCCGGATGGCCGCAGCAAGGCCAGCTACCCCGCCGCCAACAATCACAACATCGCAGGGCATTGATTCACGTTCAGTCATCGAGCTTTCCTGATCCTTGCTGGCCTTGTGTCCGGCGCACGCTTTAAACGACTTACCGGAATTGGTCGTTCCAGCACTTGCTAACTGGGGTTCATCCCGTCAAGACCCGCAATTGTCAGCATGACCATCAATGCCCCCACCCTCACCCGTGAAATAGCCGCTGCGCTTGACTGGTGGCGCGCCTCTGGCGTGGACTGCGATTTTGCCGATGACGCTAGGGCATGGTTGCTTGATGCGGCTGTTGTCGCCACTGAGCCGCCCGCTCTCAAACCTTCTTCCAAAACGTCATTGACCGGGGTTGTTGGTGAACACGCAGAAAATGCCGGTCCGGGTGTGGGGCGCAGCCTTGCGCCTGTGCGACGCGATTTCTGGGGCGAGTCGCCACCTGCCAATCTGCCAGCCTTCCAAGAATGGTGGATGCATGATCCTGCGCTTGCTCATCGCGGATTGTTTGCGCGCGTGGCCCCGCGCGGGATTGCAAAACCACTCTTGATGGTTGTCGTCCCCGATCCCGAAGAGGGTGACACCGAAACGCTGCTGAGCGGTGCACAAGGCCGCCTGCTCGCTGCCATGCTCGCCGCGATGGGAGTGGCGCAGGACCAATGCTATATTGCATCAGCGCTTCCTGCTCATACCCCCATGGCTGATTTGCCCGCACTGGCAGCCAGCGGCCTTGATCGCGTTTTGGCGCTCCACATCACACTGGTCGAACCGCAAAAGGTGGTGCTCTTCGGGCAAGGCCTCGCCAATTTCCTCGATACGAGCCAGATTTCGGGCCATCGTGATGATGATTTACGGGAAATCAACCAGGGGCCAGTAAGCAGTCAGGTAATGATAACCGAAAGTCTTGCAGCGATGCTCAGCATGCCGCAACTCAAGGCGCGATTCTGGCGCAGATGGATGGATTGGTCAGCTCTATGATCGGGCACAAGCTGGGAAAAGCCAAACTCGTTGCGGTGGCCCTATCAGGGATTGCAGCGGCGCTGAGCGCGCCTGCCACAGCGCAAGGCACACCCTTGGTGGCACGATATGATCGCCCGCAAACAGCGCCCGGCGCCGTGCCTGCCGTTCTGAGCGCCGCCGATCGGCAATTTTATCGTGATGTTTTTGCGGCCATTGACCGCGAGCGCTGGAGCGAGGTTGAGAGCCTTCTGTCAAGCCGCGAGGGCGGCGTGCTGCATCAGGTGGCGCTGGCGGCCTATTTCACCCACGCCAACAGCCCGCGCATCAGCGCCGATCAAATCGCGCGGTGGCTGGAGGCAGGCACGCACCTGCCGCAAACCGAGCAACTGACGCGGCTCGGGGCCAAACGCGGTCTGACCTATTACCCGCCACTGCCTGCTGAACAGCCGCTGGTGCGCCAGCCTTCCGCGCCCAAGCGGATTTTGCCGCGCACAGTCGATGACGGCACAGCGCCCGCATCGGCCAAGGCCGCGATCCTCGATGCGATCAAGAACAACAATCCCGCGGGCGCTCATGCCACGTTGCTGGAAATTGATCCCTTCCTCAGTTCCGACGCGCGTGCCGAATGGCGCCAGCGTGTGGCTTGGGCCTATTACATCAATAATGATGATCCCAACGCGCTCGAAATGGCTGAGACAGTCGGGGCAGGCAGCGGAGCGTGGGTGGCCGAAGGCGATTGGGTGGCAGGCCTTGCCGCGTGGCGGCTGGGGCATTGTTCGCTGGCGGGTGAGGCCTTTAGCCGTTCAGCAGCCCGCGCATCGAACCCGGAACTGGCCGCTGCGGCCAATTACTGGGCACATCGTTCGCTGGTGCGCTGCCGCGAACCGGGCAAGGCGCAGGGCTTTCTTGCCGCAGCTGCGCGTTATGACGAAACGCTTTATGGGATGCTGGCGGCTGACCAGCTGGGCATCAATCTGCCGTCCGAGGCCATGCCGCGTCCTTTTACGCCCGATGATTGGCGCGCGCTCAGCATCCGGCCCAATATTATGGTGGCCACAGCGCTGACAGAGATCGGCCGCCCTGCGCTGGCCGATGATGTCCTGCGCCATGAGGCAAAAATCGGCCCTGCCAGCAATTACCCGGCCCTTGCCCGCTTCGCGCGTGAATTGGGCTTGCCTGCGACGCAATTGTTCCTCGCTCATAATGCACCGTCGGGGATGCGGCCCGAACAATCATTGCGCTTTCCAGTGGCGCGCTGGCAGCCGGTAACGGGCTGGCAGGTCGACCCGTCGCTCGCCTTTGCCCATGCGCTGCAGGAATCGAACTTCCGCCCAACGGCGGTAAGCCCCGCGAATGCGCGCGGGCTGATGCAGATCATGCCGGGAACCGCGCGCGATCATGCAGGCCGCCTCAATCTTGGGGCAAGCTATGCCGATCTCAATGATCCCGAAGTCAACCTTGCCTATGGCCAGCGTCATCTGGAAATGCTGCGCGATCATCCGGCCACCGGCGGCGCGCTGCCCAAAATCATGGCGGCCTACAATGCCGGCCTCTCGCCGGTCAGCCGCTGGAATTACGAGGTGCGCGATCAGGGCGACCCGCTGTTGTGGATGGAATCGATCCCCTATTGGGAAACGCGCGGTTATGTTGCGATCGTGATGCGCAATTACTGGATGTATGAACGCGCCACCGGCTCGCTTTCGCCCAGCAGGCGCGCCCTAGCACAAGGGCGCTGGCCGACCTTCCCGCGAGGCGCTACGCACTCGGCAGCGCTGATCCCCTGATCGTGGCGGGACAAGGCGCTGTCAGGGGAGAGACACGCACAATGGCCATCGACGAAAGCCGCGAGTTCAAGCCGATCAATATCGCGGTGCTGACTGTATCGGACACACGCACGCCGGAAACAGACACATCAGGCGACATTCTGGCGGAACGGGTAAGGCGCGCAGGCCACATTCTTGCTGCACGCGTTATCGTCAAGGATGACGCGCCAAGCCTTGCCGCACAGTTTGAAGCATGGATTGATGACCCGGCGATTGATGCGGTGATCAGTACCGGCGGCACGGGGCTGACGGGCCGCGATGTGACGCCCGAAGCGCTCGCGATGATCGAAGGCGCGCGCGATATTCCCGGCTTTGGCGAGTTGTTCCGCTGGCTCAGCTTCCAGACCATCGGCACCAGCACAGTGCAATCGCGCGCCTGCGCCGTCGTCGCGCGTGGAACCTATATCTTTGCCCTGCCCGGATCGAACGGCGCGGTGAAAGATGGCTGGGACGGAATCCTCGCCGAACAACTCGACAGCCGCAACCGCCCCTGCAATTTTATCGAACTGATGCCGCGGCTCAAAGAAATCTAACCAAACCCCTCCCCCGCCTCGCCGGGAGCAAAACGCACGAGGCGGCTGTCGCTGAGGGCAGCGGTTCGATGGATCACGGCCTGCTGGTAATCGGGGTCCTTGATCATCGCGAAGAAGGCAGCCGCGTTCGGG
>MEDW01000073.1 GCA_001724215.1 Erythrobacter sp. SCN 62-14 | reverse complement strand
GCCGCGCTCCTCGGCTGCCAGCGCAGGCGAAAACCCGGCCAATTGGCGCCCCGCCGCGCGCACTTCATCGACCGATCCGACCCCTGTCACCTGTTCGCGCGTGTGGGCGAGCACATCATTGACCATCAGCCCAATCTGATCGCGCACCATCTCGCGCATCAACCGATCACGCGGTACATGGGGAAAGCGACGCTCAACCCTGCGCCATTGATCGGCGAGAAAATCGAGCGCAAGCAATTGTTCGAGATCGAGAAACCCTGCGCGCAACCCATCGTCGATATCGTGATTGTCGTATGCAATGTCATCCGCGACGGCCGCAATCTGCGCTTCAAGGCTGGGCCAGGTGGCAAGATCGAGCGGAAAGGCAGCGTCCAGCTCTGCCAGCGCCCAGGGCGCATCTGTCACCGGGCCATTATGCTTGGCGAGCCCCTCCAAGAGATCCCACGTCAGGTTGAGCCCATCATGCGCAGGATAAGGGCATTCCAGCCGCATCACCGTGCGCAGCGCATGGGCATTGTGGCAAAACCCGCCATGGGGACCAAGCGCCTCTGCCAGCGCATCCTCGCCCGCATGGCCGAACGGCGGATGGCCGAGATCATGGGCAAGGCACAGCGCTTCTGTCAGGTCTTCATCCAGCCCGAGCGCGCGCGCCAGCACGCGGCCAATCTGCGCGACTTCGAGGCTATGCGTGAGGCGCGTGCGATAGTGATCGCCTTCGGGCGCGATGAACACCTGCGTTTTGGATTTCAATCGCCGGAAGCTCATCGAATGGATGATCCGGTCGCGGTCGCGCTGAAATTCGCTTCTGGGCCCGCGCCGCTCGCTCGCCTCGGGCGCGCCGCCTGCGCTGCCAAATTCGCGCCCGCGGGCCTTCCACGGATCGGCGGCATAGGGCGCGCGGGCGATGGCGGGATCGGTCAAGCCGCTGTCCCCGCCGCTTCCTCCCCGAACATCCAATCCACTGCCGCTGCGCAATGGATGCGCGTACCCTCGAACACGGGCAGCACATTGGCATCGACATCCACCACCAGATCAAGCTCAGTGCAGGCCAGCACAATCGCCTCGGCCCCTTCCTGCGCCTTGCCGGTGATGATCGTTTTCAGGGTGCGCTCGGCATCGCGGGTGACCTTGCCGACCATCAGTTCATCATAGATCACGCGGTCGAGCAGTTCGACATTCTCCATCTTGGGCGGCAGCAGATCAATGCCATGGGCAATCAGGCGGCGGCGGTAGAAGCTTTCGGTCATGACATTGCGCGTGCCGATCAACGCGGCGTTGGCATGGCCTGCTGCCTTCAAAGCCATGCCGACATGGTCAGCAATGTGGAGGATTGGGATGGCAACGCTGGCTGCGACCTCATCATAGACCTTGTGCATCGAATTGGCTCCGATGATGAGGCCTTGAGCGCCCGCCCCTTCGAGCCGCTTGGCGCTTTCGATCAGGATCTGCGCAGCGCGGTGCCAGCCCTCATCCTCGCGGATCGCGTAAAGCTCAGCGAAATTGAGGCTTTCGATCAGCAGCGGCGCGCTGACCATGGGGGAGCCCCGCTTTTGCACCAGCCGGTTGATGCGATCATAATAGGCGAGCGTGGAGGCCCAGCTCATCCCACCGATAATACCCAGTTTGCGCAAAGCCAGCAGCTCCTTGAAAGAGGCCGCACCCTCTAACCGGAGAGTGCGGCTTTGGGGAGCCTTTATTGGGCTTCGGCAAGCGGTGGCAAGGTTGCCAGCCATGCGCGCAGATCGGCAAGGCTCTGCTCTGCTGCCTCTTCCTGCGGCAAGTGGCCAACGCCGGGGTAGATCACCAACGTGGTGTTGGCCATCGTCTGATCAAGCCAGCGCGCGGCGGCGACCGGAATCAGGCGATCTTCCTCGCCCCAGATGATCAGCGTGGGCGCAGTGATGGCTGCAAACTTGCGGCGCCCCAGCGGATCATAGGGGATCGAAAAACGCTGCAAGGTCGCCCGCCGATTGCCCGGATAGCGCAGCAGCTCCCAGTAGCGATCGATCATCTCTTCTGTAACAATGCTTTCCACCGAAACCGATTGGCGCAGGCTCTGTTCGATGAGGCTGCGCGGTGTGACCTGTTCGACAATCCGGTTGATGCCGGGCATCCCGGCAATCTTGATGCCGATATTGCTGGTGGTGCTGCCGCGCCTTTTGCCGGGATTGTCACCACCCTCCTCCAGCGCTTGCGGGGTGAGCATCGGCATTCCGCTGGCATCGACCAGCACAAGGCCCAGCACCCGATCAGGATAGGTATCGGCAAAGGAGACCGCGTGCTTGCCGCCCATCGAATTGCCGCCCAGAATAAAGCGCTCAAGACCCAGATGATCGGCCAGCCGGCGAATGTGCTTGACATAATTGGCGCGGGTGTAATCCCCCTTGGGATCGGGGCCGGTGAGGCCATGACCAACCTGATCGAAGCGGATCACGCGGTAATCGGCCTTGAGATTTTCCGCCCAGGGCTCCCAGGTGTGCAAATCGGCGTTCGAGCCATGGAGCAGGATGATGGCGGGCGCATCTTTGGGCCCTTCATCGCGCAGATGGATGGTGAGCCCTTCGCCCAGATCAACAAACTGCGAAGGCGGCGCGCCATATTTGGCCCGCATTTCCGCCGCATCTGTATCTGGCGTGCGAAAGATCAGGAACAACACTGCCAGCACTGCAACCAGTGCCAGCAGCACCCGGACAACCCATTTCATGACTATTTCATCTCCAAAATCCAGCGGCGCACCACGGCTACCCCGTCAGGGTCCACGCTTGATTTGCCGAGTTCCGGCATCGCCACCCCCGGCTCTGCCGAAGCAAGCCTGTAGACAAGGATCGACTGATCGGGCGCGCCCGGAACAATCCCGAACTCATGCCCACCCGCCCCGCGCCCTGCGGCGACCGGACGCTTGAAAATGCCAATCGCCTGAGGCTCTGCCTGTTCCCACCGCAGATCGAGGCCGGAATTCGACGCCATGCCGCCGGGCTGGTGGCAATGGGCGCAGTTGACATCAAGATAGGCACGCGCCAGCGGTTCGGCAGGGCCAGATGCGCGCGTGTCCCAATGGGGCAGGCTGTCTGCTCTGGCGGGCACAGCCTCCAGCATCGCGGCCAGCCAGCTTTGCGCCATATTGCGCGCCTTGGGGCCGATTGGGATCACGGCTCCGTTCAGGCTGTGACATTCCTTGCACTGGTTCTTGTTGGGAATGCGGTAGCTGATCGTCTCGCCCGCAGGCGTAGTGACATCCAGCCGCGCTCCTGCCAGTGCCAAGGTTGCCTCGGTTTGCTCCGCGTTCCAGCGATAAGGCAGCGCGGCCCAGCCATCGGCGCGGTGGAGGAGCACGCGGGTTTCGATCAGGCGCTGATCGGTCCCTTCGCCAAAGGCAAAGCTTTTGATGATCGCCGCGCCAATCGGGAATTTTAGGAGGCCTTCCCCGTCCGCCTCCAGTCGCGTGCCTTCGGGCAGATAGATGTAGCGCAGCTTATCGGCCCCATCCGACCACAAGGGCACGTTGAGTTCATAGGGCGTCACCCGCTGAGCAGGCACGCGGCCTGCTGCGTCGGTGAAAAACCCGAATTCCGCCAGCGTGCGCGGCGCGGCATCGGCCCTAATGACCGCATCGCGCACCTCAGCCCGCTGCGCAGGCGCGGCAGCGACCGAGGCCGCCAGCGCGGCGGCGGCCAGAAACAGAACGCCAGCCCGCCTCACTTCAGCCGCGCCTCCAACTCCGGCGGCGCGCCCACAGCGCTTACATCCCACTTCACGCCTTCGCTCGGCGCTTTGAGCGGCCCTGGCTGCGCTTCGCCCAAGGATTGGCCCTGCCGCGCAAGGTTAAGCGTCCAGCCCGGAATATCACTCGCCACAGCAAGCGCAGGCGCTGCGCCGTCTTGCGACAAGCCATCCCACAAGATCGGCGGCAAAGCCCCCCCAAAGGCCGCCAGCAGCATTTCAGCCCCCGGCAGCGCCGGGTCAGCAGCGCCGCTGTCCACCACATTTTCGCCAATCACCACATTGCGCGGGTAAGGATTGTATCGCGGATCATCAAAGCTTTGCGAATAGGCGATCACCATGAAAGGCGCGGTCGGATTGTCGCGCACGATGTTGCCATCGACCCACACATTCTCGTTCGCCATCACCATGATGCCCGTGCCGCGCGGGACATTGCCGACAATATTGCCGGGAGGCGCGAAATTGGGCGTGGTGTTGCCGGTGACAAGGTTGTTCACCACCACCACATTGCCCCCGCCCATCACCGGCAGGCTGGGCAGGTCGAACACCAGAATGCCGCCCGTATTGCGCGTGGTGAAATTGTCGGTGACGAGCGCATCGCGGCTGTTTTCAATCTCGATGCCGGCCACATTGTCGGATGCGATGGAGTTTCTCACCGTGATGCGGCTCGATTGCCCGACATAAATGCCAGCGTCCGACGCGCCCGAAACTTCGGAATGGCTGATAAGGATGCCGGTGCTTTCGACCGGATAAATGCCATAGGCGCCGTTGTCGGGGCTTGGCCCGTTCGTCCATGTCACCCGGATGCGGTGATAGATGATGTTGTCTGCGCCCTTGGATTTGATCCCGTCACCCTTGGGGTTTTCGATGGCGAAATCGCGCAAGGTGACGTTGTTGGACGTGACGAGCAGCCCCTCGCCCGAACCTTGCTGGCCGGTGAAATCCAGAATGGTGCGCGCAGGGCCAGCGCCGCGTAAAGTCACGCCGTCGACATCAAGGCTGAGCCCGTCCGTCAAAAGGTAATGGCCAGCCTCCAGCACCACTTCATCGCCGGGCTCGGCCAGAATCAGCGCCTCCTGCAGTTTTTCAGCGGCATCAGCGCCTGGCGCAATGGTGTGAACAGCAGCAGCAACCGGCGCGGCCGAAGCCAGCAGCAGCGCGGCCAATGCGGGTTTCATCATGGCAATTCTCCCTCTCCGCCTGCCATAGTGAGGGGGGAGGAGAGGCTTTGCAAGAGGCAGCGGTTCAGCCGATCCCGATCGCGCATAATGCGGCGCTCGACGTTACCACGCTGATGATTTCGCCATCCTCGGTGCGGCGCAGGCGTTTGATGCTGCCCAGCGGCCCTCGTGCAATCTCAGGCTCGCCTTCGCGCGGGGCCATCGCCCGCCGCAGAGTCCACAGCTGGCCAAGGCTGAGGCGATCAACCATGCGCCCCGCCATGCATTCGGCACGCTTTGGACCCATGCCGCCTGCCACCAGCGAGCGTTCCACCTGCCATGCGATCAGGGGGCGGGCCGCACCGGTTTGCACCGCAGCCACGCCCGCCCCGATCAACAACAGCATAATCAGCAGCAGCTTCTTCATTGCAGCCTAATTGTTGTCGTATCGCCGAGAAGCCGAAAACCGGTTCCCACTTTTCGGCGCGATGCGTCCTTTGTTGTCGCATCGCCGAGAAGCCGAAAACCGGTTCCCACTTTTCGGCGCGATGCTCAGATCAGTCGAGCGACTTGACGATTTCCTCGACCATCTTCTTGGCATCGGCCAGCAGCATCACCGTCTGGTTCATGTAGAACACATCATTATCGACGCCCGCATAGCCCACGCCGCCCATCGAACGTTTGATGAAGAAGACCTGCTTGGCCTTGTCGACATCGAACACGGGCATCCCGTAGATGGGCGATGACTTGTCAGTCTTGGCCGCCGGGTTCACCACGTCATTGGCGCCGATGATGAAGGCAACATCGCACTGGGCGAAATCGGAATTGATGTCTTCGAGTTCGAAGACTTCATCATAGGGCACGGATGCTTCGGCCAGCAGCACGTTCATGTGGCCCGGCATGCGGCCAGCCACGGGGTGGATGGCATACTTCACCTCCACGCCCTTTTCCTTGAGCTTATCGCCCATCTCGCGCAGCGCGTGCTGGGCCTGCGCCACTGCCATGCCGTAGCCGGGGATGATGATGACCTTTTCGGCTTGCTCCAGCATATAGGCAGCATCTTCCGCGCTGCCCTGTTTATAGGGACGCTGTTCACGCGGAGCGCCGCCCGCTGCGCCGCCGCTGTCCCCGCCAAAGCCGCCCGCGATCACCGAAATGAAGCTGCGGTTCATCGCGCGGCACATGATGTAGCTGAGGATTGCGCCCGAAGAGCCCACCAGCGCGCCGGTGATGATCATCGCGGTGTTGCCGAGCGTAAAACCCATCGCCGCTGCTGCCCAGCCCGAATAGGAGTTCAGCATCGAGACAACCACGGGCATATCCGCGCCGCCAATCGGGATGATGAGCAGGAAGCCGATCGCAAAGGCCAGCAGCGCAATCAGCAACACCAATTGCCCTTCACCCGGCCCACCCTGCGGCGAGACGGTGTAATAGCCGATCAGGCCGAGGATCGCTGCCAGTGTGCCGAGGTTGATGATGTGGCGCGCGGGCAGAAGGATGGGCGAACCGCTCATCCGGCCTGACAGTTTCAGGAACGCAATCACCGAGCCTGAGAAGGTGATAGCCCCGATGGCGATACCAAGGCCGAGTTCAATCCGGCTGACTGCGAGGATCTGCCCTGCCTCATCCACGATCCCGAAGGACACCGGATCAAGCCATGCGCCAAAGCCCACCACCACGGCAGCAAGGCCCACAAGGCTGTGAAAACCCGCAACCAGTTCGGGCATTGCCGTCATCGCGATGCGGCGCGCAATCACAAAGCCGATGCTGCCACCAATCGCCACCGCAATCGCGATCTCGACGATGTTGGCGATGTCATGGGTGATGAGCGTCGTTGCGACCGCCAGCACCATGCCGACCATGCCATAGCGGTTGCCCGCGCGGGATGTGGCCGGGCTCGACAGTCCGCGCAGCGCGAGGATGAAGAACACGCCGGAAATCAGGTAAGCCAGCATTGCCCAGGGGGGCGCTGCGCCTTCAGCCCCCGCGGCATAGGCAGGGGTGGCAGCCAGCGCGGCTATGCCAGCGAAAGTCGCCGCCGACTTTGCAGCGGTGCGAAGCAGAGAAGCCATCCTCACTTCTCCTTCTTCTTGTACATCGCGAGCATGCGCTCGGTCACGGCAAAGCCGCCAAAGATGTTAACGCTCGCCAGCACCACGCCGACGAGGCCGAGATATTTGGCCGTCGCGCTGCCCGCTTCGGCGCTGGCGATCAGCGCGCCCACGATAATCACCGAGGAAATCGCATTGGTCACCGCCATCAGCGGAGTGTGGAGCGCCGGCGTCACCGACCAGACAACGTAGTAACCCACAAAACAGGCCAGCACGAAGATGCTGAGAATTGAGATGAAATCCATGTCTTAAGCCCCCAGCAGCCGTTCGTTCACGACCTTGCCACCCTGTGTCAGACGGATCGCGCCCCCGATTTCCTCATCAAGCACGGGCTTGCCCTGCTCCTTGTCCCAGAAGGCCGAGAGGAAATTGTAGTGATTGCGCGCAAACAGCGCCGAAGCGTCCGCAGGCAAGTGCGCAGGCGTGTTGGAATAGCCGATGATCGAGACACCATGCTTCACTACGACCTGATCGGGGATTGACCCTTCGACATTGCCGCCTTGCGCGACGGCGAGATCGAAGATCACGCTGCCCGGCTTCATCGTGGCAATCTGCGCGTCTGTAATCAGGCGGGGCGCGGCCCGGCCCGGAATGAGCGCAGTGGTGATGACGATGTCCTGCTTGGCGATATGCTCCGAGACGAGCTGCGCTTGCGCCGCCTTGTATTCGTCGCTCATTTCAGTGGCATAGCCGCCCGAACCTTCGCCTTCGATGCCGGCGACATTCTCAACAAAAATCGCCTTGGCGCCCAGCGATTGGATCTGTTCCTTGGTGGCGCTGCGCACGTCGGTGGCCGAAACCTGCGCGCCCAGACGCCGCGCGGTGGCAATGGCTTGCAGCCCCGCAACGCCTACGCCCATCACGAAGAGTTTGGCCGCCTGCACCGTGCCGGCCGCTGTCATCATCATCGGGAAGGCGCGGCCGTAAGTGTCAGCCGCCACCAGCACGGCCTTGTATCCGGCAAGGTTTGACTGCGAGGACAACACGTCCATCGACTGCGCGCGGGTGATGCGCGGCATGAATTCCATGCTCAGCGCTTCAAATCCTGCGGCCGCATAGGCATCGACCACATCGCGGCGAGTGAAGGGATCGAACAGCGCTGCGACCCATGCGCCGGGTTTTGCGCCATTGAGCAGCGCCACATCGGGCGCCTGAATGCCGAGCACAATGTCAGCATCCTTCACAGTGCTGGCCGCATCACCAACGCTCACCCCGACATCAGCGTAAGCAGTATCGGTCACCGAGGCCGCCTCGCCCGCGCCGCTTTCCACAGCGACTTGAAGACCGAGGGCAGCATATTTCTTGGCCGTTTCCGGGGTGGCCGCCACCCGGGTTTCCCCGGGGGCGCGCTCTTTAAGGATCGCGATTTTCACGAGCGTCGTTCGCGCTTCAAGCGATCAGCATGACGACGAAAGCGACGATGACCGCAATCACCGGCACCGCCCATTTGAGAGTTCCCATGAACCCTTCATAAGTGGCTTGTGCCTTTTCCATGTCGTGCGTTGCCATTTTTTCAATTCCCCTTTGGGCTGGTAAACACCGCAATCGGCATAAGGTTGCAAGAAATATGTGCGCGCAGGGGCACGCTCATGGCTGTGTCCGTATCGAAGCAGGCAGCGCTACTCAAGTCACCTTAATTGTCAGGGGCACAAGTTTTGTTCGCAGGTGCTCCCATCGCGCCTGCCGCGCGCTCTGTGCCAGCTTGTGACAACGCACAAACTGCAACAGCCTTAATCCCGTCTTTACCCCTGCCTCCTATGACCATGCCTGTTCCACAACCGGACAGATGTGCCGGGCAATCAAGGATCAGGGCAACGCAGCAGATGTCGGAAAGCCATTCCCTCGAACCGGTCGAACAGGATGTTCGCATCGTGATGCTGATCGATGATGAGCCAGCCCAGACGCGGCTCATATCCGCAATTGCTGCGCGTGATGGCTGGCGCACGCTGGTGGCCGGAGATCCCGAAACCGCAATTGCGATGCTGGGCACGCGCGAAGGGATGCAGATTTCCGCGATCCTGCTCGATCACTGGGTGCCAGGCGATGATGCCTGCGAGCTGATTGCCGAACTCAAGTCACGCCGTCCGGCCTTGCCGATCCTGATGCTCACCACCAGCGCCTCGCCGCTCTTGGCGGTTGAAGCGATGCGTGCAGGTGCTTCGGATTATCTGGTGAAGCCCGTCTCGCCCGAACGCCTGATGGACGCTCTGCGCGCCGTCACCACCCGCGAAGCGCAGCGCCGCGAATTGGCGCCGCTCACCGAAAAAATGTCAGCGAGCCTCGATTTCGACGCCATGATCGGCACCGCGCCCGGATTTCGCGCTGCCCTTGCCCAAGCCGCCAAAGCGGCGCGCGGGCATGGCCATGTCGCGATTGAAGGCGCCAGCGGCACCGGCAAGGAAATGCTGGTGCGTGCGATGCATTCGGCCAGCCCGCGCGCGCGCGAGGCCTTGCGCATTGTTGATCTGGGCGCGATTCCCTCCGCATCGGTCGAATCGGTGCTGTTCGGGCATGAACCCGGCGCTTTTCCCGGCGCCTTTGATCGCCAGATCGGCGCCTTCCAGCATTGCGACAATGGCACGCTGGTGCTGGATGAAATCGACCGGCTTTCGCCTGTCACGCAAGGCCGCTTGGCTGATGCGCTCACCAGTGGAATCATCCGCCCGGTCGGCGCAACCTATGGCTTTCGCGTGGATGTGCGGCTGTTTGTCACCAGCAACATCTCCTTGAGCGAACTGGTGGCAGGCGGATTGTTTGACGAAGGCCTCGCTGAAAAGCTGAGCCCAACGCGCATTAGGCTGCCCCCCTTGTGTGAACGCACCGGGGATATTCCCGCGCTGACCCGTCATTTCCTTGCGCGCATTGGCGAACAGCCGGGCCTTAAGCACCTGTCCGTTACCGATAGCGCGCTGGCGCTGCTTGCCGCCTATGAATGGCCGGGCAATGTGCGGCAGTTGCAATCCGTGCTGTTCCGTGCGGCGGTCTATTGCGAGGGTGATGCGCTGACGGCTGAAAGCTTCCCTGAGCTTTCAGAAATGCTCGGCGATCAACAGGCCCCGCTCCTGGGCGCGCAGCATGAGGGGGTCGGCATCACACTCTACACCGATGACGGCAACCTGCGCCCGCTGGAAGAGATCGAGGCTGACGTGATCCGCCTTGCCATCGGCCATTATCGCGGCCGCATGACCGAAGTCGCCCGCCGCCTCGGCATCGGGCGCTCGACGCTCTATCGCAAGCTATCCGATCTGGGGATCGACAGCGCGGCTTGAATTGGGGCCCTTGAACGCTTAGCCCTTGGGGGATGAGCACACATCAGGATTTTAGCGGGCGCAGCGCGCTGGTGACAGGCGCTGCGTCAGGCATTGGCGCGGCCTGCGCACGGGCGCTGGCGGCGCGCGGGGCGGCGCGGCTGTGGCTGGTGGATGTCGATGGCGCAGGGCTCGATGCGCTCGATCTTGGGGGATGCGAGGTGCGCCGCATCACCGGCAGCGTCGCTGACGAAGCGCTGTGGCAGGGCCTTGCGCCCGATCTCATTGGCCTTGATCACGCCATCGTCAACGCAGGGATTGGCGCAGGCGGGCCAATTGCCGAGGTGACCCTTGCCGAATGGCGCCGCGTCATGGCGGTGAACCTTGATGGTGCGTTTCTGACGCTGGCCGCGTCCTTGCGCGCAATGGCGGCCAAGGGAGGCAGCGCGGTGGTGGTCGCCTCCACCACGGGTATCAAGCCGGTTGCAGGCATCGGCCCCTATGGCGTCTCCAAAGCGGCGGTCGCTCACATGGCGCGCATCGCAGCGCTCGAAAACGCGCGCGCTGGCATCCGCGTCAACGCGATTGCGCCGGGCGGCGTTGACACGGCGATCTGGGAAAGCGGCGAGGATTTCCGGCGCTCGGTTGCTGCCATTGGCCGCGAGGCGACCTTGAAGGCAATGGCCAAAACCACGCCTTCGGGCCGTTTTGCCACGTCGCAAGAAATGGCCGATTGCATCCTCTATCTGCTCAGCGATGCCGCCGCCAACATCACCGGCCATGTCATGGTGTCAGACGGCGGCTACACGCTTTAGGCAGTCATCCTCACCACCCAAAGCTTTCCTGCGCGAGCGTTTCGCTGGTGTTGCCCATCAGGCTGAGGGTTAGCCTTTTCGCCTGCCAGTCGATATCGACCAGCCCGTAATTCTCGATCCCGAAGAATGGGGTGACGCGACGCGGGTCTGGCTCGCGGCGGGTCGCTGCCTCGACATCATTGGAGAAAGCGAGATTG
>MEDW01000072.1 GCA_001724215.1 Erythrobacter sp. SCN 62-14 | reverse complement strand
AATTTCACCTGAAGTGGGAGCGGAATGTCGCCAACCTCGTCCAGGAATAATGTGCCACCATGCGCGCTTTCGATCTTGCCCTCGGTGGTCTTGACCGCGCCGGTGAACGCGCCCTTTTCGTGGCCGAATAACTCGCTTTCGAGGAGATTTTCCGGGATTGCGGCACAGTTGATTGCCACGAACGGCCCGCCTGCGCGGTCGCTTGCTTCGTGCAAGCCCTTGGCCAGCAATTCCTTGCCCGTGCCGCTCGCCCCCAGAAGCATCACCGACACGCTGGTTTTGGCGACGCGTTCAACAGTGCGCGCGACCTTGAGCATTTCGGGCGCGGCCGTAATCATCCGGCCAAGCACGGTCTTGTCCGCGCTGGTGCTTGCCACCAGCCGGCGGTTTTCCTCCTCGATCTCGCGCAAGGCAAAGGCGCGCCTCACGATCAGTCCGAGCGCGTCAATATCAAGCGGCTTCTGGTAGAAATCATAGGCTCCGCGCTCGATAGCCTGAAGCGCACTCTCGCGCGCGCCGTGGCCGCTGGCGACAATCACCTTGGTGTCGGGCTTTACGGCCATGATCGCATCAAGCACGGCAAAGCCTTCGGAGGTTCCATCCGGATCAGGTGGCAGGCCGAGATCGAGCGTTACCACCTGCGGCGCTTCGGCACGCAGGGCAGTAAGCGCCGCATCGCGATCACCTGCGAGGATAACCTCGAAATCGTCATAGGCCCATTTGAGCTGGGCCTGTAGCCCTGCATCATCCTCGATAATAAGGAGTTTGGGTTTCTTGTCGGCCATCATGCCACCTCGGAAGTTTGGGAAAGGCTGTTCTCGCCGGTTGCAAACATGCGCACTGCATCTGGCACAGGCAGAATGACGGCAAAGCGCGTGCCGATGCCTTCGCGCGACTCCACAGTGACACGTCCGCCCATCGCTTTGATCACTTCACGCGCTTCGTAGGCGCCAATGCCGAAACCGCCATATTTTGACGAGACGAACGGCTTGAACAGGCCGGTGCGGATAAATTCGGGTGACATTCCGCAACCGGCATCAATGACTGCAATCTGACCGATAAGCCCATCACTGGTAACGTCGAGATAGACTGGTGCAGCCGGATCGCTCGCATCAATCGCGTTCTGCACCAGATGGGTCAGCGCTTGTTCCAGAGCTTCGGCATCGGCCATCACCCAAACCGGCTCATCCCGTGTAAGCGCCACGGGATGCACCGCGCGGAAACGTTCAGCCAGACGCGCAGCAAGAGCAGCGAGATTTAATGGCTCAGGCTCATGCATCGCGCCTTGTGAATAGCGCCCGAGACGCGCCAGCAGCGCTGCCAGCTTGTCTGACGAATTGCGCAAGGTGACCAGCATATCGGCGCGGAACGCCGGGTTTTCGGCATGGCGCTCAGCGTTCGCGGCAAGCAGCGACAATTGGCTGGCCAGATTCTTGATGTCGTGCATGACGAAAGCCATGCGACGGTTGAATTCATCAAACCGGCTCGCTTCCATCAGCGCCTCTTGTCCAGCCTGTTCGGCCAGATAACTGGCAAGCTGCTGACCGACGACCTTGAGGAGATCGAAATCCTCCCAGTCCAGTTGACGCTCAATGCGCGGGCGGGCCAGCACGATCACACCAACAAGGCGTTCAAAATGAATCAGCGGCACCAGCGCCCAGACATCTTCTGCCTCGGTCAGCCATTGCGGAATGTGTGCCAGCTCGCCGCATCGATCGATGCCCGCGCGCGTTTCATCCAGTGCCACAATCGTGCCATGGCGCTCCAGATTGCCAGACAGCAAATAATCCCCCGCCAGCGCGGGCACCTCGAGCGTTGGCCAGCACCAGCGTGCTGTCAGTTCCAGTTCGGCCTGTTCATTGGGCGTGAGCAGCAGGCCAGCCGGGCTCTCCGTGATATCGGCGAGCGCCTTGACGGAACGTTCTGCAAGGCTGGCTGCATCATTATCGGTCCCTCGGCCGATGGTGCGAGTGAAGCGCAGCCATTCCTCGCGATAGTCATACCGGTGCTGAAACAGATGTTTGACCAGCTTGACCTTGGCCCAGCCGCGAAAGGACTTCGACGGCAACCAGATGATTGCAGCAAGGCTGGCTGCCACCAGAAAGACAATCTGGCTGGTGCGCACCATGTCCCCGCCGACAGCCCCAATCAGTTTTGTCACCAGCACCATTAGCGCCAGATAAGAGCCAATCACCAAAAGCGAGATCGTGTGAAATGTCACTGCACGCGATGGCCTGAATTCAAGTGTTGCCGTGGCAGTGTTGGCGGCAATCGCAAGTCCTGTCGCAGCGCCTGCAAAAACGAGGCCGCGCAATCCCACCAGAAGGCCCGGCTCGCCGCTGGCGAAATAGGCAATCGCATAAAGATTGAGGTCATAGGCATAAAGCGCCGTGAGCGCCGCCACGCTCCACCGCAGTAAATGCTGCCCTGCCGGTGATGCGCCAAGGTACAGGTTATGCAGCAGTAACAGCGCGCCGATCGCTGTCAGCATATGCAGGACTGCGGCCATTTCGGGGGCAAGGCTGGCCATGGCGGTAAGATTGCCGCTCCCCACCGAAAAGACGGCAAGCCAAGCGGGTTGCACCAGTTCCAATGCCACGAGAGTCACCAGCAAGGGGCGCACGGGCCGCACACTTTGGGCGCGGCCATCTGCTGCAAACAGACGATAAAGCAGCATCAAAAGCGCCAGATTGCGAGCGCTTGCCGCCAATTCGACTGCTGGATGCGCTGCGCCAAGGCTGGCTATCGCGACGCACCACACTGCTCCGGTCACAAGAGCTGCCAGCAGGGGGACACGTTCCGGCCTGGTGCGCTCGCCAAATTGTTGCACCCACACAGCCGCAGCCCCGGTAATCACCGCGCCGATAATGTGCGCAGCAATCAGCACCGCACCTTCAGGGCCTAGCATCAGGCTCACCGCGCACCTTCCGGCCACAGGATCACTCGCACGGTCTGGAGGAGGATCACCAGATCAAGGAAAGGTGTGTAATTCTTGGCGTAATAGAGATCATATTCAAGTTTGCGGCGGCTGTCCTCGACCGAGGCGCCATAGGGATAATTGATCTGCGCCCAGCCGGTGATGCCGGGCTTGACCATGTGGCGTTCGCCGTAAAAGGGGATCTCCTCCTCAAGGTTCTCGACGAAGCTTGGCACTTCGGGGCGCGGTCCGACAAAACTCATGTGGCCGAGCAGCACGCTCCAGGTCTGTGGCAGTTCATCGATCCGCAATTTGCGAATGAGCCGCCCGATGCGGGTGATGCGCGGATCGTTTTCCTCTGCCCATTTGGCGCCGTCCTTCTCCGCATCGGTGCGCATCGAGCGCAGTTTGATGAGCTGGAACGGCTCGCCGTAAAGGCCGACCCGTTGCTGGCGAAAGAAGGCCGGGCCTTTGCTGTCGAGCTTCACGATCAAAGCGAACAGCGCGATGATCGGGAAGGTGAGCGCCAGAAGGACGAGGCTGGCGGTGATATCGAAGATGCGCTTTACTGCGCTTGACAACATTCGTCCGCTGGAGAAGCCGTCGGAGAAAATCAGCCACGAGGGATTGACTGTGTCGAGATCGACCCGCCCCGTTTCACGCTCAAGAAAGCTCGAAAAATCATTGACATGAACGCCCTTTGTCTTGATCCGCAGCAAGTCTTTGAGCGGCAGGGAGTTGCGGCGCTCCTGTAAGGCAAGCACCACTTCGGAGACCCCGAGGTTCTCGACGAATTTGCCCAGATCATGAATCGCTGCGCGCGCAATGGCTTCCTCCACCACGCGGTCGCCCTCGCTCATTGCAATATAGGAGACGATTACAAAGCCGCTTTCGGGCAGATCAGCCAGCGCGCGCAGGCGCTGCGCCCGGTCGCCTGCGCCCAGCACCATCACCCGGCGCCGGAAGGCTGAGGAACCAAGAAAGCTGTTCAATAGCATCCTGTCTGCCACCAGCACGATAATCGCCAAGCCCATGGTGTACAGCAGCGTTGAACGCCACAGCATCTCGCTCGGCAGCACAAAATCGATGACAGCAAGCGCAATGATCCCGAGGCTGATCGCCACCAGCAGACGCGCTCCGGCAAAGCGCAAGGATCGCAAGGCTTTAGGGCCATAAACACCGACTGCAACCATCGCCAGCCAGATCACGATTGCGGTGGCGGCAATGGGCAACCAGCGTTCTTCGAAGTCACCGGGATCCATTCCGATCTGGCTCGCGCGCAGCCGCCATGCGATCTCGCTTGCCCCTGCCAAAAGCGCAATATCCAGCAGGCCGAGCAGCAGCACGGCGTGGGGGATGTAATGCTTGAACAAGCGGATCATCGGGTGGCCTAGTCTTGGGGTTGCGCGCGGGTCGTCCCCAAGGCTTGTAAAGCGCAGTGCTTAAGTGTCGGTAAATTTTACACCATCCAGCAGCCGCTGGTCAGTCCATCTTGATGGTCAGCCCAGCGCGCTGGCCAGACGCGGAGTGGCAGGCGTGAGGCATTGCGGCTTGCCGCAGCGCGGGCAAGGCGCACCCAAGGGCACGGCGTCCTGCGGATCGAGCGAGACCCCGCGCGCATGGGCCAGATCGCGAGCAAAGCGCGCCTCAATCCCCAGCACCACCGCGCGCCTTGCCGCGCACATGACACCATCGCCATCGACGCTGCGGGCAATGGTGAACCAGTGGCGCGTGCTCCCATCGGCTTCGCCGAAGGTGACAGCCTGTGTCAGAACCGTGCCCGGTCGTTCAAGCGCGGCATAAGGAATCCAGGCCGGCCAGCGCGCCCCTTCGAGCGGGTAGGCTGCGCCGCTTCCTCCCGCTGTGAAGGCGATGAGCCGCCCTGCCCGATCAATCGTGGCGGTAAAGAAAGGCAGGCCGCGTTCACCCACACGCCCCAGCGTGGTGAGCCGCTGCGCCACCTGATCAAGGCTGACCGCAAAGCGGCGCTGCAAGACAGCAAGATCATAGCCGGTCTGCTCGCACGCGCGCAGGAACCGGCGATAGGGCATCAAGAGCGCGCCCGCGAGGTAATCGGTGATGTGTTCGCGGTATATATTGCGCGCTTCGCTTGAGGTGAGATTGGCGCCTGCCACCAGAGTCTCGATGGCCTCACGTTGCTCAAGCGCGCCCACCTGCCTGGCAATCTGAAAACGTCGCGCGGCGCCGGGGAGCATCTCGGAAAGCTGCAACTGGCGCGCGTGGAGATCGAGCCGGTGAACCTGGCCCGGCATCACCTCGGCAGGCAGGATGCGCACTTGCAACTGGTGCTTTTCGCGCAGGCGTTCACCCAGCGCTGCGCTGATCTCTCCGCGCGACAGCCGCAATTCATCTGCCAGATCCTCTGCAGCATGATCGAGATCGGAGAAGTGGTTTTGCCAGCGCTCAACCGCGCGGCGCGCAGCGGCTTGCGGATCATCGGCAGCGGCGGGCGCGTGGGCAACAAGGCCTGCGCCAAGCTGGTCATAAAGGCGCGCAAAGGCTGCGGCGGCTTGCGGCGCGACCGCCAGCAATTCTTGCACTTCCTCACGATCAATCGCGAGATCGGCAAAGCGCTTGTCCGAAAGGCGCCGGATCATGCCGTCGATCCCGCCCACTGTCTCATCCTCACGCAGGGAGCGCGGATCGAATTCGAACTGCTCGATCACCTGCACCAGCACACGAGCAGACAATGGGCGCTGGTTGCGCTCGATCAGATTGAGATAGGATGCAGAGATGCCCAGAATCGCGGCCATGTTGGCTTGCGTGAGCCCTTCCCGCTTACGCAGGCGGCGCAGCGCGGGGCCTGCCAGAAGAGATGCTTCGACCATATGGCGACTGTGTAAATAAGTTTACTACATTACACAAGATCAGGCGAAATTGTCCGTATAGCCACACGATTCTGTGTAATTTTTCCTGTCGCGCTGCGCTGTGAAACGGCAAAAGCGGGATATCCAAGGGTTTGGACGACTCCCCAGGACGGAAGGGAACTGACTATGACGTATCAGAACACCATCGCGCAAATGCGCCAGCTGATCGAAAGCAACGGACCGAGCTGGGCCGCGATCGATCCCGAAAATGCCGCGCGCATGGCCATCCAGAACCGCTTCAAGACCGGCCTTGATATTGCCAAATACACCGCCGGGATCATGCGCGCCGATATGGCCGCCTATGATGCAGACCCTGCCCAATACACCCAATCGCTGGGCTGCTGGCACGGCTTCATCGCGCAGCAAAAGCTGATCGCGATCAAGAAGCATTTTGGCACCACCAAGCAGCGCTACCTCTACCTTTCGGGCTGGATGGTTGCAGCGCTGCGCAGCGAGTTCGGCCCGCTGCCCGATCAGTCAATGCACGAGAAAACCTCGGTGCCTGCGCTGATCGAAGAACTTTACACCTTCCTCAAGCAGGCCGATGCCCGCGAACTCGGGATGATGTTCCGTGCGCTCGATGATGCCCGCAAGGCTGGTGACGAAGTCGAGGCGCGCCGCCTCGAACACGCCATCGACAATTACGAAACCCACGTCGTGCCGATTATCGCCGATATCGATGCGGGCTTCGGCAATGCCGAGGCGACCTACCTTCTTGCCAAGAAGATGATCGAAGCAGGGGCTTGCGCGCTCCAGATCGAAAATCAGGTGTCGGACGAAAAGCAATGCGGCCACCAGGATGGCAAGGTCACCGTGCCGCACGAGGATTTCCTCCAGAAGATCCGCGCCTGCCGCCATGCCTTCCTCGAAATGGGCGTGGAAGACGGCGTGATCGTTGCCCGCACCGATTCGCTCGGCGCTGGCCTTACCAAGCAGATCGCTTATTCGACTGAGCCGGGCGATCTGGGCGACCAGTACAACAGCTTCCTCGATTGCGACGAAGTTGACCCCGCCAACATCACCAATGGTCAGGTCTTCATCAGCCGCAATGGTAAGCTGCTTGCGCCCAAGCGTTTGCCGTCGAACCTCTACCAGTTCCGCGCTGGCACGGGGGTTGATCGCGTGGTGCTCGATTGCATCACCTCGCTCCAGAACGGCGCTGATCTGCTGTGGATCGAAACCGAAAAGCCCCACGTTGAGCAGATCGCCGAAATGGTCGACCGCATCCGCGAAGTCGTGCCCAACGCCAAGCTTGTCTATAACAACTCGCCGAGCTTCAACTGGACGCTGAACTTCCGCCAGCAGGTCTATGACGCTTGGGAAGCGGCGGGCAAGGATGTGTCGGCCTATGACCGTGCCCGTTTGATGAGCGTGGACTATGACGGCACTGATCTTGCCGCAGAAGCTGACGAGAAGATCCGAACCTTCCAGCGCGATGGCGCAGCGCGGGCGGGCATCTTCCACCACCTCATCACGCTGCCGACCTATCACACCGCGGCGCTTTCGACCGATAACCTCGCCCGCGAATATTTCGGCGAGCAGGCGATGCTGGGCTATGTCAAGAACGTGCAGCGCAAGGAAATCCGCGAGGGGATCGCTTGCGTGAAGCACCAGAACATGGCTGGTTCGGATATTGGCGATGACCACAAGGAATACTTCGCCGGTGAAGCAGCGCTCAAGGCGGGCGGTGCGCACAACACCATGAATCAGTTCGAAGCGGCATAATCGGGAGAGAATCCCGGGAGGTTGGCATAATCCGGCCTTCCGGGATGCACTCGAACCGACTAAGGCTTGGGCATGGCACCCAAGGAGAGTGACGATGAGTGATACCGAAACCGCCAATCGCGAACCGGCGCGCGCCCGTGCGCTGCTTTCGACGGCGGACATGAAGCTGCTGCGCCGTGCGCTGGAAAGCCACGCCCGCAACACCGAGGACCGTGAGGAACTCGCCAAGATCAACGCGCTGCACCACCGCCTGGGGACTTATGTCCCCTCGAGCGAGTAAGTTAGGCCAAACGTTCAACAAGTTCTCCTGGGGAGGAGAAACGGCCGTCGGAGAGCCCCTGTAAAAGGGCGCTCCGGCGGCCGTAATCGTTCTTAACTCCCTTACCGTCTACGCGGCTTGAGGGCGTTTTTGTTGCCCTACCGCTTACGCTGCTTGAGGGCGTTTTTGTTGCTCTACCGCTGCGCTGGTTGAAGGCGGGTTAGAAGAGCCTCATTGGCCCCACCTCTGCCCTCCCCAATGGTGAGGGGAGAAAGATCCCCTACCCCCCGCTCTTCGGCATCAGTTCAAGTGTCGCGGCCACCAGCGCCTCGGTCGCGGTGGCAATCACCACCGGCGCATCGGGCGCCCAGAAGGGCGAATGGAGCGATGGCAATTCGATCTCGCCCTTTTGTGCGCGTTCCCAATCGGCCATCGGCGCGCCGCCGACCCAGAAAATCAGCGATTTGATGTTGTCAGGATCGGCCCGCAAGAACTGGCCGAAATCCTCGCCTCCCATCACGCTTGGCACTTCGAACACGCGTCCGTCAAAGCGCGTTTTCAGCCCCGCCATCACCTGATCGGTGAAATCGGGCGTGTTGTAGGTGGCAGGCGTATAGGGAACCTGCACCGTCACACGGGGCAGCTTGTCATCGGGCATCCCGGCTGCAATCGCCTCGCCCCGCGCGATGCGTTCAATGCCCTTGAGCAAGTGATCGCGCGTTTCATCGGCGTAGGAACGCACCGTGATCTGAAGCCGCGCTTCGTCCGAGATGATGTTGTGTTTCGAGCCTGCCTGAAAGCTCCCCACTGTTACCACCGCCGGATCAAGCGGATTGAGTTCGCGGCTGACCAGAGTTTGCAACCGCGTCACAATGCTCGCTGCGATCACCACCGGATCCTTGGTGGTGTGGGGGTATGCGCCGTGTCCGCCGATCCCCGGCACCACCACATCGACGCTGTCGACATTGGCAAGCGCAAAGCCTTTGGAATAGCCGATCATGCCCGCAGGGGCCTGCGCTGCATCATGGAAGGCGAGCACATAATCCGGCTTGGGAAAGCGGGTGTAGAGGCCGTCTTCGAGCATCGCGAGCGCACCCTCGCCGATTTCCTCGGCGGGCTGCAGGATCATCACCAGCGTGCCTTGCCACTGATCGCGCCGCGCGGCCATAAGCTGCGCAGTGCCGATCCATGCGGCCATGTGGGTATCATGGCCGCAGGCGTGCATGACTCCGGTTTCCACCCCGCTCGCAGGCACCGCGCGGCGAGTGGAAGCATAGGGCAGCCCGGTTTGTTCCACCACCGGCAGGCCGTCCATATCCGCGCGCAGCATCACCACTGGCCCCTCGCCATTCTTCATCACGGCCACCACACCGGTCTTACCAACGCCTTCTGTGACTTCAAAACCCAAGGCGCGCGCACGAGCGGCGAGTTTGGCGGCGGTTTCAAATTCCTGGAAACTCAGTTCCGGATTGGCGTGAAGATCCCGATAAAGCTCGATCAGGGCGGGCATCGCTGCTGCAACCTCGTCGCGCAGGTCATCAGCTCTGGCCGGAGCGGCCATCAGCAGCGCCAGCGCGCTTGCTCCTGCCCAGAATGCCCGGATAGTCATATTCAGATTTCCCCCTCGAAAGCAAAAAATTGAGACACTTGAGACATTGTCTTGGCGTCAAAAATCCTGACCCTGCGCGCGCGCTGTGGTGTGTGTGAGCACAGTTTATGCGCGTGTCACCGAAGCAGCATAACAAAGCTTCAACCGATTAGGAAACCGTCCGCCCCGGAAGCCTATCTAAAGCCCATACCACAGCACCAGCAGCACCGAGAGTGTGGTCACCATCAGGCCGACCAGCGGAAGACCGGCGCGAAGGTAATCGCCGAACTCATAGCCGCCTTCGGACATGATCAGCATGTTGGTCTGATAGGCGATCGGCGTTGCGTAACACAGGTTGCAGCCAAACAGCACTGCCAGCACCATCGGTTCGGGCGGCAAACCAAGTTGATTGGCAATGCTATAGGCGATCGGGGTACCGATGGTGGCGGCTGACGCGTTTGAGGCGAAATTGGTGACAAAGGTTACAAACAACATAATCGCTGCCAGCACCAGCGCAGGCGGGAGATAGGCAAGTCCAAGCGAAAGGCCCTGCCCCAGCCATTCAGCAGCGCCGCTTGCATCGATCAGGCGGCCGATCGCGATGCTGGCGGCAATTAGCACAATCACCTTGGCCGAAAGCGCCCGGCCCACCCGATCAAACTTGACACAGCCGGTCAGGAACATGGCAATTGCGCCCGCCAGTGCGGAAATGGCGATTGGCAGCTTGATCGGCGCAAAGCCACCTGCATCAAACCAAGGTAGGCCCACCGATGCGGTGGAAATCGCGCCCAGCATGATTGCGCCTGCCAGCGCAGCCTTGGAACGGCGCGGCAATTCGCGGGCGCCTTCCAGTCGCAGGAGCCCATCGTTACGCGCGAAATTGTTGAGGTCTTCCTCAAGGCCCATCACGAGCAGCACATCGCCTTCAAGAATGCGAAGATCGCCCGCTTCGGTGTAGGTGTCGCGTTCGCCCAAGAGGCGTTCGGGCCGGTGAATGCCGAGCACCGCGACGCTGTAGAGATCAGCGATTCCCGAACTGGCGAGCGTGCGGGTGATGAGCCGCGAATCGGAAGTGACCGTCATTTCAACAGCGACGATATCCTCGCCCTGAGCGGCAGAGAGACGGCGGATGCGATCAATCACCCAGCTCGGCGCCAGATCGCCTTTGAGCGCACGCGCGGCATCTTCGAGCGCTTCGTGCGTGCCGGAAATCAGCAGGCGTTGCTGGGGCTGCAATTGACCTTGTGGGACATCCAGAAAGGTGATTCCCTCGGGCAGCTTGCTGCGCACAGATGTCAATTCGGCGCCTGCGAGAACCGAATTGGTGCCAACCCTCAGATAGGTGTGAAAAAGCCGCTTGCTCTGCTCGGTCGCTACCGAATTGTCGCGCAACAAGCGCGGCATCACCAGCCACAGGTACGGAATGGCGACGATTCCGGCGAGCAGCACAATCGGCGTGAAATCGAACACGCCAAACTGCCGCATCCCGAGATCGGCCGCGATGGTGACCACCAGAATGTTCGTCGATGTGCCGATGGTGGTGGACATGCCGCCGATCAGAACCGCCGAATTCACCGGCATCAGCGTGCGCGATGAGGCTGCCACACCCTTGCCGGCCAGCGCCACCAGAATGGGAATGAGCAGCACCATCACCGGGGTGTCGTTGACGAACATCGACAGGAAGTAGGCGATCATGATCGCAAACAAGAGGCCAGCACGCGCATTGGCCCGAAAGATTGTCTCAAGCAGCCGGGCAAAAGGTTCAAGCGCTCCAGTGACGACCAACCCTCGTCCGAGAATCATCAGCGCGCAAATCGTGATCAGTGCCTGATGGCCAAACCCGCTGAAAGCCAGCGCAAGGCCATCGGTCGGCTTAGCCCCTTCGAGCGGGAAGAAATAGAGCCCGACCCCGATGACCGCGATCGTGATAAGCGAGATAATCTCGACCGGCGCGCGCCCCCGCGCAAAGGCGATGAACATTGCGACAGTGACAGCCATGGCGGCCGCTGCATGATAGGATGGCGCTTCGAGCATGGTCCCTGTGGGCCGGGTTTCCCAAAGCTCGCGTGCAAACACAAGCGGTTTATGGACTCGGTCTTTCGCCTGCGAGGCCGCTTCGCCGGAACTGCCAAGCCGCGATCGGCACGAGCGAGGATGGTGCCCCTGGCCCGACTCGAACGGGCACTCCGTTAGGAACTCGATTTTGAGTCGAGCGCGTCTACCAATTCCACCACAGGGGCGCCTGTGAGAGCGGCCTGTTAGCGAGGAGAAGCCGCGCTGGCAAGCGCTGGAAACGATGTCTTGTGCGGCAAGGCCAATCGTCCCACTGGCTGAGACACTGGCGCAGCTTCCAGGTGCTCGCCC
>MEDW01000071.1 GCA_001724215.1 Erythrobacter sp. SCN 62-14 | reverse complement strand
GATAACCTTCGACACGGACGCCTCCCTCAGTGGTGTTACAACACCTCCACTATGGCACATCGATGCCGTCGGGGGGCGTCCACCCCATCAGCTTTTTTCGAAATCCATGGCCAAGCCGCCGCGATTTTGTGGCATAGGCGATCAGACTTTGAGTCCGCTCGAAAAATCATCAGGAACATCAATGCCCAAGCTAGATCTATACGGCATCCCCAACTGCGACACGGTGAAAAAGGCCCGCGTGTGGCTTGAGGGCCAAGGCCGTGATTACACCTTTCACGATTACAAGAAGGAAGGCGCTGATCCGGAAAAGCTTGCGGCATGGATTGCAGCGGCTGGCCTTGATGTGGTGGTGAACCGCAAGGGCACGACCTATCGCAAGCTGTCCGAGGCCGACAAGGCGCGTGCCTCGCGCCCGGAAACGGCGCCCGCGCTGCTTATGGAGCATCCCTCGGTGATCAAGCGCCCGATTGTGGAACATCCCGGTGGCGTGCTGGTCGGCTTTGTGCCTGACGAATGGACAGCGGCGCTCGGCTGAACGGGCAGTTTCCTTGAGCACGCTGGAAATGATTGCGGTCGCGCTGGGGCTGGCGAACATCGCCTTGCTCGTGCGGCGCAGCATCTGGAATTACCCTTTTGGCATGGCGATGGTGGCGCTTTATTTCGTGATCTTTCGCGAGGCGCGGCTGTATGGCGAGGCGGCTTTGCAGGTGTTTTTCTTTATCGTGCAGGGCTGGGGCTGGTGGCTGTGGGCGCGCGCCGGGGGGCTTGCCGAGATGGTGCGCGTGCATTTTATGAGCGCGCGGGCGCGCGGTGCGGCGCTGGCCATGGTGGCAGCAGCCTCGCTGTCGCTGGGCTGGGCGATGGCGCGGTTTACCGATGCGGCTTTGCCCTATGCCGATGCGACGATTGCCGGGGCAAGCGTGGTGGCGCAGATCCTGCTGGCATTGCGGCGGGTGGAAAACTGGGCTGTGTGGATCGCGGTCGATGTGCTGGCGATTGGCGTCTATTGGAACCGCGAGCTTTATCTCACCGCGGCGCTTTATGCGGTGTTTCTGGGCTTTGCGATTGCTGGTCTGGTCGCTTGGGCGCGCGCGGCCCGCAGCGGTGAGGCGGTGGCGGCGTGATGCGGCGGGGGTTGATAACGGGCCGGTTTATGCCGCCCCACGCTGCGCATCTGGCGTTGATCCGAGCGGCGCGCGCGCTGGTGGATGAACTGACCATTTTGGTGTGCTGGCTGCCGGATGATCCGATTGCGGGCGGCGTGCGGCTGCAATGGATGCAAGCCTTGCTACCCGATTGCCGCATCGTTGGGCATGGCGGGCCTGTGCCGGATGGCGCCGGGGCTGCCGACACCATCACCGCCCTTCATCCAGAGCCCATCGATTACCTCTTCGCAGGCGATGGCTTCGCCGCGCCCTTGGCCGAGGCGCTGGGCGCGTTGTTTGTGCCGCTGGGCGGGCGAGTGCTGGGCATGGCGCATGATCCGCTTTGGGGCCTTGTCAGCGATGCGGTGCGCGCCGATCCGGCGGGGCATTGGCGCTATCTGCCGCCGCCTGTGCAAGCCCATTACCGCCGCCGGGTGTGCCTGCATGGCGCGGAAAGCACCGGCAAGACCACACTTGCCAAGGCGATTGCCGCAGAGAGCGGCGCGATCACCGTGGGCGAATATGGCCGCAGCCACTGCGAGGTGCATAAAGGCCCGCTCACTCGCGATGATCTGCTGCTGATCGGGCGTGCGCAAACCGCGATGATTGCCGCTGCCGAGGAATGGGCAGGGCCGCTGCTGTTGATTGACACCGACGCGCTGATGACGGCGGCTTGGTGTGAAATTCTGCTGGAGGAGCGGCCAGCGGAATTGATGGCCGCGCCCAAGGCCGATCTCTATCTGCTGCTCGAACCCGATCTGCCGTGGGTGGCCGATGGCACGCGCTTTTTTGCAAAGGCGGATGATCGTCACAGATTTGCAAGGATCGTCGCCCAAGTGCTCGAAGATGCCGGCGTGCCGTTTGTGCGCATTTCCGGCGAGGGTGAGGTGCGCATCGAGGCGGCGCGCGCGGCAATAGGAGCGTTGGTATGATAAGGTTCGGGATAATCGCAGCCGTGCTGCTGGGCGCAGCTGTTCCGGCAGCGGGGCAGGCGGCGGAGAATACGCCCATCATCATCGCGCATCGCGGCGCCAGCGCCGAACGGCCCGAACACACGCTGGCTGCCTATGAACTCGCGATCGATCAGGGCGCCGATTATATCGAGCCCGATCTGGTGGTGACCAAGGATCTGCAGCTGGTTGCGCGCCACGAAAATGAATTGTCCGGCACCACCGATGTCGCCAGCCGCCCCGAATTCGAGGACCGCCGCCTCACCAAGATGGTAGAAGGCCAGCAGGTGGCAGGCTGGTTTTCCGAAGATTTCACTCTGGCCGAGCTTCGCACCCTGCGCGCCCGCGAACGCGTGCCGAGCGTGCGGCCCGCCAGCGCCCGTTTTGATGGGCTCTATCAGATTGCGACCTTTGAGGAGATTGTGAAGCTGGTGCGCGCCAAAGAAGCCGCCACCGGGCGAAGAATCGGCATCTATCCCGAATTGAAGCACCCCACGCTGATGCTCCAGCAAGAGCGCATCGACATGGTCGATCTGATGGTGCGCGAATTGCGACGGCTTGATCTGGATCGCGAAGATGCGCGCGTCTTCATCCAGATTTTCGAAGTGACGCCGCTGCAACGGTTGAAGGGGCAGGTGAAAGTCCCGCTGATTCTGCTGATTTCGTCGGAAGGTGGCCCCTTTGATGAACCGCGCCTGCGCTGGGCCGATATGATGACGCCTTCGGGTCTTGCCGAGGTTGCGAAATATGCAGACGGGATCGGGCCGTGGCTGGGCCATGTGCTGGACCCTGCGACCATGCAGCCCACCGCGCTGGTGCGCGATGCCCATGCGGCGGGGCTCAAGGTGCACCCGTGGACTTTGCGCAAGGAAAACGGCTTTCTGCCGGCTGCGCTGCAAAGCGCAGGTGGCCCGGCGGATGCGGGCAATTATCAGGCGCTGTTCCGCGCTGCCCTTGCCAGCGGGGCGGACGGGCTGTTTACCGATAACGTCAAGGAATTGGTCGCCATCCGCGCTGAGGCGCAGGGGCGTTAGGGCGTTTTTCCGGTCAAGCTGACGCGACCGGAAAAGCGGGCGCTCAGGCGCCGCGCGGGCTTATCGCATTGTCCCGATCCGGCTGATCGGAAAATGCGCTAGGCCCGCTGTGCGCTCAGGATGTAATTCAGCGACAGATCATCGGACAGGTGCAGCCCCTTGCCCGGTCGCCAGGCGATGCCGCGCTGCGCGGTGACTTCAAGGCCGACTTCACCCAGCAATTCGGCGAGTTCCTCGGGCGTGACAAAATCGCTCCAGTGGTGCGTGCCCTTGGGGACATAGCCGACCGCTTCGGCAGCCCCCACCAGCAGCACGCGTGACGCTGCGGTGCGGTTGGGAGTGGACATCACCAGCAGGGCATCAGGGGCAAGACGCGCAGCAACGTCCTTGAGGAAAGCGCGCTTGTCCGCAACGTGTTCGATCACCTCAACGCAAGTGACCAGATCAAAAGTGCCGATATCGAGCCCGCCGACTTCGCCCGCCATATAGCGGATATCAAGGCCGACGCCTTCGGCATGGGCGCTGGCTGACGCGATGTTTTCGGCCGAGGCATCCACCCCCGTCACCTCGGCGCCGAGCCGGGCCAAAGGCTCGCACACCAGCCCCGCGCCGCAGCCAATATCGAGCGCGGCCTTGCCTGCCAGAGGCTTCCCCGAACGTGCCGCATCCGGCCAATGGGCATCAATCGCGTCCCTGATAAACGCCATGCGCACAGGGTTCACCTGATGCAAGCTGGCCATCGGGCCTTTGGGATTCCACCAGTCCCGCGCAAGGCCGGAGAAGAACTCCGCTTCTTCAGGACGGATGGTTACGCTTGTTACGTTTGCCTTATCCATGCGCTCACACTAACAGCGCGCACGACAACTCACCAGCGGGAGCATTGGCACCTTGGCCCGAATAGTGATGAAATTTGGCGGCACGTCGATGGCAGGCACGGAACGCATCCGGCGCGTTGCCAATATTGTGCGCGCGCAGGCCGCGCCCAAGCCTGATGGCACGCGCGATCAGGTGGTCGTCGTGGTCAGCGCGATGGCGGGCGAAACCGACAGGCTCGTCAATTTCTGCCGCGAAGCCAATCCGATGTATGATCCGGCGGAATATGATGTGGTGGTCGCCAGCGGCGAACAAGTAACAAGCGGGCTTTTGGCTCTCACCCTGCAAGCGTTGGGTTGCAAGGCGAGGAGCTGGCTCGGTTGGCAAGTTCCGATCAAGACGATCGAGGCCCACGCCAAGGCGCGAATCGATGAAATCGACGCGCCCGAACTGCTTGCAGCCTTGGAAGCGGGCGAGATTGCGGTGATACCCGGCTTTCAGGGCATTTCCGAAGAAGGCCGCGTCACCACTCTGGGCCGCGGCGGATCTGACACTTCGGCAGTTGCCGTGGCCGCCGCGGTGAAGGCGGATCGCTGCGACATCTACACCGATGTCGACGGCGTCTACACCACCGATCCGCGCATCGTCGCCAAGGCTAAGAAGCAAAAAGCGGTGACTTACGAGGAAATGCTCGAACTCGCTTCTGTGGGCGCCAAGGTGCTGCAAACGCGCAGCGTGGGCCTTGCGATGAAGGAAGGCGTGCGTGTGCAGGTGCTTTCAAGCTTTATCGGCGAGGGCGCACCGCCTGCCGATGATCTGCCCGGGACCATGATCGTCTCGGATGAAGAAATGGATGAATTGGTGGAGAATGGCCTGATGGAACGCCAGCTTGTAACCGGAATCGCGCACGACAAGAATGAGGCCAAGGTCATCCTTACCCGCGTGCCTGACCGGCCGGGCGCAGTGGCCAATATCTTTGAACCGCTCGCCGCTGCCAGCATCAATGTCGACATGATCATCCAGAACGTCGGGCGCGACAAGGGTGAGACCGACGTGACTTTTACCGTGCCGCAAGCTGATCTGGCGCGCGCGCAGGCTTTGTTAGAGGATCGCCGCGGTGAGATCGGCTTCAACCGCATCATCACCGACAGCAAGATCGCCAAGATCAGCGTTGTCGGCGTCGGCATGAAAAGCCATGCGGGCGTGGCCAGCACGATGTTCCGCGCGCTGTCGGATCGGGGCATCAATATTCAGGCGATCAGCACGTCGGAAATCAAGGTCAGTGTGATGATCGACGAGGACGAGACCGAACTCGCCGTGCGTGTGCTGCACACGGCCTATGGCCTCGATGCGGCGGACTGATCGGATTGGGGCTGCGTAAGCGGCTTAATGCGCGCAATTGTGTCAAGTTAGCTGAAAGAGCGCGCATTTGGGCGAAGTTAACCACCTCTGGTGACGCCGTATTTACCTTTGCAGGCTGAGGGTTGGGCAACCCCCACATGCAGGCAAAGGGCGCAGACCATGGCTATCAAGGCCCATCTTCAATCTTCCGAAGGCCAGCGCACCACTCCGCGCCGGGCCTTGATGCTGGCGACGAGCGGACGCCTTGCCGGTGGCGCAGAAGCCAATGTCACGGTGCACAATATCTCGGCGGCGGGGCTTTTGCTCGAAACCGCGCTTGAACTCGAAGTGGGCGATCAACTGACGATTGATCTGCCTGAAGCAGGCGCGGTGGATGCCCTGATCGTGTGGCGTTCCGAACGGCTTTATGGCTGCGCCTTTGAACAGGCGATCGGCGATGCAGCGCTTGCCGCTGCGCAATTGCGCGCCCCAGCGCCGCCGGGCGCAGGCGGTGCTGATTTTGGTGCAGGTACAGACACGCTTGGCCCCAGCTTTGGCAGCAAACTCAATCGTCTGCGCCGTGAGCGCGGGTTGACGCTTGCTGATGTTGCCGATGCGCTCGGCGTGAGCAAGCCGACCGTCTGGGCGTGGGAGAAGGGCAAGGCCCGTCCCTTGCCCGAACGGCTCGAACCGATTGCCGCCGCACTCGGTGTCAACCCGGACGAGCTCATCGAAGTGAGCGCAGCCGGCGCCGAGGCCGGCGCATTAATTGATGAATGCCGCAGCCGCATCGCAGGCGCGTTCAACCTTGCCCCTGCTGCGGTGCGGATCATGATTGAGCTGTAAGCGCGGCGCGACCTCGTGCCTATCCAAAACGCTTAAGGGCATCTGCTTGGGTACGATGCCGGATGAGCACAATACATATAGCGCTACCCCCACGCCTGAATATGGTAAACGAAACCTGATGGTTGATTCGTTTTTTATATCAGTAAGCTAACGAGATTTACGAAATTAGATAAATAATGACGGAAAAATTTGTTCTGTTGTTAAATTAAATCGCTAATTCGACTAACGGGCTTATCTGATTGATTGCGAATCCGCTGTTCAATTACCCGGGGGCTGGCGTCAATGGAAACAGGGTTTGGTGGGTTTGAAAGCAACATTCTGCATGGCTTATTGGAGGAAAGTTCAGACGATATTGTGATCTGGCTCGATGAACGCGGCTTTCTGGCGCAGACCTCTGCCAATGGCGTAAATATCGGGTTGGATTTTTCTTCGGTGTTGCTCGCGCCCCACATCACCGATCTGGTAGAGCGCGAGCATGCGGCATTTGTCGCAGAACAAGTGAATGGCGTGCTCGCCGGTCAGCCGATGGTTGGCTGGGTCGAATTTCCGATCATGGCTTGCAACAGCGTGCCTCAGATTGCAGGCCATCGCCATCGTCCTGACTGCCACCGCTGGTATGCGCTCAGCCTGCGCCCAGTGACCCAGCCTTCAGGCGAACCGGTTGGCGCGGTCGGGCTGCTGCGTTCGGTTCAGCAATTGCGCAATCTCGAATTGGAGCTGCGTGCCCGCACGCTCACCGATCCGCTGACCGGCCTGGCCAATCGGCAATCGCTGTGCGCATCGCTCGGACGCCATCTGGCACGCGGCGGGGGGCAGATGATGGCGGTGCTGGCGGTTGATGGGATGCGCGCGGTTCATTTGCGCTATGGCCAGCGCATGGTGGATGAGGTGCAATGGGGTTTCGCGCGCTTTCTCGAATCGATGGCCTGCGATGGATATGAGGTGGCGCGACTTGATAGCGAGCGGTTTGGCGTAATTCTGCCAGAAACCGACCGGCAAGCGGCGCTTCACTGGTGTGAGGATGTTGTGACGACTTTTGGGGCGCTTGCCTCTGCAAGCTCGTCCAAAGGGCTCAAGCTGACGGCCAGCGCGGGGCTGGCGCGGGTGGAGTGCACGATCGACTGGGTTTTGCGCGAGACCGAACTCGGCCTCGTGATAGCGCGCGCGGCAGGTGGCGGACAAGTGCGCTGCGGTGCCTTGCCGCGGACAGCTTGCGAGTTGGACACTGGACAGCGCCGCGCGCAGGGCTAAAGCCTTACGGCATGAGCTATATTGCCACCATTCTGCTGCTCGGTTCAGGCGAACTGGGCCGGGAATTCACCATTTCTGCCAAGCGTCTGGGTGCGCGGGTGATCGCCTGTGATGCCTATGACGATGCGCCCGCGATGCAGGTTGCAGATGCGCGCGAGGTGTTTGCGATGCTTGATGGTGCGGCGCTGCGGGCAGCCGTTGAGAAACACCGGCCTGATCTGATTATCCCTGAAATTGAGGCAATCCGGACCGAGGTTCTTGGCGAGTTGGAGCAGGAGGGTTTTGCCATCGTGCCCTCTGCCCGCGCGGCGCAATTGACCATGAACCGCGATGCGATCCGCGATCTGGCGGCGGGCGAGCTTGGCCTTGTGACTTCGCGCTATCGCTATGCGATGAGCCTTGATGAAGTGCGTGCTGCGGCTGAATTCACTGGCTTTCCCTGTGTGATCAAGCCGGTGATGTCGTCATCGGGCAAGGGGCAGAGCAAGGTGGATGGAGCTGAAGGCCTTGCGGCGGCATGGGACTATGCGGTTGCCAATATGCGTGGGGACCGGGCACGCGTGATCGTCGAGCAGTTTGTTGCATTTGACTATGAGATCACGCTGCTGACGGTGCGCCATGCTGGCGGCATCAGTTTCTGCCCGCCGATCGGCCATCGCCAGGAACGCGGCGATTATCGCGAAAGCTGGCAGCCTGCCGCGATGAGCGCTGCTGCCTTGGCGGCTGCGCAAGACATGGCCGCGAGGGTTGTCACTGCCTTGCAAGGCGAGGGGCGGGGCTGGGGCCTTTATGGGGTCGAGTTCTTTGTCAGGGGGGAGGAAGTGATCTTCTCCGAACTCTCACCACGCCCGCATGATACCGGCATGGTGACGCTCGCCTCGCAAGCCTTGAGCGAATTTGATCTGCACGCGCGCGCGATCCTCGGATTGCCAGTGCCCGACACTATCCCTGCCCAGCCTGCTGCCTCGGCGGTGATTCTGGCTGACAGGGATGCCAGCCGTTTTACCTTCGAGGGACTAGGCGAGGCGCTTGCTCTGGCGCCGGGTGATGTGGAGGTGCGGCTGTTTGGCAAGCCGGTTACGCGCCCTTATCGCCGTATGGGCGTTGCGCTGGCGCGCGCTCGGGATGCCCACAGCGCGGTTGATCTGGCCAAGGCTGTCACAGCAAGGCTGTGCATCATCTATCACTGAAGATGCTGTCGGCGCTTCAAAAGCGGAAGGGCCGACCTGCGCTTGAATGCGTAGGCCGGCCCTTATCCGGACCCATTGTGCCTTATTATCGGCCCGGATTATTTGATGATTTCGATCAGTTCTGGCGCAGCGATACGCGCGAGGCCCCGGCTTCAGCCAAGGCAAGGCGCACCTGATCTTCATAGCTGGCGCGAGCCATTGCCAGGCAATTGCGCTGTTCGATTGCCTGCGCCATGGTCTGACGACCAAAGGTGCGGCCGCACACCTTGAAGGCAGCGGAATTAAGGCGGCGCTCCAAGATCTGGCGGTCCTGCGGATCGGCAAGGTTGACATCGCTGATCGTAACGTGGACCTGAACGATTTCTTCGGCGGCACTGGGAACCACGGCAGTCGACAGCGTGAGCGCCATGGCAGGGGCGAGAATTGCAGACAACATGAGTACGTCCTTGTGGAAAGCGGGGGCGGGGCCGAACCGGACAGCCACAGGGGGCAAACAGGGGGTAGGGGTGAACTGTCCGGCTCGATGTTTGCCTTCTACCCAAGTGATTCTGTCTGTATTATGAACTAAAATTACAATAAAACGTAATAATAAGAAATGCATATCTATATTTTATTGCAGATTTGCAGCGAAGCTCCCGTTGCAAGCAACGCCTGTGCTCTCTCCACCCTTCATGATTGCAGCTGTGTGTGTCTCTGCTAGGGAGATCGCCACACCCCTTGCGCGCCCTTGACGAAATTGCTTGCGGCCGCGCGCATACCTCATCAAAGGCATCCGGCATGCGCACTTACCCCAACACCGCCGCCCTCATGCAGCGCGGCACGGAATTTCTCGGCTGTGAAACCGCAATCCTTTGCGGCGCGATGAGCTGGGTGTCGGAACGCAATCTCGTTGCCGCGATCAGCAATGCAGGTGGCTTTGGCGTGATCGCCTGCGGGGCGATGACGCCCGAATTGCTCGACGCTGAAATCGCCGCCACCAAGGCGCTCACCGCCAAGCCGTTTGGCGTCAATCTCATCACCATGCACCCGGCGCTGTTCGATCTGATCGCGGTCTGCCGCAAGCATGGCGTGACCCATGTGGTGCTGGCAGGCGGCATCCCGCCCAAGGGCAGTGTCGAGGCGATCAAGGCGGACGATTCTGGCATCAAGGTGATCTGCTTTGCGCCCACGCTCGCTCTTGCCAAGAAGCTGCTGCGTTCGGGTGCGGATGCGCTGGTGATCGAGGGCATGGAAGCGGGCGGACATATTGGCCCGGTTTCCACCTCGGTGCTGGCGCAGGAAATTCTGCCTGAACTGGCAGCTGAGCATCTGATTTTTGTTGCAGGCGGCATTGGTCGGGGCGAGGCGATTGCGAGCTATCTCGAAATGGGTGCAGCCGGCGTCCAGCTTGGCACCCGGTTTGCCTGTGCGACCGAAAGCATCGCCCACCCCGACTTCAAGAAGGCTTTCTTCCGCGCTTCGGCCCGCGATGCGATTGCCAGCGTGCAGGTGGACCCGCGCCTGCCGGTTATTCCGGTGCGCGCGCTCAAGAACAAGGGAACCGAGGAGTTCACCGCCAAGCAACGCGAGATCGCTGCCAAGCTCGATGCAGGGGACGTGGACATGGCTGCAGCCCAACTGGAGGTTGAACATTTCTGGGCAGGTGCGCTGCGCCGTGCGGTGATCGATGGCGACGTTGAAAGCGGCAGCGTGATGGCCGGACAATCGGTTGGCATGGTCAGGTGCGAAGAACCCGTGTCGGCGATCATCACCGAATTGATGACACAATGCGAAGCAGCCTTGACCCGTTGATATGGCTGCTCCGCTGCTCCTTACTCTCGCTTGTCCTGATCGGCCCGGTATCACCGCGCGGGTAACGGGGTTCCTCTATGAACGCAGCTGCAACATCCTTGATGCGCAGCAATTCAACGATCGGGCAGAAAGCGGCGGCAGCGACCGCTTCTTCATGCGGGTTGTCTTTGATCCCGATGGCTCGACATCCGAGGCGCTGCGCGGCGAATTCGCCAGCCTTGCCAGCGCCCATGAGATGGAATGGAAGTTCACCGCGCAAAACCGCCCGCGCCGCACCATCATCATGGTGAGCAAATTCGACCACTGTCTGGTCGACCTGTTGTATCGCTGGCGCACGGGAGAGCTCAACATTGCGCCGGTCGCGATCGTTTCCAATCACCCGCGCGAGGCCGCGATCCATGGGGATATTGGCGACATCCCGTTCCGCCACATTCCGGTGACGCCCGATACCAAGCCTGCCGCTGAGGCGACCTTGCGCGTTCTGGCCGAGGAACTGGATGCCGAACTGGTGGTGCTGGCGCGTTACATGCAGGTTTTCTCGGATGAACAATCCGCCCATTTTGCCGGGCGCTGCATCAACATCCATCATTCCTTCCTGCCCGGTTTCAAGGGCGCACGTCCCTACCATCAGGCCCACGAACGAGGCGTCAAGATCATTGGCGCCACCGCCCATTTCGTGACGCAAGACCTCGATGAAGGCCCGATCATCCATCAGGATGTCGAACGCATCAGCCACGCTGATTCCCCGGCCGATCTGGTGCGCAAGGGCCGCGACATTGAACGCCGGGTGCTGGCCGAAGCGGTGCGCCTGTTCGCCGAGGAGCGCGTGCTTATGAACGGCAACAGGACTGTCGTCTTCAGAGATTAAGGCACGCCGCGAAGCTGGATATTGGGCGAAGGCATGCAGGGCCGCCCGTTCCTCACATCATCAAAGGCCGCCGCATAGCCCGGAAAACTCAGATCATCATTGACGGTGTAGCTGAAGCCGCGCCCGCCATTGGCAAAAGGCGGGCAGGGCGATGATCCCCAGGTGTTGGCGACCGGCGCAGCAGCCCAAGCGCCCGAGCGCGCCCGACGATCCTGCATCCGCGCAATCTGGCTGCGCTTTCGTTCAAGGCACACGCTGTCATGCCCCTGAAAACGCCCGTCGCGATAGACCGCGCACTGGGCGTAGTCCCCACTCGAAAGCGTTTGTGCCGCAGCCGGGGCAGCAGACACAGCAGCGCTCGCAGCGGCGAGCAGCATGGCGGTTGAGGCAAGTGTAAGGCGCATTGTCCTGTCCCCCGATCATCAGCATCGTCAAGCTGCCTGAGCTGCACTGGCGCTAGGCTGAATCGAGCAGTCATCGTTCAGAAAGCTTTGTGCTGCCTTTTATACTCAAGCTCGTTGAGCTTCGCTCATACCTCCCACCCCGCCTCCCCGCCCGGCCACCAATGATGCCAAGTGGATATGGTGGCCGG
>MEDW01000070.1 GCA_001724215.1 Erythrobacter sp. SCN 62-14 | reverse complement strand
GCGGGGTCTGCTGTCAAGAAAATTGTTTTATAAGAGCGGATTAACGAGCGAACCCTAGCCGAGCTTTCGGGAGCGCAACGTCAGAATCAATCCACTAGCGATCCACGCCCTTGACCTTGCCCCACTGGCGCGCGGCGGTGTAGCCGAGGTAACCCGTACCGAACAGCGCATAGAGCGCTTCGGGAAGGCCATTGAGATAATGATTGATGCCCTCGCCAATTTCACGCGCCATGTCGGGGCGGAAGGCCGACAGCACGCCCATCGGCAGCGAAAACAGGATCATCGCATACATCACATAAAGAAAAGAGGGCCGCGCCCGACTGGTCCAGGGGTCTTGTGAATTTGCCTCGGCTACAATCGCCTGCAATTGCGCCTCGATCATGCGCATTTCCTGCGTGCCTTCCAAGGTGATGAGTTCGAGCTTGGCGCGTTCGCGCGCGGCTTTATCGGGGATAACCTTGTCGAGGATCGAGGAAATCGGGCCGAGAAGGGTGTTGAGAATGGGCATTGGCGCACGGCTCCTTGGGTACGAGTCGTGCCCAAAATCACCTATATGGATAAAGTAGGAAAGCGATTTAGCCGTATTCGGCTTGTGCAAGCAGCCGCTGTGCTAAAACCAGATGGGGGCGATCAATCATCGCGCCGTTCAATCCAATCGTCCCTGCGCCGGGATTATCGGCAAAGGCCTGAACGATCGCGCGGGCGTGGGCGAGCTCCTCCTCGTTGGGAGTAAAGGCGGCGTTGATGGGGGCAACTTGGGCTGGATGGATCGCCAGCATTCCGGCAAAGCCTTGTGCCCGCACCCGCCGAGCGCGCTTTTCCAGCGCCTCCAGATTGCGAAACTCAGGCTGCACGGTTTCAATTGCTGCGACCCCTGCGGCGCTCGCGCCAATCAGGCACAGGCTGCGTGCCATTTCGTAGGTGTGCGAATATTCGCCATCTGGCCCGCGTTGTTCGCTTGCGCCCAAAGCGGATGACAAATCCTCTGCGCCCCAACTTATCGCCGCCAAGCGCTCGCGCCCCGGATAGTCGCCCGCATATTCTCCCGTCCGGAACATGGCCGCCGCCGTTTCCGTCACCAGCGCTGCGATCAGAGTGCTGCCCTGAGCAAGCCCGAAAGCCGCTTCGAAGGCGGTGAGGTAGTGGTGCAGGCGCGAGATATCGGCGGCCCCCTCGGCCTTGGGCAGGAACACCCCGCCGGGGGCCGATGGCATGATCGCGGCAAGATCGGCGATTGCGTCTGCCGTCGTCAGCGGATTGATCCGCACCCACAGCCTTGCGCGGTTTTCATGCTGGGCGAGGGTTTGGGCCACCAACATACGCGCAGCGGGCTTGTTCTCAGGTGCGACCGAATCTTCGAGATCAAGCAGCGCAATATCCGCCTCGCTCGCGATCGCCTTGGCGAGCTTCTTTTCACTGTCGCCGGGGGCAAACAGCCAGGATTTCATGCGGGGCAGGGCGCGGGCTTCAGCCATGATTAGGTTCCTCTCCGCCGCCCGCTTAGGCAGCGCGCGCGCTGCCGTAAACCCTCAGAACGAACCTTCGATTTCCAGCGTGAAGATCGTGCCAAACCGCCGTGCGCGGCTTTCCGCAAAACTCACCACGCCGTTCAAGCGATCAGCAAACACTGTACGATCGAAGAAGTTGGTGCGATCAAGCAGATTGGCGATTGAACCGCGGATTGTCATGCCGGCCACGTTCTTGTTCTCGACAAAGGCCGACGCCATGCCAAAACTGTAGCTGCGCAGCGAAATTTCATCCAGGCGCACTTGCGGCGCGAATTCCTGCCAGTCGAACCCACCGCCCAACGCCCACACCTTGCCCGCAAAATCATGGCGCATATTGCCGCGAAGATTGATCGTTTCATTGCCCGACAATTCGCGTGGATTTCCCAGAAGCGGATCAGCCACTTCGCTACCCCGGAAAGCAAAGCGCAGATCAACCCGCGTGCCATTCCAGCCAAAACCATCGGAAAGCAGCGTGACATCGCCGTTTACCCCGTAACGCCGCGCGGCTGCGATATTGCCCACAGCCTGCCCGCCGTCTGCCAGCGGGATCTGATCAACAATATCGGCAATATCCTCGTAAAAGCCGCGCAGATTGGCGTTGCCAAACGCGCCAAGGCGCAGGCTCGTTTCCAACTCATAGATCCAGCTTTGCGGGGGCACGAGATTGGCGTTTGATCCATCGGCGCGGCCCAGATCCAGATCGACCCGGGCAATAAAATCAAAGAAATTGAGCTGGCCGACATTGCGTTCGATCCGCCCTGCCAGATTGAGCGTGCGCGCCGCTTTCCAGTCGAGCGCGACAAACCCCTTAGGCCGCACAAATTCGCGCGTCAGGCCGAACGGGCCCGATTGGCTGAGCCGCGAAAACTCGCCGCCGAGCGAGGCCTGAAATTGCAAGGCGGGTGCCAATGCGCGGCTGTAGGTGAGGCCCGCATCGGCGCGTTCTTCGTCCACGCGTGCGCTTGCCCCTGCAAGCACGGCGGGTTGCAACAGGCCAGCGGCATCGCGCACCAGAAGATCGGCATCAATATCGAGGAAATTGAGCGCGCCTTCCATGGCCGCCACAAAGCTGCCACCCAGAGCCGGGAAAGTGTATTCAGAGCGAAAAATGCTTTCGCCCTGCTGGATGTCGCGGCGAAATTCTGATCCGGCGAGCGGGCGATCATCGAGAAACCGCGTTTGCGTGCGCGTCGTTTGCGGCTGGCCTTCCAGCCGGTGTAACCCGATCAGTTTGAGCCGTCCGGGGCCAGCTGCAAATTCATAATCGCCGCCCAGTTCAAAGCCTTTCTGGTCGCGGCTGATTTGCAAGAGCCGTTCGCGCTGGATCGGGACAACGAGATTGTCTTGCAGCGAGATTTCCGTCTCACGGTAGATTGTGCCGAACACCTCGCCTGTCAGATTGAGCACATTGCCATTGTCAGCCGCGCGCGTGAAAGTGCCGCCAAGGCTCATCCGGTCGGTGTTGAAATTGGCCTTGTCGTCGCGCAGTTCAAACACCTCGCCCGCGCCATTGGTGAGCACCGCTGGCCCATCATTGCCGAGCCGCGATGAATTGTTGCGCAGGGCGAGGTTCCATTCGTCCTTGGCCCCGCCGCCGGCAATTCCGACGCTCCCATCCAGCAGGCGCGCAGGCGTGCCGCGGGTGCGGAACTGGGGGGCGGCCCGAAATTGCCCGGTGATGCGGCCACTGGAGGCGGTGATGACATTAAGCACCTGTCCGCTCAGCCCGCCAATATCCAGACTTGCTCCGTCCACCAGTTCGAGCCGCACCACGTCATCAGAGATGATGCGTTGCAAGGCCTCGACCGGGCCATTTGCCTTGCCGGAGATGCGCCTGCCATTGATCAGCACATTGGCATCGGCCTGTCCGAGCCCGCGCGCACCGCTGCCGCCGCGAATGGTAAAACCGGGCACCTGACGCGCCATATCGAGCGCGTTGCGAGGGGCGAAACGATCAAACTCCTCGCGCAGGAAAATGCTGCGTGCATTGGTGGAGGCAGCCTGCGGATCACTGGGCGCTGTGGCGAGCGCTTCGGGCGCATCGGGATCAATGGCGCGCTGCAACCGCGTGTCAGTATCGACGGTAAGGTCAGCCTCAATATTGAGCCCTGCGCCCACCTGTTCCTGCGCCGCGACCGGAACGCATAAGCCAGCGCCCAGCATCAGCGCACAGGCTTTGAGCCGGCCCAATCGGGCATAGGCAAGCAAGGCGTAGGAAGTCCATCGACGGGTGGGCATGATGCTTCCTTGCGCAAGGATAATGACCCTGTCGAGCAGAAAAGCGCCTGATCCGGAAAGATCAGTATGACGACCGAGCCGGTCTATGAATCTGGCTCAATCGTCGCTGCGTTCCTCAATCCGCCGCCAGCGTGCCGCAGTAACGGCCTGTTCGAGCGACAGGCGCCCGGTGATCGCTTCGAGTTCGGTATCGCCGGTTCCTGCTTGCGCCATGACTTCGGCCTCGACTTCGACACGGTTGCTGTCCGCGATGTCCTCGCTGTCGAGCCGCCGTAGCCTTAAGCCCCCGCCCGAAAAGCCCTGCAACATCAAAGCGCGCACATGGGCTTCGGATTCGGCTCGGCACACCACTGTCACCAGAAAAACCGGATCTGCCTCGCTATCGGTGGCAGGCTGGCGATTGATAAGGCGGGTGACGGGGCGCAGCAGCGTGTTCACCGCGATCACCAACCCTGCAACCATCGCTGCCGGAACAAACGCGCCGTGGCCGGCAAACACGCCAACCGCCGCGGAACACCACAGCGTTGCCGCCGT
Organism: Erythrobacter sp. SCN 62-14; assembly: GCA_001724215.1. Classification (GTDB taxonomy): domain Bacteria; phylum Pseudomonadota; class Alphaproteobacteria; order Sphingomonadales; family Sphingomonadaceae; genus Erythrobacter. The sequence goes on along the minus strand of MEDW01000070.1, from coordinate 7,594 downwards.
GTTGAGCCCGCGCACATTGGCGCCTTCGCGAAAGATGATCCCTGCGCCCAGAAAGCCGATGCCCGACACCACCTGGGCTGCCACCCGCGTCGGGCTGGCATCGGCATCACCGAACAGATCGGCAAAGACCACAAAACTGGCCGCACCCAGCGCGACCAGAGTGTTGGTGCGCAGGCCTGCAAGGCGTTGGCGCCATTGGCGTTCAAAACCAACGGCGCCGCCCAGCAGGACTGCCATGAACAGGTTTAGCGCGATATCCCACGTTTCAAACATCGCAGGTCCCTTTCCATGACAGACTTGCTCTGCGCAAGGTCAACCCGAGGTTCTAGAAGTCGATCGTCAGATAGGCGAGCACCCGGCGGCCCCACAACAATTGGAAGGCATTGGCATCGACCAGTTCGAAGCCTTGCTTGTCGAACAGGTTTTCCACCTGCACGCGCAGCATGGCATCGGATTTGCCGATCTTGAAGAAATGCCGTCCGCCAAGGTCCACCAGATTGCGGGTCGGGATTTCGACCAGATTGTTGGGCGAGGCCATTTCGGGCGAGCGATGCGAGAAGTTAAGATCGAAAGAGAAGCCTTCAAGGAAGGGCGGGCGCCAATCGAACGCGGCCTCGACCCGGCGGGCAATGCCAAACACCGCACGCGGGCCAACCAGCCCCAGTTCGACCGCTTCCCCGCGCACTTCGGGATCAAGCAGCAGCACGCCGAGATTGACCGCGAGTTCCTTGGTCACCATGCCCGACAGCGACATTTCAATCCCGCGATTGCGCAATTCGCCCAGCTCGCGGAAGACATCATCGGGATCGAGCGTGAAATTGGGGCTGGTGATCTGGAAGACACCGGCAATCAGGCTCAAATCATCGGTCAGTTTCCAGCGCAGGCCCGCATCGATCTGGGTGGTGGGGATCGCGGGCAGAGCCTCGTTGCGATTGACCGCATTGCCCGGCGCAATCCCGCTTTCCTCAAGCCCCGTGATATAGCTGCCATAAAGCGCGAGGCGCGGCGTGATCTCGAAGGCGGCGTTCACATTGTAGAGCACGCGGTCCACGTTGATGCGATCAGGTTCTTCGTTGATGAAGCCGATGCGCTTGTTGAAATTGGTGTATTGGATGCCAGCGGTGATCTCGCCCACGCCTTCCCAGCGGCCCAGATAGGTGAGGCCGGTGAACCACTGGCGCACAAAATCAAGCTGCTGGAAATCGAAATCGAAATTGAGCGGTGCGGGATCGCGGATCTGTTCAAAGATGTTGCGGCGGCCGAGATTGATCTCGTCCGAGCCGTCAAAACGCCGCAGCGCATCGCGCCCGCGGAAGTTGAACACGAATTTGTGCGTGCGCTCGCCATCCAGAATGGTGCGGGACAGCCGCGCCTCACCGCTCAGCGAGGTAAAGAACAGGCTGGGATCGCGGATGATGATGTTTTCGCCGGTGGCATCGGGGCGGACATTTTCAACGAGGAATTCGCCATCGTTGAAATTGTTGGTGCTGGAATTGAACACCCCCATCTTGAAATCCCAACCCGGTGCAATCGCCCAGTCGGTGATCAGACCGCCGTTGATTTCGATATCATCGCGGAACGACCAGCGCGGATTGATGCGCGCCCGGCGCGGAAGACGCGGGGGGAGGAAATCGCCTTCGGGAATGTAGATCGGCGTCACATCGTCAAACGGGGTGTAGGCAAGGCTGATGAAGGGGCGCAGTTGCAGATTATCGGTCGGGCGCCAATTGCCGTTGACCGACATTTCGAACTTGTCATCAACCCGGCCGTCGCCTTCGCGCAGGAACTCCACCGTGCCGCCAAGGCCCAGCGAAAAGCGGTCTGTGACAGGCAGCGACATGTCGACTTCGGCGCGCACTTCGCCCCAGTGGGTGACGCCGACGAGCGTGCTGCCCGCCAGCTCGGTTCCGGGCGTGCGGAACTGGTAATCGACAATGCCCGAAGGCGCCGGGAAGACCTGCCCCAGCGCGCTCGGACCGACGAGGATATTGATTGCGCCCGAGGTGCGATCCGTGGGTTCGATCACAGTGTCGAAATAGAGCCCGTCAAGCCGCACATTGCCCGCACGCAGCGGCGAGAAGCCGCGCACCAGCTCGGCATCGTAAAGCCCCACGGCCTCACGCCCGACGACAGTGCCAAAGGCATCGCTTGCCTGCCGCACGGCGTTTTCCTGCGCGCGGGTTCCGGCGAGCGTCAGCGGCGCATTGTCTTCTGCGCGCACGCTGACAGGCGGGGTCTGATCTTCGGGTTGGGCTTCGGCTTCAACCTCGGCAAGGGCCGGGCTGGCGAGGGCGCTGCTGGCGAGGCAGGCAGCAATCAGGCGACGCGCAGCAGAGGTGCGCGCATGGATCATGCGGTTCATCGGAAGGGTTCCCTTTGAATTGTGACGAACAGTCGTGAATTTGGCTTAAGAAGGATATGCGAAAGGAGTGTTAACCACACGACGGAGGCTGCAGCGCCTGTTCGGGCACCCAGCAGGTGGCAGGCGGCGCGGCGATGTTGAGCTTGCGCCGTTTGCGCCTGATTGCAGGCTGGAAGCGATGAGCGTCCATTGGAAAATCTCCTGTTCCCAATGGCCTAGGCAGCCGCGTTCAAGACATCGGCAAGGAAAATATAGGCGATGCCGAAATAGATAAACACGCCCAAGAGATCCATCACCGAGGTGATCAGCGGGGCCGACAAGGTCGCAGGATCAATCCGCAGCTGACGGGCGAGAAACGGGATGGTCACGCCAAACAGGCTGCCTGCAATTGTCACGACCAGGATCGAGATGCCGACAATCCAGAAGACTTCTGGGATAATGCCGTCCTTGAAAATCGCCGCCAGCACCACCTCGAGCAGCGCCACACCAATCCCCAGCGCGGCTGCCACCGGCAGATCGCGCTTCAGCACCTTGAACACATCGCTCCACACATTTCGCACCTGATCGAGCGCCATGGCCCGGATCACCAGTGTTGCCGACTGGCTGCCGGTGTTCCCGCCCATGTCGATAATCGGCGCAATAAACGCGGCCAGAATCAGCACTTCGGTGAGGATTTCTTCCTGCGCTGCGACAAAAATGCTCGAAATCATCCCGAACGCGGTGAGCAGCGCGAGCCAGATGTAGCGCGCCTTGAACATCTCCCAGAAAGTGGAGTTCATCAGATCAATGTCTGGCCCGCCGAGCGCTGCCGTGCCGCCGAACTGCGTCAGGCGGCGGGCCTGCACCATTTCGGCGACATCGAGTGCATCATCGACAGTGACAATGCCCACCATCGCATCGCCGCCATTGATGACGGGGATCGCGAGCAGATCATATTCCGCAATCTTTTCAGCGACCACTTCCTTGCTGTCGCCCACCCGCACAAAAATGCCATCGCGGATCATTATATCGGCGACGCGGGCATCATCAGGTGCGAGCAACAGATCGCGCAGCGACACCACGCCGACAAGGCGGCGCTGTTCATCGAGCACATAGGAGGTGTAGATCGTCTCGCGATCAGGGGCCTCGCGGCGCAGCACTTCGATCGCCAGCCGCGCAGGCAATTCAGGCGCAAGTGTTGCGTAATCCGACGTCATGATCGAACCGGCGGTGCCTTCTGCGTAGGAGGCAAGGCGGCGGATATCCTCGCGGTCGGCATGAGCAAGCCCCGGCAGCAGCGCGTCGCGTTCGGCCTCGGGCAGGCTCTTCCACAGGTCGGCGCGTTCATCATGCGGCATATCGGTGAAGAGCTGCTGCAACTGCGCGCGCGGCATGGCGCGGGCAATCTCGACCTGCTGGGAAGGCTCAAAATAGCCGAAAGCGCGCGCGGCCAGATCGGAGCCAAGCGCGGCGATTATCTGCGCAATCTCGCGATTGTCGAAATTGGCAATGGTGTGCACCAGATCTGCGGGTGGCAGGCCCCTAAGTGCAGCGACAACCGATTTCATATCGCCCCCGCGCAGAAACACGCGCAGGGCATTTTCGGTAATGAGTGTGGTGGCAGTGGCCATGATGGTCTCCGGCAGAAGAAGGCGCCGGCAGTCCCTGAGCCACTCTCGTTCAGACGGAGGGCTTTGGCAGGGTAATTGCTGGCGTGACGAACAAACGGGGGCGGTTCGGCGCTGTCCTGCAAGGGCAGGACAGCGCCCGACTTATGGGTTCGGGATCCATCGTTCAGGCTCTTGTTGATCGGGCCGAGGTTTGCGCCCGCCGAAAAGCGAGGCGCGCGGGCCAAGTGACGCGGGCAAAGAGGGATGCACGGCTGTGCCGCGCTTCGTCATCCCACATTGCGATCAGTGGTGCACCCGGGGCCGGCGCATACCACCGGCAACGCAGCGCTGGGCGCTGGGCAGGGAAACGCCGCAAGGCGCGCGCCGGCAAGGCAGCCATGACAGGCCGCCGGACACGCACCAGCTCATTTTTGAATAGAGTGGTCATCGGTCTTTATCCTTTCTGCCCCAGCGGACAGAACGGACGACCGACAAAAAGCCTCTAGCGAAGCGCCTTGTCGCTCGACCGGCCAGCGCCGGGAGCCAGGTTTTCGTGGCACGCGCGCGGCGTGCCGGTACTAGAGCATTCGTCCATTATTCTCTCGTGGATGAAGTCAGGCGAATCCTGACGCAGCGCGGGCTGACACCATTGGTGAGCCAAGTCAACCCCTTGGCTTTATCGCCAATTCACTGCACCACCCCGGGCCAACGGCCTGTTATGGCTGACAGGTCCCTGTAGAATGGGTTATAAAATGCTCGTGCACCGGCAGGGAGCAGCGCCATGATCGATATTGAACCCATTTCGCCCACAGCTCACCAAATCCTCATTTATGGTGAGATCAGCGCTGATGATATCAGCCAGCTGGTTGCCTTCGCCAAGCAACAGAACGAGGCCCAGCGAGGCGGCAATGTGCTGTTTGATCTGGTCTCGCTGGCGAGTTTTTCATGGACTGCGATGTTGGGCGAACTCGCGCAGGTGCCGGCTTTGCTCCAATGGGTCTATCGGTTGGACCGGATTGCGGTGATTTCGGACGAGGAGTGGATTCGTTCTGCCGCGCGGCTTGAAAGCGCCCTGCTGCCGGGAGTGACCTATGCAGTCTATGATGCCGACGAGGCCGAACGGGCGCGGGCCTGGGTGCTGGAGGAAAGCGCGCATCCCTTCACCGGCGCCATGACCGAGCGCGATGCCGGGCCGGGTGTTGCGGTGTTTGAATTGGCCGGGCGACTTGATCGCCATGAAACCGAGCGCGTGCTGGCGCGGGTGCATGAAAAGCTTGCCGATCCGGACTGCGCGCGGCTCATGGTGGTGGTGCGCAAATGGCATGGGTTTGACGCCGACACTGCTTTCAGCAGCGCGGTGTGGCAAGGCAAGTTGGGCCTGATCGATCAGATTGAGCGCTATGCGCTGGTGGGCGGCCCAGCGTGGATGCGGCAAATGGCCGCGGGCTTTGGTGCTTTGGTAAAGCCTGAAGTGCGCACTTTCGATCTTGCTGATGAAGAAGCCGCGCTGGACTGGCTGCGTGAGGGGCTCAGCAGCAAGGCCGTGGCTTAATCGGACGGCGTTTCGCGGGGCTCTGGCTCGCTTGCCGCAAGCGCACCGTTCACAAAGCCGCGCAGGACATCAAACGCCCAAGCGAGCACCAGAAACACCAGCCATCCGGCAAAGATTGCGGCGCGCACCAACACCGCGCCAATCACCACCAGCGCCGTCATCAGCAGCATTGCAGTGTGCATGTAGACGGCGTTTTTGCCGCGCACCTGCACGCCTGCCAGCTTGAAGGACGAATAGCGTGGCTTCAGAAAATTGAAGCTGCCATGGGCAGTGCGCAGCGAAGCGCTGGCCCCTGATTTCGACAGATTGAAGCCGAGTGGCCCAGCGTTCCAGCGACCTTGCAACCGGAACCTTCCGCGCTGCAAGGCAACATGCGTGCCGCGCGCTACGCGGGTCGACAGGCGCACACCTTTGGCGGTGTTGATGGTCGCGTTGACCGGCCCGATCCTGCTTTCGGCCCGCGCAGACAACCCGCCTGTGCGCGAGGCGCGCAAATTGCGCCCACGATGTTCAAGGCGGACCTGCTTGCCCTTGGAGTCTTTGCGACCAAGCCCGAACATTGCTGTCTATGCTCCCGCAGCGCAAACGGCGCCCGAGCGACAAGTGCGCCCGCAGCACCAATCTTCTTCTGATTCTGAGTTCTTCTTTTATGTGATTGAAAAGAAGGCGCCTGTGAAGTGGGGCGTGCCTCTTTGCCATCCATCCGGCAGATGGCACCTTGCAATTGGCGGATTGCGAAAGCTCTGGGCTGAAGAATTTTCCACTGGTCGGGACGACAGGATTCGAACCTGCGACCCCCACACCCCCAGTGTGATGCGCTACCAGGCTGCGCTACGTCCCGAGACCAGTGGAAGGCGGGCCTATAGGAGCGCTGTTTGCGGCTGGCAAGGTGGTTTGATCTCATTGCTCGCAAGTTCGATGGCGGGGGAGTGGCTGCGTGCCACTGTCAGGTGGCGTCACCAAAGGCGCGATTGCGGCGCTCTTGCATTGCTGCTAGGCGCGCCCACTTGAAGCGGCAGGGCGAGACACTGGCGCGCCGGACGCACCGGCAGCCATGCGCCCCGCACCCTCGTGAAACACTTTCGGATGAGCCTGTTTGACCATGATTGACTTTCTCGCCGCCGCGGGCGCTGCCGGGGCCGGAGCGCCTCCGGGCTGGGTCCAGTTCCTGCCGATCATCGGCATGGTGCTGATCTTCTGGTTCCTGATCATCCGCCCGCAGATGAAGCGGCAGAAGGAACACCAGCAGAAGGTCTCGGCGCTCAAGAAGGGCGATCAGGTGGTGACCGCGGGCGGGCTCGTGGGCAAGGTGGTGAAGGTCGACGACACCTATGTCGATCTCGATCTCGGCCCCAATGTCCGGGTCAAGGCGATCAAGCACACCATCGGCGACGTGATCCAGCCGGGCGGCACGCCGGCCAACGACTGAGCGCCGCATCGCTTCCGCTACCGGCCCGACCAAGCAATCGTGAGACCATAAGCGCAATGCTCGAATTTCCCTTCTGGAAGAAGCTCTGGCTGTGGGGCCTCACGCTGGCGCTCGCCGCCGCGGCGCTGCCTTCGCTGTTCGCCGCCGCCGCGCTGCCCTGGCCCGCCGCGCTGCCCGCGCCGCAGATCAACCTCGGGCTCGACCTTGCGGGCGGCTCGCACCTCCTGCTCGAAGCCAAGGCCGAGGACGTGCGCGCCCAGCGGCTCACCACGATGGAGGAATCGGTCCGCCAGCTGATGCGCAACGCCACTCCGCGCATCCGCATCGGCGACGTGTCGACTGCCGATGGCCGGCTCGCCTTCATGCTCGAGGATGCGGCCGACATCGACCGCGCGCGCGGGCTGATCGAGCCGATCATGATGGGCACGGGGCTCCAGCGCGAATGGGATCTCCAGGTGATCGACGGGCAGCGCATGGTGCTCACCCCGACCGACAGCGGCATCGCCGCCGCAGTCAACGACGCGATGGAATCGGCGACCGAGGTGGTGCGCCGCCGCATCGACGAGCTCGGCACCCGCGAGCCGACCATCATTCGTCAGGGCGACACGCGCATCGTGGTGCAGGTGCCCGGTCTCGAGGATCCCGAGGCATTGAAGAACCTG
>MEDW01000069.1 GCA_001724215.1 Erythrobacter sp. SCN 62-14 | reverse complement strand
CCCAAACACCGCGCGCCAAAGGAGAGAGCCATGACATCCGCCAATCGCCACGAAGAAACGATCCTCGAACCCGATCTGCCGATCATCGATCCGCATCATCACCTGTGGGACCTACGCCCCATGCTGCCGATGTTCCCTGAGCCGCATCATCACTTTATCGCAGCGCTGGTCGATAATGCGCATTACACCTTCGACCAGCTTCACGCACATCTTTCAAGCGGCCACAACATCATCGGCACCGTCTTCATGGAATGCGGCGCCTTCTACAATGGTGCCTATGGCGAGAGGTTGAAGCCGGTCGGTGAAGTTGAATATGTGAACGGCGTCGCCGCGCAATCCGCAAGCGGGCTTTATGGGCCTTCCCGTTATTGTGCAGGGATTGTGGGTCATGCCAACCTGATGCTGGGAAGCGATGCGGGCGAAGTGCTCGACGCGCTCACCGCTGCTGCGCCCGGGCGGTTCAAGGGCATCCGCCATGCAGGTGCGTGGAATGCAGACGCAGAGGTGCTCGGCCCGCCGTTTCACCACCCCGAAGGGCTCTATCGCGACAGCGCTTTCCGCGCAGGTTTTGCCGAGCTTGGCAAACGCGGGCTCACTTTTGATGCCTGGGTGCTCGAACCGCAACTCACCGATGTCATCGATCTGGCGCGGGCCTTTCCCGATCAACCGATCTGCCTTGACCATTGCGGCACGCCTTTGGGCGTTGCAAGCTACAAGGGACGCCTGCACGAACGCTTCGATGAATGGCGGCGCAATATTCACGAGCTGGCGCAATGCGAGAATGTTGTGGTCAAGCTCGGCGGGCTCGCCATGGCCTTTTGTGCCCTGCCCGAAGATGGCCCGGCGGCGGGGCATTCGTCCGAGCATCTTGCTGCCCTGTGGCGGCCCTATATCGAAACCTGCATTGAGGCTTTTGGCCCCGGCCGCGCCATGTTTGAAAGCAATTACCCGGTCGACTATTGGGGCGCGGACTATGCCGTGCTGTGGAACGCCTTCAAACGCCTCACCCGCTCGGCCAGCGCCGCGGAGAAGGCTGCGCTTTATGCCGGGACGGCGGCGCGCTTTTACGGGCTGGAGGGATTGTTGGGTTAAAGGTTGCCGCCACTCGCCCCGCATTTACCAAAATCGCGCTTGGCACGCCGGGAACGCTCGCTAGAGATGGCGGTTAAAGCCGATACGTTTTGAGGAGAAACCGATGCCCCTTCCCGCCCCGTTTGATCGCCTGCGCCTGCCGCTGATCGGTTCGCCGCTGTTTATCGTCTCCGGCCCCGAACTGGTGATCGCGCAGTGCAAGGCAGGGATTATCGGGAGTTTCCCGGCGCTGAACGCCCGGCCGCAATCGCTGCTCGATGAATGGCTGCACCAGATCACCGAGGAACTGGCCAAGCACAACCGGATGCACCCCGATCGGCCCGCTGCGCCCTTTGCGGTCAACCAGATCATCCACAAGACCAACGACCGCGTTGATGCTGACATGGCGACCTGTGAGAAGTGGCAGGTGCCGATGATCATCACCTCTTTGGGGGCGCGCGAGGAAGTCTATCAGGCGGTCAAGAATTGGGGCGGGATCACCATGCATGATGTGATCAACAACCGCTTTGCGATGAAGGCCATCGAAAAGGGTGCAACCGGTCTCATTCCGGTGGCAGCGGGCGCTGGCGGGCACGCGGGCGCGCTCTCGCCCTTTGCCTTGATGCAGGAAATTCGCGAGTGGTTTGATGGGTTGGTGGCGCTTTCGGGCTCGATCGCGCACGGCGCCTCGATCCTTGCGGCGCAATCGCTGCGTGCCGATTTCGCCTATGCGGGAAGCGCCTTCATCGCGACCAAGGAAGCCAACGCGACGGATGGTTACAAACAGGGCATCGTCGAAGGATCATCCGAAGGCATTGTCTACACCAACCTGTTCACCGGGGTGCACGGCAATTACCTGCGCTCCTCGATCGAAGCGGCCGGGCTTGATCCTGACAACCTGCCGGTGAGCGATCCCAGCAAGATGAATTTTGGCAGCGGCGGCAACACCAAGGCCAAGGCGTGGAAGGATATCTGGGGGTCGGGCCAGGGCGTCGGCGCGATCAAGGATGTGGGCACTGTGGAAGATCTCGTCGCCCGGATGGAACGCGAATATCACGCCGCCAAGGCGGCCCTGCTGGCGAACTCGGATTACGCCTCGTGGGGTGCATTGGCCGAAGCGGCGGAGTAAACCTAGCCGCTTGGAACTGATGAGCGCGCCTGTGTCTGTGATGAAGAAGGCTGCAGCGCGCTCACTCAGCGGTCCACAACCGCTCGGCCATGGCGTCAAGTTCGGTGAAGTCGTAACCACTGCCCAGCGGATCGCGCGCGTTGAGCACGAGCTTGCGCCTTTCGCTGAGCAGGCCGCGGCGCAGAGCTTGCTGCAAAAGACCCAGCTGCCATAGCGCCGTGCGCAGCGCGCTGTCGGGATCATACCGGCGCGCGCGCGACCAATGCCATTCAATGCGCCCAACGCGTTCGATCACCACCTCGTTATAGCGGCGATGCGGCCCCCGGTGGAGCGGCATACCAGTGCGCAAAGTGGCCTGATCCGTGGCGGGCAGCAGCAGGCCGTTGGTGCGGAAATCGTCAAATCTGAGGCGCTCCGGGCCAATCACCTCAAACATCTTAGCAAAGCTGCGCCGTCTCATGACCTGACGAGGCAGCAGATGGTGACGCTGCAATCCAGGGTCAAAGCCCGGTGCGTCTCGGCGGTTGACCGAGCGGAACGGAATGGGCTTTCTGGGATTGGTGCGACCCGGTTGCTGCATCTATTCGCGTTTCACTCTGATTGGCCCGTCACCACTGGCCGGCAGCATGATCAAGCGAGAGCCGTCGGGTGCAGTAATGCGCTCGTCCCGCGTGAGGCCGCCGAGCATGACAAGATGATTGATCAGCCGCAGTCCCAGTCTGGTGCCTGCCACTTTGTCGTGTGTCAGCGCTTGATCTATCCGCAATTCATTTCCGATCCAGAGGCTTAGCCCAGTAGTTTCGAGCGCGCCGTCGGCCGTTACATCAAAGGCTGTCAGGCCGAGCGCGGGGAATGGTCCGCCATCCAGCCATGCGGTTGCGGTGGATTCGAAAAACCGCCTGCCAATCAGACTGGAGGAAGGCGGCCATACCAGCCCTGCCATATCTTCGAAGAACAAGGCGAGATCGCGGGCCAAGGCAATCATGGCGCGAAGCACCGGAGCACTGGCCTCTGCGCCTTGTAGATGTGGCCCCGCCGTTAGCGCCATTGCTTCAAAGGCGACAGGCTCTGCCGCACCGCGCCAGTCGAAGCGATGCGCCGCAACAGGCGCGTGGCAGGCAGGACCGGGCGCCAGTCCTGCCAGATCAAATGTCAGGCCATCCCGCAACAATTCAACCCACTGCTTGGCCAATGGCAGAGTTCCCGTACTCAGTTCGCCTTGCTTAGGAGCTAATTCGGGTGAGTTACCAAGCGGTGAAGATAGGACCGCAGGATCGTGGCTTACGAAAACCTTGTTCGAGGCGGCGGCAAAAGCGTGGATCTGCGCAGCCGAAGGGCGTTTGCCTGCCTCAAACAGCAGGTACACGATTGGAGCATCCGATTGCTGCAATGGTTTGGTCCCCCATTGGCCTCCATCAGGGCCAGCGCCTGTCACGTCGCAACTTCTGACGCGAAACAAGGTTTTCGTCGAGTCCTCAGCAAATCAAGCAGTTCCATTATGGAACAATCTTCAGAACAGGCCAATCAGCAACCCCTCGCGCAGCGCTTCTCCCAACTCGCTGCAAGCTTTCATGGTCTTGTCAGGGATTTGCTTGGGAGCGCCGATGGCTTCGGGCGTTTGCGCACCGAGATTCACGATCATCGGTTCAGCCACCCGGCGCAATCGCCAGCCGGTCACAATCCGGTCAAGCTGGCGCTGGGCCCCTGCCCCATCCGAGCCTGCCGCGATCACGCTGGCATAGGGGCGGCCTTCAATGCGCCCCAGTGCATCATAATAGGTGCGATCAAAAAATTCCTTCATCAGGCCGCTCATGGTGCCGAGATTTTCCGGGCACAGAAAAAGATAGCCGCCAGCAGCAAGCAGATCATCAACGCTGGCCTGATCTGCCCTCATAAGCCGCGCAGTCTCGCCAGCACCCTTGTGGGCCGCGCGCGCCATGGTCTCGCTTGCTCCGGTGCGGCTATGCCAGATGATCAGAAGATGTCGGCTTGCGATCATAAGGCAACAGCCTGCCCATCCCGCCTGTCGATTGTCAATTCCCCTGCCCTGTGCGACGCGCGCACCTTAGGCTAGAGTTGCCAAATGACGCCTTCTTTTGCCCCCCCGCTTGCTCATGTCCTTGGTGTTGCGCACTCGATCACTGGCAAGGCGTGGCGCTGGCGCGGCGGCAACATGGCGCTGGATGATGGCGGCGCCAACAGTCTTGAACACTCCATCCTCGATCAATTGTTGCTAACGCGCGGCGTGCCCGCAGATGATCTGGCTCGCCATGCGCGGCCGACCTTGCGCGAATTCCTGCCCGACCCTTCCGCCTTTCAGGACATGGACGCAGCAGCCGAACGCATCGCGCGCGCCATTCAGGCGGGCGAGCAGATCACCATCTATGGCGATTACGATGTCGATGGTGCCACCAGCGCGGCGCTGTTGGTCGAAACCCTCAGGATGTGCGGGACGCAGGCTGGCTATTACATCCCGGATCGCCTGCTTGAAGGCTATGGTCCTTCCGGCGAAGCGCTGGTGCGACTTGCCGAGCAAGGCTCTCAGCTGATCGTCACGGTCGATTGCGGCGCGATGGCTTTCGAAGCACTCACCATGGCGCGTGAGGTGGGGGTTGATGTGATTGTGGTCGATCACCACAAATGCGCGCCCGAGCTTCCACCTGCCGCTGCGCTCGTCAATCCCAATCGCCTCGATGAAAGCGACTTGGCCGCTTCGCATGGCCACTTGGCGGCAGTGGGCGTTGCCTTTTTGCTGGCGATTGCCTTGGTGCGGACACTGCGCGGCCAAGGCTGGTTCGGCGCGGCGCGGCCTGAACCGGATTTGATGAGCCTGCTCGATCTGGTGGCACTGGGCACTGTCGCCGATGTCGCAGCGCTGCATGGGCTCAACCGCGCTTTCGTCGCGCAAGGGCTAAAAGTGCTCGCCCGGCGTGAACGGATCGGTATGGCCGCACTGATGGATGCCAGCCGGCTGACGCGCGCGCCGCAAGCGAGCGATCTCGGCTTTGCGCTCGGCCCACGCATCAATGCAGGCGGGCGCATTGGCGAATCAACTTTGGGCGTGCGCTTGCTGACCACCTGCGACCCGCAAGAAGCCCGCGAAATCGCCGCGCAGCTCTCGCGCCTCAACGACGAACGACGCGCCATCGAGGCCGAGGTTCAGTCCGAGGCTGAGGCGCAACTGGAACGACTCGGCAATCTCGCAGTCCCGGTTCTGGCGGGCCATGGCTGGCATCCGGGCGTGATCGGTATTGTGGCAGGACGCATCAAGGAAAAAGCGGGGCTTCCGGCTATTGTGATCGCGCTCGATGAAGCCGAAGGAATCGGCAAGGGATCGGGACGCTCGATCAGCGGCGTGGACTTGGGCGCAGCGATTATTGCCGCGCGCGAGGCGGGGCTGCTCGTGGCAGGCGGAGGGCATGCCATGGCAGCGGGGCTGACGATTGCAGTGGCGCAGATGTCTGCTTTCACCGAATTTCTTCACGATCGCCTCGCCCGCGATGTCGAGCGCGCGCGTATGGCTCAGGCGATGCAGCTTGATCTGTCGCTTGCTCCCGGCGGGCTGACGCCTGATCTGGTGACGACGCTGGAGGCGGCCGGCCCCTATGGCGTGGGTTGGCCTGCGCCGCGCGTCGCGGTTGGCCCGGTGCGTATCATCAAAGCGGATATTGTCGGCACGGATCACTTGCGCTTGATCGCCGGCGGGAATGATGGCCGCTCCTTCAAGGCGGTGGCCTTTCGTGCCGCCAGCACCGAACTCGGCCAGACTTTGCTGCACCGCCACCAGGGCCGCCGTTTTCACCTTGCCGGCCGCGTCAAGATTGATGACTGGGGCAGCCGCCCGGCGGCTGAACTTCATATCGAAGACGCCGCCTTTGCCGATTGAGCGCCCGATGCACTTTTTGTGACAATTGCAGCGGATCGGGGGTTGACCGGGTCGGCGCACCCCCCTAAAGGCGCGCTCTCGCAACTGAGCGTGGCCCCTTCGTCTAGCGGTTAGGACGCGGCCCTTTCACGGCTGAAACACGGGTTCGATTCCCGTAGGGGTCACCACTTCTTTTGATGTGGTGGCAATGTGCTCCACTCGGTTGCCCCGCAGCATCTTACAATTCACAGATACAAGGTTGCGCTTTGCCATCGCAAGCTCAGCCTGTATGAGCGGTTGCATGGGGCTCGGCCAGAACTTTCCGTTCGCAGGGATTATCCTGGCGGTTGTTACCTGCGCGGCGTTGATGCTGCTCAAACTTGATGCCGCCCTTGCGATTGCGGTTCTGCTGGTCTGGAGCGGCACTTTGCTGGTGGCTGCCGGCCGCCCCCCGGATCCGCCCAGAATCAAGATCAAGCAGAAACTCAGTCTCGATTCGGTCAGCGACCTGATTGAGCATGCTACGACTCCAATCATGGTGGCCGATCGCAACACCATCACTCTTGCCAACCGTGCCGCGCGCCAGATGCTTGGCCCGCATATGACGGGACAGGATGTGCGCGTCGCGCTGCGCCAGCCCGAAGCGATTTCACTGCTGGCCGAAGACACCAGTGGCAGCGCAATTGTTCGCGGGCTCGTGCGGCGGGGCGATATCTGGCAGATCAACCGGCAGGTGATTGATGATCGCATGGCGCTGCTTGAACTGATCAATCAGACCGCCGAAGCTGACATCAGCCGCGCCCACACTGATTTTGTTGCCAATGCGAGCCATGAACTGCGCACGCCGCTGGCCGCCATTCTTGGTTATGTCGAGACTTTGCAGGAAGGCGGCGGAGAGATCGATTCGCCGACTGCACAAAAGTTCCTCGGGATCATCGAGCGTGAGGCCAAGCGGCTGCAAAGCCTGATCAGCGACCTGATGAGCCTGAGCCGTGTCGAGGCGGAAAAGCATGATCTGCCCCGCGATCTGATTGATCTGGCGCCGCTGGTTGAGCGCGCGGCCCACGATGCGGCAGGCTCTGTGAATGATGAGCGATTGCACCTGACAATCGCCACCACGCCGCAAGTGCGCGGTGATCTGGCGCAGCTTGAACAAGTGGTGCGCAATCTCGTGGACAACGCCTTCAAATATGGCAGTCCGGGCACGCCTGTCGAAGTCACTTTGGACCTCGCGCGCGAACGCGAAGCGCGCATCACTGTTGTCGATAAGGGTGAAGGCATTGCGCCCGAACAGCTGCCGCACCTCACCCGGCGGTTCTATCGCACCGATCCGGGCCGCAGTCGGGCGTCGGGGGGAACCGGGCTTGGCCTTGCGATTGTGAAGCATATCGTCGAGCGCCATCGCGGGCGGCTTGATATCACCAGCCAGCTTGGAGAAGGCACCCGGGTGATCGTTCGTCTGCCGATTGCCATGCCCGAACGCGCTCGCCGCAGCATGGCCCCGCAGCAAAGCGCAGCCCTGTCATAGCCATGTCTTATTTCTCGACCATCGCTGCCCTGCATTCAGGGGTGTTGAAACAGCAGGGGATGTGCGGCTAAGCGCTCGCGACCATACAGAAGTTTCGCCTGCCCCCCTTTCAGTGTCGTCACACAGGTTTTCACGTTCATGTCGCCGATCACCCTGCTCCTCATTGCCATTGGGCTTGCCCTTGCCGGATGGTTGGCAGGCCGGGCCAAGGCGTGGAGCTTCCAGAGCAGCGATCCCACGGCCCGCCCGGTGGCGCGTCCCGTCTATCACGCGTGGTATGTGGCGTTGTGGATTGGCCTTCCGGTGGCAGGGTTTATTCTGCTGTGGACCCTGATCGCGCCGCAACTGGTGGTGCAAAGCGTGCTCGCCTCGCCTGCGGCACAGGACCTGCCGAGTTTCGGGTTTGAACGCGATGCATGGCTTGCCGAAGCGCGCGCAGTGGCGATGGGGTATGCGCCGGGGGTGTTCAACGACGGGGCCGAGCCGCTGGTTGAACCTTTCCGTGCAGCGATCAAGCAATATAATCTGATCGGCCTCGTGGTGACGGTGCTGATCGGGCTTGCTGGCGGTGCCTATTCCTTTCTGAAACTGCGCCCCGATTTCCGCGCCCGCACCCGCGTCGAACGCATTGTGATGGCGATCCTGCTCACCGCTTCGCTGGTGGCGATCCTCACTACCTTCGGGATTTTTGCCAGCCTCGTGTTCGAGACGATCCGCTTTTTTGGCATGGTCTCGCCGATTGATTTCCTGTTCGGAACCAAGTGGAGCCCCGATCCGATGGTTCCGGCAGACGCGGTTGATGCCAGCCGCTATGGTGCGATCCCGCTGTTCTGGGGAACCATTTTTATCGGGGCAATCATCGCCATGATCGTGGCGATCCCATTGGGGCTGATGAGCGCGATTTACCTCACCCAATATGCCGACCCGAAGGTGCGCGCATGGATCAAGCCAATGCTTGAGATTCTCGCAGGCGTGCCAACAGTGGTCTATGGCTATTTTGCCGCGCTGACAGTGGCGCCTGCCATCCGCGATGCGGCGGTCGCGATCGGCATCTCCAACGCCTCCACCGAAAGCGCGCTCGCAGCAGGTGTGGTTATGGGCGTGATGATCATTCCCTTCGTCTCGTCGATGGCGGATGATTCGATGGCGGCCGTGCCCAATGCAATGCGCGATGGCAGCCTTGCGATGGGGGCGACCAAATCGGAAACGATCCAGCGCGTGCTGTTTCCCGCAGCGCTTCCCGGCATTGTCGCTGGTATCATGCTCGCGGTCAGCCGCGCCATTGGCGAGACGATGATTGTGGTGATGGCGGCTTCCACCGCCGCCAATCTCACCGCCAATCCGCTTGACCGCATGACGACTGTCACGGTGCAAATCGTCAAGATGCTGACCGGCGAAGGCGATTTCGATCACCCCGCTACCTTGAGCGCCTTTGCGCTCGGCTTTGTCCTCTTCATGGTGACGCTGGCGCTCAATTTCATTGCGCTGCGCGTCGTCAAACGCTTCCGGGAGGCCTATGAATAGTCCCGCCACAACCGCCGCTGGGTCTGCTGCAATCGCGCCCACTCGCACGCCCGCTTTCGAAGCGCGGCTGGCCAAGCGTTACCGCGCCGAACGCAATTTCCGCCTGATGGGCCTTGGTGCGGTGTTTTTTTCGGTTGCCGTGCTGGTGTTCCTGCTCGGCAATATGCTGGTAAATGGCATTGCGGGCTTCCAGCGCGCTGAAATGCCGGTGACGATCAATTTCGTCGAGGCCGGTGTCGAAGGCGACGCAGTTTCGCTCACCGCGCCCACCGCCCTGCAGACGCTGGAAATGGGTGGCCTGCCTGATGTGGTGGAATTCTATGCCGAGGCGCAATTGGGCGAAGATGCCGCCGCTGAGCTCTCGCCCGATGCCTGGCGCGATGTCGCCGCAGCGTTGATGGCTGATCCTGCACTGATTGCCGGCACGCGCACGTTCCAACTGGCCGCATCGTCCAATCTGGCGACTGGCCTTGCTGGCGAAGGCTCGCCTGAAATGCAGGCGCTTGCCAATCGTCTGGCGAGCGAGGGCAAGCTCGCCAAGAACTGGGACTGGGGCTTTCTGGCCCGTTCGGACGCGACCAGCCCGCAGGCGGTTGGCATCTGGGGCGCCTTGAAAGGCTCGATCCTCACCATGCTGGTGACTTTGGTGCTGGCCTTCCCGGTGGGTGTGCTCTCGGCGCTCTATCTCGAAGAATATGCGCCGAAGAACCGCTGGACTGACATTATCGAGGTGTCGATCAACAACCTTGCGGCTGTGCCTTCGATCATTTTCGGCCTGCTGGGCCTCGCCGTCTTCCTCGCGATTTTCCCCAATATGCGTTCAGCGCCGCTGATTGGCGGGATGACGCTGGCACTGATGACTATGCCGGTGATCGTGATTTCGGGCCGCAACGCGATCAAGGCCGTGCCGCCTTCGATCCGCGATGGCGCGTTGGCGGTGGGCGCATCGCCGGTGCAGGTGGTGTTCCACCATGTGCTTCCCCTCGCGCTGCCGGGGATGCTGACCGGCACGATCATCGGGATGGCCCGCGCGCTGGGCGAGACCGCGCCGCTGTTGATGATCGGGATGCGCGCTTTTGTCGCTACCCCGCCCGATGGCTTCACCTCGCCCGCCACTGTTTTGCCCGTGCAAATCTTTCTGTGGTCTGACGAAATCAATCGCGGCTTTGTCGAACGCACCAGCGCGGCTATTATCGTCCTGCTCGCGTTCCTTTTGCTGATGAACGGGCTTGCCATTTACCTCCGCAACAAATTCGAGAAGAGCTGGTGACAGTCATCCATCCCAACATGAACGACGAAAGCGCCAAGATCCGGGCGCGCGATGTCTGTGTGTTCTATGGCGAGAAAAAGGCGATCGACAATGTCTCGATCGATATCTCGCCCGATTACGTCACCGCTTTCATCGGGCCTTCGGGCTGCGGCAAGTCGACCTTCCTGCGGTGCTTCAACCGCATGAACGACACCATCGGCGCCGCGCGCGTGACGGGGCGGATTGAGCTTGAGGGTGAGAACATTCTCGATAATACCATGGACGTGGTGCAACTGCGCGCGCGCGTCGGCATGGTGTTCCAGAAGCCCAATCCCTTCCCCAAATCGATCTATGAAAACATCGCCTATGGGCCGAAAATCCATGGTCTTGCCGACAAGAAGGCCGATCTTGACGTGATCGTGGAACGCTCTTTGACCCGCGCTGGATTGTGGGACGAGGTCAAGGACCGGCTTGATGATTCGGGCACCGCGCTCTCGGGCGGGCAGCAGCAGCGCCTGTGCATCGCGCGCGCGATTGCGGTTGATCCCGAAGTGATCCTGATGGACGAGCCCGCATCCGCGCTTGATCCGATTGCCACCGCCAAGATCGAGGAACTGATCGACGAGTTGTCAGGGCGCTATGCCATCGTCATTGTGACCCACTCGATGCAACAGGCTGCCCGGGTAAGCCAACGCACTGCCTTTTTCCACCTTGGCAAGATGGTGGAATACGGGCCAACGTCAGAAATCTTCACCAATCCGATCGAGGAACGGACGAAAGATTATATCACAGGACGATACGGCTGATGGCGGCTGAACACACAGTCAAGGCATTCGATGAGGACATCACTCGTCTTCGCGGCCTGATCGCGGAGATGGGGGGGCTAGCTGAAGTCGCTATTCAGGAAGCCCTCGATGCGCTGGTGCGTGGCGATGTGGACCTGGCCGACAAGGTGGTGGCGCGCGACAAGAAGCTCGATGTTCTCGAAACCGAAGTCGACAAACTCGCCGTGCGCATCATCGCGCTGCGCGCGCCGATGGCGGATGATCTGCGCGAAGTGATCGCCGCGCTCAAGATTGGCGGCGTGCTCGAACGCATCGGCGATTATGCCAAGAACATCGCCAAGCGGGTCGGCATGATCGAACGGCGCGGTGAATTTGAGCCCCTCACGCTGCTGCCCGCGATGGGCGAGCTCGCGGGCGAGATGGTGCATGACGTCCTCACCGCCTACGCCGCGCGTGATCCCGATCTCGCGCGCGAGGTGATCGCGACCGATTCCAAGGTCGATGCCTTTTATAATTCGATCTTCCGCAATCTGGTGAGCTATATGGTCGAAAACCCGGCGACCATTTCGAGCGCTGCGCAATTGCTGTTCGTAGCGCGCAACATCGAACGCATCGGCGATCACGCAACCAACGTTGCCGAAATGGTGCATTTTGCGGCGACCGGCACCTATCCGCCTGATGATCATCGTTAATCAGCGTTTTTGAGGTTCTACCGCGTCTTTAGAGTATCCGTGATGGTCAAGTGAGAGATTGCTTCCAGCACCGATCTGCTTTGAGCAGGGCGTTTGCGGTGACGA
>MEDW01000068.1 GCA_001724215.1 Erythrobacter sp. SCN 62-14 | reverse complement strand
CGCGCGCCTCGGCGGTGGCGCTCGACGATCCGGCAGGGCGGGGGGCGCGCAAGGTCAAGACGCAGGCGCTGGTCTATCTCGCTGCGGCCGACCCGGTGCGCGCTGCGGAATTGGCGGCGGCGCAATATGACGCCGCCGACAACATGACCGACCGGCAGGGCGCGCTGATGGTGCTCGCCGGGCTCGACCACCCGGCGCGCGAGGAGCGGCTTGCCGCCTTCCATGCACGCTACCGCGAGAATGCGCTGGTGGTGGACAAGTGGTTCACCCTGCAGGCGCTCTCGCTCCACCCCGACGTCATCGTCCATGTCCGTCAGCTCGCCGAGCACCGGGACTTCACGCTGAAGAACCCCAACCGCGTGCGCTCGCTCCACATGGCCTTCGCGGGCAATCCGAAGGGTTTCCACGCGGCGGATGGCGAGGGCTACCGGATGGTGGCCGACGTGATCCTCGCGCTAGACCCGATCAACCCGCAGACCGCGGCGCGCTTCGTGCCTGCGCTCGGGCGCTGGCGGCGGATCGAGCCGGGCAGGGCGGCGCTGATGAAGCGCGAGCTGGAGCGGATCATGGCAGCGGGCAACCTCTCGCGCGACACCTTCGAGCAGGTCAGCCGCTCGCTGGAAGGCTGAGGTGGCGGGCTTCCAGATCGAGACTGCGCCGGTACTGGCGGGCGTGCCGCACGGCTTCTTCGGCAGCGCAGGCCGCGCGCACCAGTTCGGCTTCGGCGGGCCGGGCGCGAGCGAGGAGGTCGCCGCTCTGCGTGCCGCGGCGGCGCAGGCGATCTGCCTCGGCGGCCGCCTTGCCGCACCGCACCAGGTCCATTCGCCCGATGTCGTGACCGTCACCGAGGCCTGGCCCGATGCGGCCGAGGGTCGTCCCGTCGCCGATGCGGTGGTGACGGCGACGCCCGGCATCGTGCTCGGCATCGTCACCGCCGATTGCGCGCCGGTGCTCCTCGCCGACCGCACCGCCGGAGTCGTCGGCGCGGCCCACGCGGGCTGGCGCGGCGCGCATGGCGGGGTGATCGAGGCGACCGTGCACGCGATGGAGGCGCTCGGCGCGCAGGCCGCGGACATCGTCGCCGCGATCGGCCCGACGATCGCGCAGCCGAGCTACGAGGTCGATGCCGCCTTCCGCGCCAACTTCGCGCCTGCGGACGAGGCGCACTTCGCACCCGCCCCGGAACGCGAGGGCCGGGCACGCTGGCACTTCGACCTGCCCGGCTATGTGGCTGAGAGGCTTCGCAAATCGGGCATCGCACAGATTTGCGATCTGGCTCGGGATACTTTTGCCGACCCTGCGCGTTACCACTCGTACCGCCGAGCCTCGTTGCGGCGCGAAGCGGACTACGGGCGCCTCATCAGCCTGATTTCGGCCCCGTAGTTGCTGAGCTTGCGCCAAAGCGAAACCGGCTTGAGTAAAACACGGTTGGAATCTTGGTTGTTTGCCGTTAGGTGCCGCGCGTTCCGCCTCCGACGATTTCGCAACGCGCGAGCGGCGGGGACGGCCAGGGATCTAGCGATGTTCAATTTCCGGGGTCTTGCGAGTGTCCCGGACAGTTCAAAACCGAGCCGCGCACGGGAAAACCCCGGCGCGGCCAGATGAGCAGGATACAAGACGATGGCTGACATGAGCGGCGCCGCCACGGCAAACAGCGCCCCGGAAGTGTTGGAAGGCGAGGAAGGCGTTCGTCGCCGCGACTGGATTCACATCGCGGCGCTCAGCACCGCCGGTGTCGGCGCGGCCTCGGTGCTGTTCCCGCTGGTGATCCAGATGGCCCCCTCGGCCGACGTGCTCGCCGAAAGCACCACCGATGTCGACGTCTCGGCGATCCAGCCCGGCCAGTCGATCCGCAGCGTGTTCCGCCGCCAGCCGCTCTTCGTGAAGCGCCTCACCCCGGCCGAGATCCAGGAAGCCAACAGCGTCGACGTCGCCTCGCTGCGCGATCCGCAGACCCTCGCCGAACGCACGCTCGACGGCCATGAGGACCTGCTCGTCACCATGGGCGTGTGCACCCACTTCGGCTGCGTCCCGCTCGGTTCGGGCGAGGGCGAGAACCGCGGCGACTTCAACGGCTATTTCTGCCCGTGCCACGGTTCGCACTACGATGTGGCCGGACGCATCCGCCGCGGCCCCGCCCCGCTCAACCTCGCCGTGCCGAATTACGAGTTCAAGTCCGAGGGTGTCATCCGCGTCGGGTGATCCCGCGTAGCCGCTCCAGTACCGTCATCGATCCCACCCGCAACCGCGATCAATCCGAGAGAACGCCATGAGTTTTGCCTGGGCCAAGCAATACGAGCCGAAGACCCCACTGACCAAGTGGCTCGACGAGAAGCTGCCGCTGCCGCGTCTCGTCTACAACGCCGTCGGAGCGGGCTACCCGGTTCCCCGCAATCTCAACTACATGTGGAATTTCGGCGTTCTCGCCGGCTTCTGCCTGGTGCTGCAGATCGTGACCGGCGTGGTCCTGGCGATGCATTATGCCGCCAACGAGGAAGTCGCCTTCGGCACCGTCGAGCACATCATGCGCAACGTCAACTACGGCTGGATGCTGCGCTATGCCCACGCCAACGGCGCGAGCTTCTTCTTCATCGTGGTCTATCTCCACATCTTCCGCGGCCTCTATTACTCCTCCTACAAGGCGCCGCGCGAGATGATCTGGCTGCTCGGCGTGGTGATCTTCCTCCTCATGATGGCGACCGCCTTCATGGGCTACGTGCTTCCCTGGGGCCAGATGAGCTTCTGGGGTGCGCAGGTGATCACTGGCCTGTTTAGCGCGATCCCCTTCGTGGGCGAAGGCCTGCAGGTGTGGCTGCTGGGCGGTTTCTCGCCGGGTAATGCTGCGCTCAACCGCTTCTTCTCGCTGCACTTCCTGCTGCCGTTCGTGATCGCAGGCGTGGTCATCCTCCACATCTGGGCGCTGCACATTCCGGGCTCGTCCAACCCAACCGGCGTGGAAGTGAAGAATGAGAGCGACACCGTGCCGTTCCACCCGTACTACACCGCCAAGGATGGTTTCGGGCTGGGCGTGTTCCTGATCCTCTTCACGTTCATGGTGTTCTTCCTGCCGAACGCGCTGGGTCACCCGGATAACTATATCGAGGCGAATCCGCTTTCGACGCCCGCTCACATCGTGCCCGAATGGTACTTCCTGCCGTTCTACGCGATCCTGCGCGCTTTCACTCAGGATCTCACCATTCCCTTCCTCGGCATTACGCTGATCGATGCCAAGCTGCTCGGCGTGATCGCGATGTTCGGCTCGATCTTGGTGTGGTTCTTCCTGCCTTGGCTCGATAAGAGCCCGGTGCGCTCGGGTCACTATCGCCCGCTGTTCCAGAAGTTCTTCTGGTTCGGCCTGATCCCGACCATGGTCGTGCTGATGATCTGCGGCGGTGCGCCGGCTGAAGAGCCCTATGTGGTGATGAGCCAGATCGCGACGGCCTATTACTTCCTGCACTTCTTGGTGATCCTGCCGATCATCAGCCAGATTGAAGTGCCCAAGCCCTTGCCGTTCTCGATCACCGAAGCAGTGCTCGGTTCGGATGACAGCGCTGCTGCGGCCCGCACGGGTTCGGTGGGCGCTGGTTCAAAGGGCGATCTTCCTGATGCATCGCTGCAACCGGCCGAGTAATCGGCCGGGGGCAGCGCGGCTCCACCCGCATTTCAATCTGACCCGATAACGAGAAAGAGTTAGGTCATGACCATTCGTCTTGGTGGCATTATTGTGGGCCTCGCGATCACGGCAGTCCTGGTGCTGTGGTCGCTGGTTCCCGGCCTCTACAACCTCGCCTTTGGCGAAGCGCCTGAAAAGGCTGCGTCCTATGCATTCTACGAACACCCCAAGGCGCCCGAAGGTGGCTTTGCGTTCGATGGCCCGATGGGCAAGTGGGATGTGGCCCAGCTGCAGCGCGGCTATCAGGTGTATAAGGAAGTCTGCTCGGCCTGCCACGGTCTGAAGTTTGTGGCTTTCCGCAACCTGCGCGAGCTTGGTTACACCGAAGCTGAAGTTGACGCTGAAGCTGCGGCGTGGACCGTGCCGGGGATTGATCCGCAAACCGGCGAAACAACCACGCGCCCCGGCACTCCGACCGACCAGTTCCCGAGCCCCTATCCCAACGCGATCGCCGCTGCTGCGGCCAACAACAACGCGATTCCGCCGGATCTCTCCTTGATGACCAAGGCGCGCGAAGATGGCTCGAATTACGTCTATTCGCTGCTCTCGGGCTATGGCGAGCCGGATCCCGAAATCCTTGCCAAGCATCCCGATTTCGAAACCCCGGTGGGCCTGTATTTCAACAAGTACTTCCCGACGGTGAACCTTGCGATGGCGCCGCCCTTGGTGCTCGATGGTCAGGTCACCTATGCCGACGGCACGGAAGCGACCATCCCGCAGATGGCCGAAGATGTTGCGGCCTTCCTCACCTGGACGGCTGAGCCGAGCCTCGTGCAGCGCAAGCAGACCGGTTGGTTTGTGATTGCTTTCCTGATCTTCGCCACGTCGCTGGCCTTCCTGTCCTACAAGCAGGTTTGGGCCGGGATGAAGCCGAAGAAAAAGTAATTCGCCTCCCTTCTGAGGCGAGAAGACAGATTGCGCCCCGTCATCGCTTGCAGATGGCGGGGCGCTCTGCTTTTGTGCCCGACATGAGCACGCCCCACCTGTCTCTTGCTGACCTCAAAGCCCTTGTGCGCACCGTGCCCGACTTTCCGAAAGCCGGCATCCAGTTCCGCGACATAACCACACTGATCGGCCACCATCAGGGAATGGCGGCAAGCGTTCATCACCTTGCGGCAATGGCGGGAACAAGCGGCGCTGAAAAGATTGCGGGCATGGAAGCGCGCGGTTTCATCTTTGGGGCGGCGGTTGCCGTCCAGATGGGCCTCGGCTTTGTGCCCGTTCGCAAGCCGGGCAAGCTTCCGATTGCGACGATCGGGATTGATTACGCGCTCGAATATGGCACCGACAGGCTGGAGATGGACCCGACTGCAATCGCGCCCGGACAGCGGGTGGTGATTGTCGATGATCTCATCGCCACTGGCGGCACGGCGCTTGCCTCGGTGGAACTCTTGCGAAGCGCCGGCGCGGTGATCGAACACGCCTTGTTCGTGATCGATCTGCCCGATCTGGGTGGGGCGAGCCGTCTGCGCGAGGCAGGAATCACGGTGCGCGCCTTGATGGAGTTCGAGGGCGACTAGGCCAGTCTGGCAACTTCACCCAGAACGCGCTCTGCCCATTCGGGCCGACAGATCAGAAGATCAGGCACATAAGTGTCTGAGCGGTTGTAGACGAGCGGCGACCCATCGATGCGCGAACAATGCAGGCCATGCGCGCGGGCGACAGCGACGGGCGCGCAGCTGTCCCATTCATATTGCCCGCCCGAATGAAGATAGACCTCCGCATCACCCAGCACCACTGCCATCGCCTTGGCGCCGGCGCTGCCCATCGGGACAAGCTCGCCGCCTAACGCAGCGGCCACTGCTTCGGCTTCGCGCGCGGGCCGCGTGCGGCTTACAAGGAAGCGCGGCCGCTCAGCCATGGGCGCAAGAGTGCAAGGCGCGTCTGAGCGCACCACCACACCATCCGCCATGCCGGGAAGGGCAACCGCCCCCACTTCGGCAATGCCATCCACAGCCAGTGCCACATGAACCGCCCAATCGGCACGCTCCTCGCCATATTCGCGAGTGCCGTCGACCGGGTCAATGATCCACACCCGCGATTTTTCAAGCCGGGCTGGATTGTCCTTTTCCTCTTCCGATAGCAGGCCATCGTCTGGCCGCGCCGCCCGCAGCGCATCGCATAAGAAGCGATTGGCCCGCGCATCGCCCTCCTTGCCCAAGGCTTTGCCTTCAAATGTTCCGCTCGCCCGCACATCCAGCAGCAGGCGCCCGGCTTGTGCTGCCAGTTGCGCGGCGAGTTCCCCGTCAGACAAAGCCGCCAAATTCATTTGAGCGGCAGGATGTGCTGGATGATGAAGCGCGCCGCTTCCTCGGGGGACATATCAACCGTGTTGACGCGAATTTCCGGACTCTCAGGTGGCTCATAGGGGCTGTCGATCCCGGTAAAGTTCTTAAGGTCACCCGCGCGCGCCTTCTTGTAAAGGCCCTTCACATCGCGCGCTTCGGCGACTTCGAGCGGGGTGTCGACAAACACCTCGATAAACTCGCCCTGTGCAAACATCGCGCGCACCATCTCGCGCTCGGCGCGGAACGGCGAGATAAAGGCGGTAAGCACAATCAGCCCCGCATCCGTCATCAGCTTCGCAACCTCGCCCACCCGGCGGATGTTTTCGATCCGGTCCGCCTCGGTAAAGCCGAGATCGCGGTTCAGCCCGTGGCGCACATTGTCGCCATCCAGCAGGAAAGTATGGCGGTTCATCAGGTTGAGCTGCTTTTCAACCTCATTGGCAATGGTCGACTTGCCGCTGCCTGAAAGCCCGGTGAACCACAGCACACGCGGCACTTGGTTCTTCATCGCCGCATGGACCTCGCGAGTGATCGTCGTCGGTTGCCAGTGGACATTATCCGCCCGGCGCAAGCTGAACTCGATCATCCCTGCGGCGACTGTCGCATTGGTGAACTTGTCGATCAGAATAAACCCGCCGAGCTGGCGGCTGGTCGCATAGGGTTCGAAGGTGATCGCCCGGTCAGTGGCGAATTCAACCGCGCCGATGCCGTTCAGCCCCAGCGTCTTGGCGGCGAGATGTTCGAGGGAATTGACGTCGATCTCATATTTGGGCGGCTGCACTGTGGCAGTGACCATCTGCGTGCCGATCTTGAGCCAATAGCCGCGGCCCGGCTTCATGGCTTCATCATCCATCCACACCAGCGTGGCGGCAAATTGATCCGAGGCTTGGGGCGGATCATCGGCGGCCGCGATCACATCGCCGCGGCTGCAATCGACCTCATCAGCCAGCGTGATTGTCACCGATTGCCCGGCAACCGCTTCGTCCAATGGCCCGTCAAAAGTCTCGATCGACTTCACCGTGCTGCTTTTGCCCGAAGGCACGATCCGCACCGCATCTCCGGGCCGCACCGTGCCGCTGGCGATGAGGCCCGCAAAGCCGCGGAAATCGAGATTGGGGCGGTTGACCCATTGCACCGGCATCCGAAAGGCGCGTTCCTGCGCCGCGGTGGCGGCGACTTCGACGCTTTCGAGATGGCCGATAAGCGCCGGGCCGGAATACCACGGGGTGTTTGCCGACAATGCGGTGATGTTGTCGCCCTTGAACCCCGAAATCGGGATAGCGGTGAATTCCGTGATGCCGATGCTGCTGGCAAAGGTGCGGTAATCGGCGACGATGTGTTCAAAGGTGGATTGGTCATAGTCCACCAGATCCATCTTGTTCACTGCCAGCACCACATGGCGAATGCCGAGCAGGTGGACGAGGAAGGAATGGCGACGGGTCTGTTGCAACACGCCCTTGCGCGCATCGATCAGGATCACCGCAAGATCGGCGGTCGAGGCGCCGGTCACCATGTTGCGCGTATATTGTTCATGCCCCGGCGTATCCGCGACGATAAACTTGCGCTTTTCGGTGGTGAAAAAGCGGTAGGCGACGTCAATCGTGATGCCCTGTTCGCGCTCGGCGGCCAGACCATCGACCAGCAGGGCAAAGTCGATTTCCTCGCCCTGCGTGCCATGCTTGGCGCTGTCGCTTTCGAGCGCGGCCAGCTGATCTTCAAAGATCATCTTGGAATCGTACAGCAGCCGCCCGATCAACGTCGACTTGCCATCATCCACGCTGCCGCAGGTGATGAAGCGCAAGAGGCTCTTGTGCTGGTGTGCGTGCAGATAGGCGTCGATGTCATCGGCGATGAGGCTATCGGTCTGGAAGCTCGAAGGGGAGTTCATCAGAAATAACCTTCCTGCTTCTTGTCTTCCATGCTGGCCGATTGCCCCTTGTCGATCGCGCGTCCTTGCCGTTCGGAACTGGTGGCGAGCAGCATTTCCTGAATGATGAGATTCATGTCGGTCGCCGTGCTGAGGGTCGCGCCGGTCAGCGGATAGCAGCCAAGGGTGCGAAACCGCACCGAACGCATCACCGGCTGCTCGCCCGGCTCCAGCCGGAAGCGGTCATCATCGACCACCAGAATCATCCCGTCGCGCTCCACCGTCGGGCGCTCTTTGGAGAAATAGAGCGGCACAATGTCGATGTTTTCGAGCGCAATATATTGCCAGATATCAAGCTCCGTCCAATTGGACAGCGGGAAGACGCGGATGCTTTCGCCCTTGGCCTTTTTGGCGTTGTAGAGGTTCCACAGTTCCGGGCGCTGGTTCTTGGGGTCCCAGCGGTGGGCTGCGGTGCGGAAGGAGAACACGCGCTCTTTCGCGCGGGCCTTTTCCTCATCGCGCCGGCCGCCGCCGAAGGCTGCGTCAAAGCCGTGGGCATCGAGCGCGCGCTTCAAGGGATCGGTCAGCTGCGCCTGAGAATAGAGCGCGCTGCCGGTATCAAACGGGTTGATGCCCAGCGCTTCGGCATCTTCGTTCTGCGCGATAATCAGTTCCAGCCCATAGTCGCGCACGGTCTTGTCGCGGTGAGCCAGAAGATCGGCAAAGTCCCAGCCACTGGCCACGTGAAGCATCGGGAAAGGTGGCGGGGCAGGATAAAACGCCTTCCTCGCCAGATGCAGCATCACCGAGGAATCCTTGCCCACCGAATAGAGCATCACGGGATTTTCCGCTTCCGCCACAACCTCGCGGAATATGTGGATGCTCTCGGCCTCAAGCCGCTCAAGATGAGTAAGGATGCGCATGGACGTGTCGCTAGGCTTGGCGTTGCACAATGCAAACGAAGTTTTCTTGAAGACACGCCAAGAGAAACCTTCTGGCAAGCCGGATTGACAACAAAACTGTCATTTTCAGTTGACGATTTCCGCACCATCCATGACAGCTTTGCTGGTGCAAGACACAGGAATCGCCCTGTGCCTGCGTATAAATGGGCCCGTTGGAGACAGGCCCGATTACACGTTGCTCAGCGGAAGGGGCGCTGCTGGCGGGGTGAGGTGAGGAGGGTAAGGGGTGCTGCAAGACCGCGGAAGCGCGCAGGAGTCCGGCAATTGGATTGCGTGTCTGACTTACAAGAGCCGGGCGGCCTACTCCCCTTCGCCGGCTGATCTTGAAGATCTCGTGCACAAAGCGCGCCTGCGCAACCGCAGTCTCGGGGTGACGGGAATGCTGCTGTATGAAAACGGCAAATTTCTGCAAACACTCGAAGGCCCGCCCGAAGGACTTAGTGAAATCTGGGCGGCAATCCGCGAAGACAAGCGCCACACGCACATCGAAATCCTGAGCGAACACATCGTCTCGGCGCGCTTGTTTTCTGATTGGGACCTGCTCCTGTACAGCCGCGCGGAAGAGCGCACCCGAAGTCCCGCCCGACGCGCCGAGGATGGGCCTGATCTGTCGGAATATGTGCCGCGCATGGCCCGCTTGGCGCTGGACGCAGATGATATTCGCCTTGGTGCCCAACTGGCCGCATTGACCGAGGAAGGCTGGAGCGGAGAGGCCTTGGTGGCGCGCCTGATCGAGCCGACTGCCCGGGCGATGGGGGACGCCTGGCTTGCCGATCAATGCGGCGAGATTGATCTCACGATTGGGCTCTCGATGCTGCAACTGGCGGCCCATGCGGTGCGTTTAAGCCCGTGTTCGGGCGCAATACGCGGCAGCCGCTTCAGCATCCTGCTCGCCACCGCGCCGGGCGAGGCGCATATGCTCGGAACCTCGCTGCTGGCGGATCAATTCACCGATGCCGGATGGCTGGTGGAAATGGCTTTTCCCAAGACTGAAAGCGAGCTTATCGCCCAGGTGCGCGCTTTCGGCCCGGATGCCGTGGATCTCAGCCTGTCCGATGCTTTGCCGCGCCACCACGCGCTCGCTCGCTTGCGCGAAACCATCGTGCAAAGCCGCAAGGCCGCGCCCGACAGTCTTGCGGTTATTTCAGTCGGCGGACGCTTGTTTGCCGAAGCTGCGGCGACCGCGGCCATGGTTGGGGCCGACTATGCCCGCCCCAGCGCGATCGGATCGACAGTGCGGCTCGCCCAGCTGATCGACAAACACCGCAAAGGCCGCTGAACCTTCCAGCATCGGCTGCACCTGGCGTAGCGCAGTGCCGGGCAATTTCCCCTCAAGGCTGCATTGACCCAATTCGAAATTGATATATGTATGATATCATATTTATGTCAAAGGGGGGGATGACATGCCGTTTAGTGAGACCGCCGCACTCAATCGGAGCCGCGAAACTGCGGCGCTTACGCAAAATGGGTTTGCGATGCTGTTCGTTTCGCTTGCCCTAATCGCGTTGGCAGTATGGGCCTTCATTGCTGGCGTGACGCCGGATGAGCCCAGTGGCCTGTTCATCCTGATTGCGATCCTTGCCGCCCTTGCGGGTTTGTTGATCATGGCCGGGTTTTACATGATCAACCCCAATGAAGCGGCTGCTATCCAGCTGTTCGGCGCCTACAAGGGCACGGATCGAACCGAAGGTCTGCGCTGGGTGCTGCCGTGGCTCAGCCGCAAGAAGATCGCGGTGCGCGCCAACAACATCATCTCGGAAAAGATCAAGGTGAACGATGCGCGCGGCAATCCCATTGAAATGGCAGCGCAGGTCGTCTGGCGCGTGACCGACACCGCGCAGGCGCTGTTTGATGTCGATGATTACCGCGAATTCGTGACCGCTCAAATCGAAGCGGCGGTGCGTAAGATCGGCTCGCGCTATCCCTATGATGATATTGAGCACGCCGAGGTGACCTTGCGCGAAAACCACGAGGAAGTGGGCGCAGAATTGCGCCTTGCCTTGATCGAGCGGTTGAGCGTGGCGGGAATTACAGTTGATGAATGCGGCCTCACGCACCTTGCCTATGCGCCCGAAATTGCTGGCGCGATGCTGCGACGACAGCAGGCCGAAGCCGTGATTGCGGCGCGGGCCAAACTTGTCGAAGGCGCGGTTTCGATGGTGGAAATGGCGCTTACCAAACTGAGTGAGAAGAACGTCGTCGAGCTGGATGACGAGCGCCGCGCCGCTATGGTTTCCAACCTGATGGTGGTGCTGTGCGGCGAACAGGAAGCCTCGCCAGTGGTCAATGCAGGTTCGCTGTATTGAGCGCGTAAGGCCTTTTGATGACTGGGAAAAAAGCCTTTGCCTTGCGTCTTGACCCGGCGCTCTATGAAGCGATCCGGCGTGCTGCTGCGAGTGATTTTCGCAGCGTTAACGCGGAGGTCGAAGTGCTGCTGCGCGAAGCGTTGGCACGGCGCGGAGTAAAGGTCCAAGTCAGTCCGGCCGCGCCGCGGGGGCGTCCCAGAACGCGCAGAACATGAACGTCCAGTCAGGGCGCAAGCCCATTGACGCAGGGCTGCGATTGGTGGCATTGGCGCAACATCGAGCCGACGCGGGTATAGCTTAGTGGTAAAGCACCAGCCTTCCAAGCTGGCTATGCGGGTTCGATTCCCGCTACCCGCTCCAGCCCTCCCGAAATGACGAATCCGCCGTGCGGAAATGCTCCTCAAAATGTTGACCCGCGCCCGCGGGTCACACAAGCGGCCGGCGATCGTGCACCTGCATCCATCTTGCCGCTCTCAAACTTTTGGGCGATCGAAATCAAGCCCGCCGGCCTGATGCTCGAATGTGCCCGCCGCGTTCAAGCGGTCACCGCCATGTTGTCAATCAGCCGGGTTGTGCCGATACGCGCAGCCACCAGCAGCCGCGCTGGATTGCCGGTCAGCGCGGCGAGCGGGGCCAGGTCATCCGCATCGGCAAGCACCGCATAATCCACACTCGCAAATCCGCCCCTGAGCAAATCGGTGTGCAATTCGTCCAGCGCATCGCTCACCTCTCGGCCCGCCTCGATGGCAGCAATGGCATGACGCATCGCACGCGGCAGGTTGGCAGCAGCCGCGCGTTGCTCCGGCGAGAGATATCGATTGCGGCTCGACATTGCGAGGCCGTCGGTCTCGCGCACAGTGGGCACCCCGATGATCTGGCTG
>MEDW01000067.1 GCA_001724215.1 Erythrobacter sp. SCN 62-14 | reverse complement strand
GCTCCCGGCCAACATCGCCGAGCAGCCAGCGGCATAACCGCCGCCGCTCGCCAGCGCACCACGGACAGCAATCGAAAAATGTAGTGGTAACACTCGTATGGCCGCGCGCAGCCTATTGATATGACATCTTTTTATCCAGCGTACTGTTCAACTTGAGCCATGCGCTGGGCTGGAGCGAGGACGAGGCGGTGGAATATATGAACACCACAGGCCGCCAGCCGATTGAGCGTTCGCGTTCCGAAGTGCGCCGCTACATCACGCTGCCGGGGCAGGCGACGGGTTACAAGATCGGGATGCTCAAGATCATGGAACTACGCGCGCGGGCCGAAGAACAGCTGCGCGAACGGTTCGATATCAAGGGCTTCCACGATCTGCTGATCGCTTCGGGTTCACAGCCGCTTTCGATCCTTGAACGCCGGGTGGAGGACTGGATCGCCCGCACCGCAGGATGATTGCGCGGGTTCAGAAATTGTAGCGGGTGGAAAATTGCAGGCGTTGCAGATTGCCGCTGCGCCCGTTTTCGAGCGTGCGCTCCGCATACATCACCTCCACCCCGATATCGAGCGGATCGACCGGGTTCCAGATGAGGTTTGCGAGCGCATTCCAGCTGCGATCGGTCACCTGATCGGTGGTGAATTGCACCGGATTATCCGCCTTGAAGTAAGAGCCTGCAACGGTTGATCGCAGGCGCTTGCCCCAGAAATGCTGGTAAGCGCCATATCCCGACAGGGTGAAAATCGGATCAAGCCGCCCGCGATCATCGATCGCTGCATCATTCACCAGATTAAGCGCAATATAACGCCCGATCCCATCGCCTGCATTGACCATGAAACGCAGATTATCGCGTTTGCCGATATTGACGCGCCCCGACACGCTGAGGCCATAGCCAAAGGCGGTGTCTGCCTCGGGCACCATCGCCTTGTCATCAATCCGCAGCATCCGGGCGATGCCGGCGGTGGTGATATGCCCCCACGGCCGATTGAGATCATAGCGCAGCACCAGATCCGGCGCGAGATCATTATCGCCTTCGATCAGGCCGCCGGTCTGGGTGGTGATGACAGTATCGGGCGATTCCACCGCGATGTGCCAGCCACCTTTGCTCCAGCGCACCTGTGATTGCCGGTTGAACACCGTGCCCGGCGTAATCCCGATAAAATCGAGCGTATCGGGCAGCGCGCGCAGGTTCTGGAACGTCGACCAGGCTTGCCCGAACAGCCAGTTATCATAGGTGATAAAGGCTTGCCGCAGGCGCGGGGTGAAGCTGTTGGTGATGCGTTTGTTGCCACCTTCGGTGACGATGAAATCAAGCTCGATATGCGACTTCAACGTGTGCTCCGCCCCCACATCGGTCGCGGTGGTGAAGATGAAACGCGACTGGCGGGCGCTGAAATCGGTGTCAAAGCCCGAAGGCTCGCCGCCCACCGGGATAAAGCCAGGGAACAGGAATTCGCGGGTGAAACTGCCGATCGGCAATTGCCCGCCGCTGGTGCGCTGCGAGATCGCATCAAGCTTGACGTAACCGGCATAGCCCACCACCGTCTTGCCGACGCGAAAGCCCTGTTCCTCCTGTTTTTGCGGCACGGCGACCTGATTGGCGAGTTCACTCTGGCGTTCCTGCAAATCGCGTGTGGCCGCCAGCAGCGCAGCGCTTTGGGCGCGCATTTCGGCCTGCTCTGCGCGCAATTGCGCGTCTTCCTGTGCCGCAGCGCCGTTTTGTGCATCCAATCGCGTGATGAGCCCTTCGACGAGCGCTTCGAGCCGGGCGAGGCGATCTTCAACATTAGCAGGGTTGGCCAAGGCCGGGGCGCTGGCGAACATGCTTGCGGCCAACAAGGCTGCGCGCAATGTCTTTTGCGCTCTTATCTTGCCCATCGCTGCCATCCCCTTTCTCCTCCGCCAAGCATGTGGCGCGGCTTGGGGCGGCGGAGCAATTCGGCCTTCGTCTTACGACTTTGATCTAGGCATCAGCGCGCGCACGCCTATGCTAGACGGTATGCAAAAATGGGGAGGAGAGCGCCATGACAGGCCGGGTTGTGATTGCCGATGATCACCCGCTGTTTCGCGCGGCGATGCGGCTGGCGGTGGCCAAGGTCTGGCCCGATGCGCAAGTGATCGAAGCTGCCAGCGCTGCCGAAGCACGCGCGGCATTGGGAGCAGGGGGCGAGGGCGTCGAGGCGCTGCTGCTTGATCTCCACATGGGCGATTCATCGGGCCTTAGCGTGCTGATGGATTTGCGGCAGGATTTCCCCGCGCTGCCCATCGCGATTGTTTCTGCCAGCGAAGAACCGCGCATTCCGGCGGCGGCTTGTCAGTTGGGGGCGGCCGCCTTCATCCCCAAATCCGCCAGCCTTGAGGATATGCGAGAAAGCCTTGAAGCGGTGCGGGCGGGCGATGGCTGGTTTCCGCCAAGCGCCGCGTGTGCCGATGAAGACCTCTTGCGGATCGCCAGCCTGACGCCTGCGCAGCGGCGCATTCTGGCAGGGATGCGCCAAGGGCTTTTGAACAAGCAGATCGCCTATGAACTGGGCATCAGCGAGGCGACGGTGAAAGCGCACATCACCCCGATTTTCCGCAAGCTTGGCGTGGGCACGCGCACACAGGCCGTGCTGCTGGCGGCCAAGCTGGACGTGGATCAGCCGGTCGCGGCATCCTCTCCCGGCGCATAGCGAGCCGGTTCGCGCCCATCGGCAAGGCCCTTGGCGATCAGGGCGCGCAAGGCGGCAGGCGGTGAGGGTTTGAGCAAGCGGGTCGCCCCCATGCGGGCCGCAGCCGCCGCCGTTTCCTCCCCCGCTTCGGCGGTGAGCAGGATCACCGGCACGCGCGCGCGCCACTGGTCGGCCAGCGCCTGATAGGCCGCATCGCCGCGTTCTGCGCCATCGAGCCGGTAATCCATAATCACCAGATCAGGCGGAGCAGGCATCCATGCAAGCGCTTCTGCCCCACTTTGCGCCGGTGTCACCTTGAGCCCCCAGCGCCCAAGCAGCGCCGCGAGCGCGGCAAGGGCTGAAGGATCATTATCTACCGCGAGCACCTCAGCCTCGGCCAGTGGACGCGGGGCAGGGCTAAGGGGCGCAAGCGAGGCAGCATCAGGCGCGCGCTCAATCGGCTCCAGCGCGAGCGAAAACCGGCTGCCGCGCCCCACCACCGATGCCACCGCCACCTCCAGCCCCAGAAGCCGCGCGGACCGGCGCACAATTGCAAGGCCAAGGCCAAGCCCTTCGCGGTCGGTCGAGGCGCCGCGTTCGAACTCGCTGAAAATCCGCGTGCGGTCGGCCTGGGCAATGCCGCGTCCGGTGTCATAGACGCAAAGATGCACCCGTCCGCCTTGCTGCCGCACCCCCAGCACCACGCCGCCGCGCGCGGTGTAACGCACTGCATTGCTGGCAAGATTGCGCAGGATGCTGGTGATGAGCGCGCGGTCGGTCATCACCCACGCGCCTGTGGGCACGCAGCGCAAGGTCAGCCCGCGCGCCTTTGCCTGCACCGCAAATTCGCGGGTGACTTCGCCCAGCACCTGATTGAGCGCGACAGGTTCCAGCCGCGGCTCCACCCCGCCGCTGTCGAGCTTGGAGATATCGAGCAGCGCGCGGATCAGCCGGTCTGCCGAAACGATTGACCCATCAAGATCCGCCACCAACCGGGCGAGCGCGGGATTGCTGCCCACTTCCTCGCCCAAGGCCGAGGCAAACAGCCGCGCTGCGTTCAAGGGCTGGATCAGATCATGGCTGGCTGCTGCCAGAAACCGCGTTTTTGAACGCGTCGCCTC
Source organism: Erythrobacter sp. SCN 62-14 (assembly GCA_001724215.1). Taxonomy (GTDB): domain Bacteria; phylum Pseudomonadota; class Alphaproteobacteria; order Sphingomonadales; family Sphingomonadaceae; genus Erythrobacter. The sequence goes on along the minus strand of MEDW01000067.1, from coordinate 8,452 downwards.
GGCCAAAGCGGCATTGGCTTCGCTAAGTTGGCGGGTGCGTTCTGCGACCTTGTCCTCCAGCGCCTGTTCGGCGCGGCGATCGGCGGTAATGTCGGTGTAGGAGGTGGTGTAGCCGCCGCCCGGCGTGGGCGAGCCAACGATCCTCAGCACGCGCCCGTCGGCCTGTGTGCGTTCAATGCGGTGTTCGCGGCCTGCGCGCATATGATCGAGGCGGCGCGCGACCTGCAGCGCGATCTCTGCTTCGTCCAGCCCCCCGCGCGCCAGATTGAACCGGATCAGATCGGCAATCGGCGTGCCCACTTGCACGAGGCTGTCGGGCAGATCGAAAATCGCCTGATAGCGCCGGTTCCATGCCACCAATCGCATGTCCTGATCGACCAGCGCCACCCCCTGATCGATCGATTCAATCGCGGTCTGGAGGAGTTCATTGCTGAAGGAGAGCCGCCTGCTGGTTTCATCGAACATGGCAACAACTTCTGGCAGGGCAATCGGATCGCCCGCTGCCCATGACGCAATCAGCATGCGCGCAGACGGCGTGCCGATGACGCCTGAAATGGTGCGTTCGGCCAGATCAAGCGCGGCCTCGCTGGCCGGATCACTGCGGCGGATCGGGGCGAGTGAGGCAAGCGCCGAGGCGGCTCTTTCGCGTCCCACGAACTGTGTTAGCAGCACTTCGACATCGCCCACCCGCTTGGCCGTGGCAAGGCGCGGCGCGCTGCCCGGCACGCGCGCGCCGACGAAAGCGGCGGCTTGGGCGGCGTCCATCAGCGAGGGGCGCACCACGGCCGATACGCCCCAATACAAAGCGATGTTGAGCGTTAAGCTGATCGCAACGCCCGACACCAGCGGATCGGGGTGGATCGCCACCAGCGGCGCTGAATTGCTGGCGGCGGGCATAATCAGCAGCACGAGCCAAGCGGCAAAGCCCCCGCCAAGCCCTGCCAGCATCCCGGCCTTGTTGCCATGGGTGCTGACCATGCCGAGCACCAGCCCCGGCGCGAATTGGGCAGCGGCGGCAAAGGCCAAGGTGCCAAGGCCTGCCAGATCCATGATCCCGCCAAAGCCGCGATAGAACAGATAGGCCGCCGCCAGCAGCGCAGCGGTCACCAACCGGCGCACCACCAACAGGCGCGCGGCAATGCGGGTGCGGTCGCCCTCTTGTTCCAGCACGCGCCGCAGCAAGAGGGGCGCAATCAGATCATTGGTGATCATGATCGAAAGCGCCACGCTTGCCACCACGATCATGCCAGCAGAGGCCGAAAACCCGCCGATAAAGGCCAGCAGCGCCAGCGCCGGATGGCCGCTTTCCAAAGGCAGGGCGAGAACCATCATATCGGGATTGGTGCCAGCAGGCAGCAGCGCGTGGCCGGCCACCACCACCGGCACAATCACCGCGGCGGTGAGCGCGAGATAGGCGGGAAACACCCATTGCATCGCTGGGCTCGCGCGCTCTCCGGGTGCTTCGATAAAGGTCATGTGAAACTGGCGCGGCAGGCACAGAACAGCGCAGGCAGCAATCAGAGTGAGCGTGACAAAGCGCGCGTCGAACGGCTCTGGATCAAGCAGCACAGGCGGCCATTGGGCAGGGCCGGGCGCTGCGAACAAGAGCGTGAGCGCGAGCCCTGCAATCGCAAGGAGCGCGATGATCTTGACCACCGCCTCCACCGCAATCGTCAGCACAAGGCCGGTGTTGTCGCCTGCCCTGTCGGCTCGGCGCGAGCCGAAGGAAATCGCAAACCACGCCATGGCTGCTGCCACCAGCAACACCAGTTCATCAATCGCCAGATCACGCCCGAGCGCCGGGTTCAGTGTCAGCAGCGAGCCGCCCACCGATTGCAATTGCAGCGCCATATAGGGCAGCGTGCCCAAGGCCGCGAGCAGCGTCACCATCGCCGCGACCGCCGCGCTCTTGCCATAACGGGCCGAAAGGAAATCGGCGATCGAGGTGGAGTGCTGCGCCTGCGAGCGGGCAAGGATCTTGCGAATGAGGCCAAAGCCGAAAGTGAACAGCAGGATCGGGCCGAGATAAATCGCAAGGTAATCAAGCCCGGCGGTTGCCGCCGTGCCAACCGCACCGAAAAACGTCCAGCTGGTGCAATAGACCGCAAGGCTGAGGCCATAGACCCACCCGGCCCTTGCGCTCAGCCAGGCAGGCGCAGCGCGATCGCGCCATGCGGCAAGCCAGAACAGGCCCGCCAGATAAAGCGTCACAGCGCCCAGCGCTGCCCACAGCATCATGTCTGCCTCCTCCTGCCGAGGACAAAGGCTATCGCAAAGCCGTCAAAAGGCAAGAAACTGCGCCGATCAGAAAGGGCGGCAACCCGCGCGGTGGCCGCCCTTTGCACAGCGGGCCGCTAGTGAACGTGGGCCTCGCCCGCGCCGCGCGGCACGCGGATCGAATTGACAAGCTTGCGCACTTCGAGCGGCGGACCTGCCGTGACCGAGGCGACCGCGATGGCAATGCCGAAGTTCAGCGCCATGCCGACCACGCCGATCCCTTCGGGCGAAATCCCCAAGAGCCAGCTGTCGGGCCCATTGGCCGCCGGGTTTATCAGCTTGAAATAGAGGATATAGCCAAAGGTGAAGACGAGGCCCGACACCATCCCGGCAATCGCGCCTTCCTTGTTCATGCGCTTGGAAAAAATCCCCATGAAGATCGCCGGGAACAGGCTGGCTGCGGCCAGACCAAAGGCAAAGGCCACCACCTGCGCCACCCAGCCGGGCGGATAGATGCCGAGATAGCCTGCGACGATAATCGCAAGACTTGCCGCAATGCGCGCGGCGCGCAACTCGCCCTTCTCCGAAATGTCGGGCCGGAAGGTCTGCTTGAGCAAATCGTGGCTCACCGAGGCGGAAATCACCAGCAGCAACCCCGCTGCGGTGGAAAGCGCCGCCGCTAATCCGCCCGCTGCCACCAGCGCAATCACCCAAGCGGGCAGATTGCCGATTTCGGGGCTGGCGAGCACGATGATGTCCTGATCGACATAGATTTCATTCTCGCTGTCGCCATTGGCCGGGTTGGCAATGATCCGCTCGCCCTCGCTACCCACCTCGCCAGTGAATTCGGGCTTCCCCGCAAAGGCCTCGCCCGCGCGGTATTGCATCTTGCCATCACCGTTCTTGTCCTGAAAGGCGATGAGATCATTGCGCTCCCAATTGGTGAACCAGTCGGGCGCAACGCTGTGTGATTGTTCGTTCACCGTCTCGATGAAATTGAGCCGCGAAAACGCCGCCAGAGCAGGCGCGGTCGTATAAAGCAGCGCGATGAACACCAGCGCCCAGCCTGCCGATTTGCGCGCATCGGACGCCTTGGGCACAGTGAAAAACCGCACGATCACATGGGGCAGGCCCGCTGTGCCCACCATCAGCGCCAGCGTGATCGCAAACATATCGATCATGCTTTTCTGGCCTGCCGTATATTCGGCAAAGCCCAGATCGAGTAGCACCAGATTGAGCTTTTCGAGCACATACATCCCTGATCCATCATTCACCGTCGAACCAAGCCCCAGTTGCGGGATGGGATTGCCGGTAATCATGAAACTGAGGAAAAAGGCCGGGACCATATAGGCAAAGATCAGCACGCAGAACTGCGCGACCTGCGTGTAGGTGATGCCTTTCATGCCCCCCAGCACCGAATAGATGAAGACAATGCCCATCCCGATAATCACGCCGGTGGTGATATCGACATCGAGAAAGCGCGAAAACACGATTCCCACGCCGCGCATCTGGCCTGCAATATAGGTAAAGCTGATGAAGATGAGGCACACCACCGCCACCACGCGGGCGGCCTTGGAATAATAGCGCGTGCCGATGAAATCAGGGACGGTGAATTGGCCGAATTTGCGCAAGTAAGGCGCGAGCAGCAGCGCCAGCAGCACATAGCCGCCGGTCCAGCCCATGAGGTAAACCGAGGCATCATAACCGACAAAGGCGATGATCCCTGCCATCGAGATAAAGCTCGCCGCGCTCATCCAGTCGGCAGCGGTTGCCATGCCATTGACGACCGGGTTCACCCCGCCGCCTGCGACATAGAATTCCTTGGTGGAACCTGCCCTGCTCCAGATTGCAATGCCGATGTACACGGCAAAGCTGAAGCCAACGAAGATATAGATAAGGGTCTGCGTTTCCATGGTTTCAGCCCCTCTCAATCATCAAGATCATATTTGCGTTCAATCCGCTTCATGCGCCACGCGTAGTAGAATATCAGCGCGATGAAGACGTAGATCGAACCTTGCTGGGCAAACCAGAATCCGAGCGGATAGCCGCCCAGCATGAACTGATCGAGGAGATCACGAAACAGGATGCCCGCGCCAAAACTGACCGCAAACCAGATCGCCATCAGCCCGCTGAGCAATCGCAGGTTTTCGTGCCAATAGGCATCCTCGCGCAGCGCTGTCTCGCCATCCTCGGCGATTTCCTCTGCTGCCGGGATCGGCTCTGTGGTGTTGTGATGGGCATCCATGTTGTTCTCTCCCCTGCAGCGCAGGCAGCCTTGCGCGACAGCGCGCATCGCCGCTTCTGCTCAGATGGCCAAGCTATGGCACGCCATCGGCCCGCGCGAGAGCGACTTTAGTCGCAAGCTGTAAGGAGAGGAGCGAATGGCTCAGGCTGACCCGATTTGCGGCCTTTTGCGCAGCGTAGCAGTAAGAACACTTGCTGCCACTCAGCGGATTGGCAAACCTGGCGACAGGTTGGGGCGCAGAAACAAGGCCGTGATGGGCGATGGGGCGGAGTTTGATTAATGGCTGGTGATCCTGTTGCATTCAGCCCTGCCCGGATCCTGATCGTTGATGATCACCCCTTGACGCATGGCGGCCTGCGGTTGCTGTTTTCATAAAATCCGCAGTTCGAGATTGTCGACGCGCTCGATCGCTGCGATCTGACGAGCGATTTTATCAAGCATCAGCCGGTTGATATCGTGCTGCTCGATCTCAACATGCCGGGCGTTCGCGGCATTGATGTGCTGGCCGAAATCATCGGCGCGCGCGACATGACGGTGATTATCCTCACCGGCGAGAGCAAATTTGGCGAAATCAGCTATGCGCTCAAACTGGGCGCGCGCGGGGTGGTGACGGCACCCTTCCCGAGCAAGCTCGGAAGGGGCTTGTTGCTGAGAAATTTGGTCAACACGGCCTAGTTTCCCGAAGTTCAAGCGCAAGGGCGATAACGATGCTACAGGGCGCAAGATCAGCGTTGAACGCCTCAACCGCCGCTGGGGGCGGGTTAAAGTGCCCAAGATCTGTTGGGTCCACATCGCCGATCTCTGAAAGTTCGTTGCAAAACCTCAGAAGCAGCGGCTTGGGCTCGCGTTAATCTAACCCGTTGACGCCGCTCAGCTAAATTTCCGATAGGGCTCTTAGATGGCAAAGGCTGTCAGAAGCCGACCAGCGATGTTTGCGCAATAGATCATGGCTTTTTTGACAATTTGGGCGCCCCCCGTATTCTTATGACTATTGTAGCGATGTGTGCGATCATGAAAGACGCGCAGAATTAGACAGCTTGGAGTAGCCACCTCGCCTATGGAGGCTTTCATATCCCATGGATCAAACCTTACCCAAGCCGCCGAACGCACCATCTCATAGCAAGGACGTTTTCTTGCGAAGCGTTTTACGCGAGCTTGTAGGCATTCTCGAGCAGACTATCGGCGAACATGAAGCCGAAGCTTACGTGAATTACGTCGGCCTGATGCTTGGTCGTGCACTACACAAGACCTACCTTGAGGCATTTTCGGTATCGCGCCTTGATCCAAGGCAAATCGCGTCGACGCTTGTTGATCTCAAGACAAGGATCGATGGCGATTTCACTATCGAAAGCATGGATGCCGAGAGCATAATTCTCGTAAATTCAGCTTGCCCTTTTGGAGAGCACGTTATTGGACGCCCATCGCTATGCCGAATGACCGCAAATGTCTTCGGCTTTATCACAGCAGAAAACCTTGGCTATTCTCGGGTCGTCATAACAGAAGCGATTGCGCGCGGTGACAGTGGTTGTAGGGTCGTCATCAACCTAACAAAAAGCGAGGCCCCATCGTCCACTTTGGAAACCGAGTTTTTCGGCGCGGACCGCTAGCAAGATGGATTTGGTGGGGAAATCGGAGGACCATGCGAGCGGCGACACAAGGCTGCCATACCACGTTCCCTTGGTACTTTTTGCGAACCTCACATCACAAGCAATTCTTCTTATCGATCCCTCCACAAATTTGGTCATTTTTGCGAGCACCCGCGCGCGCACCTTGATTTTTCCAAATGACCTGAAGGCTGACTTGCCCGCTCCCTTGTCCAGCTTCGTGTCTGTAGACACCCAGTTGGTCGACCAGTTTAACCTTGCAATGAGAACAAGTGGTTCATTGAGCTTTGGTATCGCGGGTCTTGCTGGGAGACCCAGGTTATCAGCTAAGGCGCAGCGAATTGACCTTTATGACGACCCGCCTTTGCTCCTGATTTCATTGCAGGATGATCCTGAACTCTCACGACGGTTCAGAAGCCTCAACGAGGAGATTTTAGCGCTTAGTCAGGAGGTAGAGCGGCGCCGTGAGGTTGAACGCTCGTTGTCCCTGACAACCTCTGCACTCCGTCGCTCACTGGCGATCGTCCGCCAATTGAACTCAATTCCGATATCGGGTGGGGAATATTATGCGCGAGCCGCAAAAGTCGTATCCGAGGCGCTTGGCGCTCAGAGCGCTGCGGTAATCACCAGGGCGGCAAACTCCCTGGTTTGTTCGGGTGTCGCCGGGCCACGCCTTTCCAAACTGACGATCAACAAATTGCTCGAGACACTCACCCCGGCGCTTCTTTCGGCATGGGATCATGATTTGCAGTCCTGCAATTCGGATTTGGCTCAAGCGCTTGACCCAGCGGCCGGGTCAAGGATTGCGCCAGCTTACAATCGCATGTTCCCCTTTGCCGTTGGTGGCAAGGTAAAGGGAGCAGTCATCACTTTTTCCGACGATCCAGCCATTTTTGCGGGTATGACTGATCTCGAAAGCGGGCTTATCAGCGAAGCGCTCGGAAGTCTTGCTACGCGGGCCGACATGGAAGCAAAGCTTAGTCAGAGCGCTAAAATGGAAGCGATCGGGCAACTGACCGGTGGGATCGCGCATGACTTCAACAATCTCCTCACGGTAGTTCTCGGCAATGCCGAAGCTTTGACAGATGAACTGACCAAGCTTCCAGAGCTGCGCGAAATGGCGGAAATTACCGCCAATGCTGCATTGCGTGGTGCCGAGCTCACAAAACGCCTGCTGGCGTTTGCGCGCAAGCAAACGCTCGAGCCGCGCGTAATGGATGTAAGTCAATTGGTTCAAAGCATGGATCAATTGCTACGCCGGACATTGCCCGCAAATATTGCTATTGAGATCGTGCGTTCTGGTGGATTGTGGAAAACGGAGGTTGATCCGGGTCAACTCGAATCAGCGTTGTTAAATATTGCGCTGAATGCCCGTGACGCCATGCCAGACGGAGGTTCACTGACTATTGAGATCGCCAACGCCGCGCTCGATGATGATTATGTTGTCAGTGAGCCTAGCTTGGAGGCAGGGCAATACGTACTTGTCGCGGTGACCGACACCGGGCACGGTATCCCATCTGAGGACATTCAGCACATATTTCAGCCTTTCTTCACCACAAAAGAGGTGGGGAAAGGCACAGGACTCGGGCTGAGCATGGTCTACGGGTTTGTCAAACAGTCCGGCGGCCACATCAGAATTTACTCAGAAGTCGGCGAAGGGACCACAATCAAGCTCTACTTTCCCCGCTCTCTCACCCATCAAGGCAGCATCAACGCACCGATTGCACGCCCCAGATCGTTGGGTGGAAATGAGACAATACTTGTTGTGGAGGATGACAAGCTTGTTCGTCAGTATGTTGTCTCGCAACTCAAGTCTCTGGGTTATCGCGTCTTTGAATCTGGAGAAGGCAAGAGTGCGCTAGAGATTCTGCATCAGGTTCCAGACATCGATTTGCTTTTCACCGATGTCGTCATGCCGGGCGGTATCGGCGGCCGTGAACTTTCAGAAGCCGCGCGCACCTTGCGACCAGGACTGAAGGTTCTGTTTACATCTGGCTACACTGAAAACTCGATTGTTCATAATGGCAAGCTTGATCCGGGCATTGAACTTCTGAGCAAGCCATACCGGCGTGAACAGCTTGCTATGAAGCTACGCAAGGTCCTCGACGCCCCGTGAGTGAGGCACCTAAATTTTCTTAACTTAGTATCTTCCTCGGCCAGAAGGTCGGAGATTTCTAAGGGGTCGAAACTGCTTTGGGAATCCGCGCTTCGACACTGTCCCAACGGACTGGCTCCACGCCCGGAGTGCTCCCCTCCGGATTTAGATGAAAGGAGATGAGGAAAAATGATGTGCAATCACACGACATAGCGTCGCCCAGATCGCCTGCGAGGACAGGACGTTCCGGACGGTGGCCAACCCGCGCTATCTGGCGCGTGAACTCGAGGC
>MEDW01000066.1 GCA_001724215.1 Erythrobacter sp. SCN 62-14 | reverse complement strand
GAAAGGATTGATCGCCACCACCTGCTGCGCGTTGATCGAGAGCTGATCATGGCCGAGCATCGCGCCCTTGGGCCGCCCGGTGGTGCCGCCGGTGTATTGCAACAGCGCCAGATCGCGGTGCGGATCAATATCGACCGGCCTTGGCGCAGCCTTGGGTGTGATCTCGCTCCAGCGGCGCACCTTGGGTCCATAGGCCACGTCTGCAATCTGGCTGCGTTTCAGCAGCTTGAGCGCGGCGCCCTTCACCCATGGCAACATCGCGGCCAGTTCGCCCACCACCAGCGTTTCAAGGCGTGAGCTTGCCAGCACCTTGGCAGCGGTTGCGTAAAGTTCGGGGACATTGAGCGTCACCAGCAGGCGTGTGCCCGAATCCTCGACCTGCCAGCTGAGTTCCTCAACCGAATAGAGCGGCGAGAAATTGACCACGATCGCGCCCGCCATCATCGCGCCGTAATAGGCCGAAGCATAGATCGGGACATTGGGCAGGAACAGGCCCACCCGGTCGCCCGGCTTGATCCCGGCGGCTTGCAAGCCTGCGGCAAAGCGGCGCGCTTCGGTCAGAGTGTCCTGATAGGCGTAAGTCCGGCCCAGAAAATGGAGGAACGGCGCGCCCGGTGCCTTGCGCGCGGTGCGCTCCAGCATGGCGGGCAGGGCCATCGCCTCAAAGCGGGCCGTGTAGGGAGTCGGGTGATGATAGGGCAGCTTACTTACATCCATGTCAGCAAGTTTGACTGAGGTCAAAGCCGTGCGCAAGCAAAAGCGGCGCGAATCCTGAGGATTCACGCCGCTTTTTGTGGTTTGAACCGGTTTGGACTGGTTCAGTCGTCGCTGCGTGCCGGGGAAAAGCCGCTTTCCGGGTCAATCGGCTGTTCCGCTGCCTCAGCAGCGCGGCGCGCGGCCAGCCAGGCTTCGGCTTCGGCCTCTTGCGCGGCTTCGCTGGCCGCCTTGGCCTGCGCATCGCGTTCGGCGCGCAGTTCCTCGATCAGCTTCTCGCGATCATTGCGCACCGGAGCAGCGGGCGCATCGGCGTCTTCGGTGATACCGGCACGCTTGGCGGCCTTGGCCACCATCGCATCGAGTTCACGCTGCGAACACAGGCCGAGCGTCACCGGATCCTTGGGCTGGATATTGGCGATGTTCCAGTGGCTGCGTTCGCGAATCGCAGTGATGGTGTTGCGGGTGGTGCCGATCAGCTTCGAAATCTGCGCGTCCGAGACCTCGGGGTGGTTGCGGATGATCCACGCGATCCCATCGGGCTTGTCCTGCCGCTTGGAAACCGGAGTATAACGCGGGCCCTTGGTGCGCGTGACTTCAACCGGTGCCTTGTGCATCTTGAGCACGTGGGCGGGATCGGCCTGGCCCTTTTCGATCTCGGCCTGCGTCAATTCGCCCGCGTGCACCGGATCGCGCCCGGTGTATTTGCTGCTGGCCAGATCATCGGCCATTGCCTGCACCTCGAGGATATGCAGCCCGCAGAATTCAGCAATCTGTTCAAACGACAAGGCGGTGTTGTCCACCAGCCAGGTCGCGGTGGCATGGGGCATCAGCGGCTTGGGCTGATCCTTGGTGGCCATGGGGAAATCTCCGTTGCAAAATATAAGGGCCGCCCCTTTCGGAGCGGCCTTAACCTCGCCCAGATAGGCGATTGCAGGCGAAACGGCAAGGAAAAGGGAGATTGCCGCAAAAGCAATCTCCCGGTTGGCTTCAATTGCCGCCGCGCATTCCGATCGTTGCCGCCGCTGACGTAAAGCCCGGCTCGGCCACCCATGGTGCATCCGGCTGCACCGGAGTTGAATTGACCGCCGTCTCGAACGGCGCACCGGTGTAGGCAAACTGCAAGGGTTGGGCGAGGTTTGCCGTCATCGCCGTGCCCGGCATCAACTTCCCGCTGGTGCCGTGGATGAGGAAACCGAGCGGTGACACCAGCACCATCGTGGCAACCGAAGCGGCAGTGCCGCTTTTGCCTTCCTCATAGGTCGAACCGGCAAGGCGCACCGGACCATGCGGCGTCTGCACGCTGATAAGGCGCACCTGCAGCTTGCCCTTCTTGCCAAAATGGCCGTTGCGCTGAGCGCGCGCGATTTCGCCCATCGCAGGCGCACCCGCCGGAATGATCACCTGACCACGGAACATCACGCTTTCGGCAACTTCGAGATAGACCCGATCACCCGGACGCTTGTCCTTGGTGTTGATCTCGCTGGTCGTGCGCAGCACAACAGGAGTGCCGGACTGAAGGTGGAAATACTGAACCTGGCCCGTGCTCGGCTGAGCCGGCGCGGGCCATTGGTAATTGGATTGGGCCTGCGCCCCGCTGGCGGTTGCTGCAAAAGCGATAGCTGCGAAAATTCCGGCCTTGATCATCATGCACCCTTTCAAACCCTGATTTGAATAAGTGACTGATAATGCGTTCGTTATAACAAGATCGTGAAGCAGTAAGGTGAAGGCTGCCTTGCAACCTGTGCTTAACGGGCCATTAGGGATTGTGTCTTCAAGATTGTGTCTTCAAAAAGCCGGCGCAGCGGCCAGCGACACCGCTTCCTCTTCACCCAGCGCAGCCAGCCCGGTGAGGAATTGCCGCGTCGCCGCTTCCCAGCTGAAGCTTGCGCCGTGGGCGGCGCAGGCGGCGCGGTCGCAATAGCGCGCTGCATCAATCGCCCGGGCGAGGTCTTCGGACAGAGCGCCGACGGCATCGGTGACGATATCGAGCGGGCCCGGCACCGGAAAGGCCGCCACTGGCGTGCCGCAAGCCAGCGCCTCGATCACGACAAGCCCGAAGGTGTCGGTGCGGCTGGGGAAGACGAAGACATCCGCACCGGCATAGCACCCCGCCAGATCGCGTCCCATCCGTTTGCCCAGAAACAGCGCTTGCGGGAATTTCGCCTCCAGCGCCGCGCGCGCCGGGCCATCGCCCACCACCACCTTTGTTCCGGGATAGGGGCAGGCCAGGAAAGCCTCGATGTTCTTCTCCACCGCCACGCGCCCGACATAAAGCAGGATCGGGCCTTTCAGTCCGGCATATTCGGGCGGCGGCGGTGCGCCGGGCGAAAAACAGTCAAGATCGACCCCGCGGCTCCAATGGGAAAGCTGGCCAAGACCCTGTTCGCGCAATTGGCTGCGGATCGTGTCGGTCGCCACCATGATGGTGCGCGCTGGGCGGTGGAACCAGCGGATATAGGGCCAGAACAGGCGCGCCGGCAGGCCGGTGCGCCGCGCCAGATAATCAGGGAACTGGGTGTGATAGGCGGTGGTGAAGGGCACGCGGCGGCGGAGGCAATAGCGCCGCGCAGCAAAGCCCAGCGGCCCTTCGGTGGCGATATGCACGGCCTCGGGCTGGATCGCCGCCAGCCTGCGCCCAACCGCACCCGGAGCGGTGAAGGCAAGCCGAATCTCGGGATAGGTCGGCGCGGGGATTGAGCGGTACTGATCGGGCGAAATCACGGTGACGTCATGGCCCCACCTGCGCAGCATATCGCAAGTGGTCGCCAAGGTGCGCACCACGCCGTTGGTCTGCGGATGCCACGCATCGGTGATGATCGCGATCGAGCGCGGCACGGACTGGCCACACCGCGCGCTGGCGCTGTCCACCGGGAACACTGCGTGCCGGTTCACGCCGCCTCGCGGGTTCGCGCCGGGGTTTCTTCGGTTGCGGCACCCTCGTGACGCTGGCGCATTTCCTCGGCCCAGTTGAGGATCTCCATCCGGCCATCGTGATGTTCGACCAGCGCGTTGCAGCCTTCCACCCAATCGCCATCGTTCCAGTATTCGATCCTGCGCCCATTATGTTCGAATTCGCGGAATTCGGCGGTGTGGATGTGGCCGCACACCACGCCATCAACCCCGCGCTCGCCTGCGGCCTTGGCGACCACTTCCTCATACTTGCCGATGAAGCGGGCCGCGTTCTTGACCTTGTGCTTGGCCGCCTTTGAAAGCGACCAATAGGGCTTGCCCATCCAGCGACGCACGGTGTTGACCGTGACATTGAGCTTCATCACCGCATGATAGGCATGGTCCCCGACAAAGGCGAGCCAGCGGTGCGAGAGCATCACCCCATCGAATTCATCGCCGTGCAGCACCATCAAACGGCGGCCATCGGCGGTGTCATGAAAGGCCGCACGGCGGATTTCGATGCCGCCGAAATTGAGCCCCGTAAACTGACGGAACATCTCGTCGTGGTTGCCGGGGATATAGATAACCTTGGTCCCGCGCCGCGCGCGCTTCATGATGCGCCACACGATGTCATTATGCGCAGAAGGCCAGTAGAATTTTTTCTTGAGCCGCCAACCGTCGATGATGTCGCCGACGAGATACATCACCTCGCTATCGGTGTGATCGAGGAAGTCGATCAGCATGTCCGCGTTGCAGCCCCGCGTGCCAAGGTGCACATCGCTGATCCAGACGGTGCGATAGGAACGCCGCGCATGGCCTTCCGGCTCGGGCCGGTGTGGCGCGGCCAGCGGCAGAGTGGCGACGTTCGCCAGATCGGCGGGCAGATCGGACAATGTGAAACCGGTCATCGACAAAGCCTCAGGTTTGTTTCCCTTCCGCCCCCGATAGCAGCCGATTGTTACAGGCGACTCTCAGAGCAATGACGATTTCGCGTCATTGCACGGATAGAGCGCTGCCCCCTGTTCGGACAAAGCGGAGCGCCTGTGGCTGCGTTTTATGACCGGATTAAGACATGATTGCGTGCGCGTTGCAAGCCGCTTGGGCCTGCCTCAACCGCCTGCGACCTCGAGCACGATCTTGCCGATATGCTCGCCTGCCTCCATCCGGGCGTGCGCGGCGGCGGCTTCGGCCAGCGGGAATGTCCGGTCCATGATCGGGGCAAGCTCGCCGCTGGTGAAGATCGGCCAGGCATTGGCCGCAATCTCATCGGCCAGCGCGGCCTTGAAAGCGTCGCTGCGCGGGCGCAGGGTTGATCCTGTCAGCGTGAGGCGGCGGCTCATGATGACGGCCATGTTCAATTCGGCCTTCATGCCCCCCAGCACGGCAATGGTAACGTGGCGGCCATCTTCGGCCAAGGCTTTGAGATTGCGCGGCACATAATCGCCCGACACCATATCGAGCACGATGTTGACGCCCTTGCCGCCAGTGTGGGCTTTCACCGCTTCGACAAAATCGGTTTCGCGGTAATTGATCGCAAGGTCTGCGCCGATTTTGCGCGCGGCCTCGCATTTGGCTTCATCGCCGCAGGTTACGATCACCTCGAGCCCGAAGGCCTTGCCGAGCATGATTGCCATCGTGCCAATGCCGCTCGTGCCGCCGTGAATCAGGACAGTCTCCCCATCGCGGGCTAGCCCTCGTTCAAACAGGTTGTGCCACACGGTAAACAGGGTTTCAGGCAGCGCCGCCGCCTCAGCCAGCCCCATATCATCGGGCACGGGCAGGCAATGCTGCCAAGGGGCGGCGCAATATTCGGCATAGCCCCCGCCCGGCGTCAAAGCGGCGACCCGCGCGCCAATCATCTCGCGCGGGGCTTCGGAACCGACTGCCACCACTTCGCCCGCCACTTCCAGCGCGAGCAGCGGCGAAGCACCCGGCGGCGGCGGATAGGCGCCGGCGCGCTGGAGGCAATCGGGACGGTTGACCCCGGCATAGGCGACCCGGATCAACACATCATGGGGGCGCAACTGAGGCACGGGCGCGCTGCCCAGTTCGAGCACGTCTGGCCCTCCAGGCGCAGCGAAAACGATTGCACGCATTGTCGCAGGCAAAGGCCCTGCGGAAACTCCCGTCATTGCGATTTCCCCCCGACCGGCCCGCCACGTGCAACAATATGTCGTGACATGCTGATAAGTTAGCCGGGCGCATAACGTTCTCACGGATTGACAGCAAGCCCGTTCCCTTGCGATGCTGCAGGAAGATGGACGAGTTTGACCTCCCTCAAATAAGGGGCGATGCAGCCAGCCGCCTCGCGAGCGAAGACCTCGCCCCTTACTCGCAAACCGAACTGACGCAGCGAATCGCATTGCTCGAAGCCGAGATCGCGCGCGTCAAAGGCCACCGTGACAAAGCCGCTGCCCACCGCGCGGCGGCGGATGCCTTGTTTGGCGGGCCGAAAGCAGGTGGCACATGATTGCCTACCGCCTTCCCGCCACATTTGGCGCGCATCAGGATTCGCAAGTGCAAAAATGCACCCCATATAACCGTCATGCCTCTCCCGCCGCTCGGCGTTCCCGAGCCTCCGCTTTCTCCCGATAAAGGCCAAGCCCATGCCCAGTTTCGCCCAGAATCTTGAACGCACGCTCCACAACGCGCTCGGCAATGCGTCCGAGCGGCGGCACGAATATGCGACGCTCGAGCATCTCTTGCTGGCGCTGATCGATGATGAGGATGCCGCCCAAGTCATGGCCGCCTGCGGGGTTGACCTTGCCGAGCTGGGCGAGGTGGTGAAGCAATATCTCGATCAGGAATACCAGTCCCTCAAAACCGAGGACGATGCCGATCCGCAGCCCACCGCCGGTTTCCAGCGGGTGATCCAGCGCGCGATCCTGCATGTGCAATCATCGGGCAAGGACACCGTCACCGGCGCCAATGTGCTGGTCGCGCTGTTTTCCGAGCGTGATTCCTACGCGGTCTATTTCCTCCAGCAGCAGGATATGAGCCGGCTCGATGCAGTGAGCTATATCAGCCATGGCATCGGCAAAGGCGGGCGCCAGATCGAATCGAAGAACCCCCAAGGCACCGATCAGGGCGCGGCGGCCTCGAACACCAATGAGGCAGCCAAGGATAACGGCAACAAGAAGGAAACCGCACTCGACCAGTTCACGGTGAACCTCAACGCCAAGGCGGAAAGCGGCAAGATTGATCCGCTGATCGGGCGCGGGCCGGAAGTTGACCGCACCGTGCAGATCCTGTGCCGCCGTTCCAAGAACAACCCGCTCTACGTGGGCGATCCGGGCGTGGGCAAGACCGCGATTGCCGAAGGCTTGGCGCGCAAGATCGTTGAAGGTGACGTTCCCGAAGTGCTGAAAGAAGCGGTGATCTATTCGCTCGACATGGGCGCGCTGCTGGCTGGCACGCGCTATCGCGGCGATTTTGAGGAACGGCTAAAGCAGGTCGTCTCGGAACTTGAGCAGATGCCCCATGCGGTGTTGTTCATCGATGAAATCCACACCGTGATTGGTGCAGGCGCGACCAGCGGCGGGGCGATGGATGCCTCGAACCTTTTGAAGCCCGCGCTGTCGTCGGGCGCGATCCGCTGCATCGGGAGCACGACCTACAAGGAATTCCGCAACCACTTCGAAAAGGACCGCGCGCTGCTGCGCCGGTTCCAGAAGATCGACGTGAACGAGCCAACCATCGAGGACACGATCAAGATTCTGAAAGGTCTGCGCTCTGCCTTCGAAGATCACCACAAGGTCAAATACACCCCCGATGCGATCAAGACTGCGGTCGAACTCTCGGCGCGCTACATCAATGATCGCAAGCTGCCCGACAAGGCAATCGACGTGATTGACGAGGTTGGCGCGATGCAGATGCTGGTGCCGCCGAGCCGCCGCAAGAAGACGATCACCGCGCGTGAGATCGAACAGGTCATCGCAACGATGGCGCGCATCCCGCCGAAATCGGTTTCGAAGGACGACAAGAAGGCGCTCGAAAACCTCGAACGCGATCTGAAGCACGTCGTCTTCGGTCAGGACGAGGCGATTACCCGCCTTGCCACCGCCATGAAGCTTAGCCGGGCAGGGCTGCGCGATCCCGACAAGCCGATTGGCTCCTTCCTGTTCTCCGGCCCCACCGGCGTCGGCAAGACCGAAGTCGCCCGCCAGCTTGCCACCATCATGGGGATCGAGCTCAAGCGCTTCGACATGTCGGAATATATGGAGCGCCACAGCGTCAGCCGGTTGATCGGCGCGCCCCCGGGCTATGTCGGCTATGATCAGGGGGGCTTGCTCACCGATGCGGTCGATCAGAACCCGCATTGCGTCCTGCTGCTCGACGAGATCGAGAAGGCGCACCCCGATCTCTA
Source organism: Erythrobacter sp. SCN 62-14 (assembly GCA_001724215.1). GTDB lineage: Bacteria > Pseudomonadota > Alphaproteobacteria > Sphingomonadales > Sphingomonadaceae > Erythrobacter. The sequence continues at coordinate 4,438 of MEDW01000066.1, read as the reverse complement.
CAACATCCTCTTGCAGGTGATGGATAATGGGCGCCTCACCGATCACCACGGCAAGACTGTCGATTTCCGCAATGTCGTCCTCATCATGACGACCAATGCGGGCGCGGCCGACATGGCACGCCAAGGCATCGGCTTTGGCGATGTCAGCAAGGAAGATGCGGGCGATGAAGCGGTGAAAAAGATGTTCACGCCTGAATTCCGCAACCGCTTGGATGCGATTGTGCCCTTCAGCTACCTCGGCCGCTCGACTGTTGCGCGGGTGGTGGACAAGTTCATCCTGCAACTCGAACTGCAACTGGCCGAACAGAACGTCCACATCCAGTTCGACAGCGATGCGCGCGGCTGGCTTGCCGAGAAGGGCTATGACAAGCTCTATGGCGCGCGCCCGATGGGCCGCCTCATTCAGGAGAAGATCAAGCAGCCGCTCGCTGAAGAACTGCTGTTCGGCAAGCTGGTCGATGGCGGCGAGGTGCATGTGACGGTGAAGGACGGCAAGCCCGCCTTCGAACTCACGCCCGCCCCGCCCAAAGTGAAGGCGAAGCGCAAGGCTCCGGCGAAGAAAAAGCCCGCCGCCAAGAAGGAAGCGCCCGAGGCTGGCACCAGCGAGGGTTGATCTTGGGCAAGACATTAAGGGGCGCGGGACGGGAAACTGTCTCGCGCCCTTGTCGTTTGAGCACGCATGACCGCGCCCTTTTCCTGGATCCGGCCCGAACCTTGGGGCATCCACATCGCGCCCGCCGATGTGTGGGTCGATCCGGCCCGCGCCGTGCCGCGCGCGCTGGTCACCCACGGCCATGCCGATCATGCGCGCGGCGGGCACGGCGAGACGATAGCCACGCCCGCAACGCTCGCCATCATGAAGTTGCGCTACGCAACTTCTGCCGGAGCGCAGCCTGCCGCCTATGGCGAGGAAGTGGCGCTCGGCGGCGGGGTGACGGCCACCTTATTGCCCGCAGGCCATGTATTGGGCTCTGCGCAAATCCTGCTCGAACACGCGGGCGAGCGGGTGATTATCACCGGCGATTACAAGCGCGCCCCTGATCCCACCTGCACGCCCTTCGCGGTCACCCCTTGCGACATCTTCATCACCGAGGCGACCTTTGGCCTTCCCGTCTTCACCCATCCGCCGATCGGTGAGGAAATCGGGAAGCTGCTCGCCGCGCGCGCTGCCAATCCCGATTCGGCGGTGCTGGTGGGCGCCTATGCGCTCGGGAAGGCGCAGCGGGTGATTGCGGAGCTGCGCGCGGCGGGGCACAGCGACACCATCTGGCTCCACGGGGCGATGGAGAAAATGTGCCGCCTGTATGAGGAACATGGCGTCGCACTGGGTGATCTCAAGCTGGTAAGCGATGCGGGCAAGGCCGACCTTGCGGGCGCTATCGTGATTGCGCCGCCTGCCGCGCTCAATGATCGCTGGAGCCGCCGCTTGCCCAATCCGATCACCGCCATGGCGAGCGGGTGGATGCGGGTGCGCGGGCGGGCGCGCCAGCGGGGGGTGGAACTGCCGCTGGTGATCTCCGATCATGCCGACTGGAATGAACTCACCCAGACCATCGCCGAGGTGAACCCGGCGGAGACCTGGATCACCCACGGCCGCGAGGAAGCCCTGCTGCGCTGGTGCGAACTCAGCCAGCGCCGCGCGCGCGCACTGGCGCTGGTCGGCTATGAGGACGAGGACGACTGATGGAGGAGTTCGCCGCGCTCCTCGATGCGCTGGTCTACACCACCAGCCGCAACCGCAAGCTGGCGCTGATCGCGGACTATCTGCGCACAGCGCCCGATCCGTGCCGCGGCTGGGCCATGGCGGCGCTCACCGAGAGCCTCGATTTCGCGGCCGTCAAATCCTCCACCATCAAGGCGCTGATGATGGAGCGGGTCGATCCGCTGCTGTGGCAACTCTCCCGCGATTTCGTTGGCGACACCGCGGAAACGGCGAGCCTTTTGTGGCCCGAGCCTGAGACGCAAGCGCCCCAGCCCCCGCTCACTTTAAGCGAAGTGGTGGAGCGGCTTTCCGCCCTCACCCGTGCCTCAGCGCCCAAGGAATTGCCCGCGCTGCTTGATCGGCTCGATGTGAAGGGCCGCTTTGCGCTCATCAAACTGGCCACCGGCGGGATGCGCATCGGGGTTTCCGCAAGGCTCGCCAAGACGGGATTTGCGTTGGCCTTTGGCGTGGCCGTGGAGGAGGTCGAGGAATATTGGCACGCGCTTCAGCCCCCCTATCCCGAGCTGTTCGCATGGGCGGCCGGCGGCCCCGCGCCGGACTTGGCGGGCAAGGCGCGGTTTCGCCCCTTCATGCTCGCCCACCCGTTGGAGGACGGCGAAGTTGATCTCAAAGACTACGCCGCCGAGTGGAAATGGGACGGCATCCGCGTGCAACTGGTGCGCGCAGGCGAGGAGACGCGGGTCTATTCGCGCTCGGGCGATGATATTTCCGCGACCTTCCCCGAATTGCTGGACAAATTGCCGTTTGACGCGGTGCTGGACGGCGAATTGCTGGTGCGCGGCTGTGCGCAGGGCGGAGAAGCAGGCGGCGCGGCGAGTTTCAACGCGCTGCAACAGCGGCTGGGGCGCAAGACTGTCTCGGCCAAGATGTTGCGCGAATACCCGGCTTTCGTGCGGCTCTATGACGTCTTGCTGGCCGAGGGGCGGGATTGGCGCGAAAGCCCGTGGGAATTGCGCCGCGCGACTTTGGAAAGCCTGATGGCGCGGCTTCCCGCGAGCCATTTTGACTTGTCACAGATCGTCGAGGCCGAGGATTTCGCCCACCTCGCCGCGATCCGCGAAACCGCGCGCGATGAGGCGATCGAAGGCCTGATGCTGAAGCACCGGATGAGTCCCTATGTGGCGGGACGCAAGGCGGCGCTGTGGTACAAGTGGAAGCGCGATCCGCTGCTGATCGATTGCGTGCTGATGTATGCCCAGCGCGGGAGCGGGAAGCGGTCGAGCTTCTATTCCGATTACACCTTCGGCTGCTGGTCGGGCGAGCCGGAGGCGGGCGGCGAATTGCTCCCTGTGGGCAAGGCCTATTCGGGTTTCACCGATGCGGAACTCAAGCAGCTTGATCGCCACGTCCGCCAGCACACCGTGGCACGCTTTGGCCCGGTGCGCGAGGTGGAGCGGCGGCTGGTGTTCGAAGTCGCCTTCGATTCGGTCCACACCAGCAAGCGCCACAAGAGCGGCCTTGCGATGCGCTTCCCCCGCATCCACCGCATCCGCTGGGACAAGCCCGCGCATGAAGCGGATCGGATCGAGAACCTTCGAGCGCTCATCAGGGATTAGCCTTCCTCGGCGCTGTTCTTTCGCTTCGCTCCAGGCGCCTGCGGTGCGGGCAGTCGCCCTTGCGGCCCTGCGGGCCGAACGGGGCGCTGGTGAAAGACTAACCCGCGCCCTCGCGCACCGCCGCCGCGTGGTGCTTCGCGTTTTCGGCGTAGTGCATCACGCCCACGCGCATTCCGGCAATCGCGCCATCAGTGAGGTCTTTCATCTTCACCGCCGGTCGCCCGGCCCACAATTCGCGCTCCCCCATCACCTTGCGTTCGGTCAGCATCGCGCCCGCTGCCAGCATGGCGTCAGAGCCGATCACCGCCTTGTTCATCACAATCGCGCCGAGCCCGACAAAGCCGCGATCATGGATCGTGCAGCCGTGAACACAAGCCATGTGACCGATCAGCACATCATCGCCGATCACCAGCGGGCAGCCCGCTTCATCGCCGGGACGCGGCGGGTCGCAGTGGAGCACAGAGCCGTCCTGCACATTGGTGCGTTCCCCAATACGGATGGTGAAGACATCGGCGCGCACCACACAATTATACCAGATCGAGGAACCCGCCCCAATGACCACATCGCCGATGATAACCGCGCCCGGCGCGATAAAAGCAGTGTCGTGGATTTGCGGCGTCTTGCCGTGGATGGAAATGATATGTGCGCCCGGAAAACGCGGATCGTGGCTCATGGCTTTGCCTCTCTCAGCTGGGCCCACCTTGCCGCGGTGAGCGCATATTGAATGACGGGATTGCCCGATGCGGGCATTTGCGGGTCTTGGAAATCAAGGTCTGGGCGGCGCTTCATCCCGAGTTTCTCCATCAGCCGCCAGCTGCCCTCATTGGCCTCGCAGGTGAGCGCCACCAGCAGCGGCGCGCCGATCCGTTCAAAGCCCCAATCCACCACAGCCCGCATCGCTTCATAGGCATAGCCCATCCGCCAGCGATCCTCACGCACGATCCAGCCGATTTCGTGATCTTGCGGGTTGGGCGCGAGCGGGTGCGAAACCCGGCGTATCCCGCAATGGCCGACAAGCTCGCCGCTTGCGCGCTCAATCATCAGCATGAAGCCGAAACCTTCACGGGCGAAACCTTCGCGCGCCGCCGCGTGTTTCGCTGCGATCACATCGCGCGGCTGCACTCCGCCCAGATGTTCCATGACAGCGGGGGTGTTGAGC
>MEDW01000065.1 GCA_001724215.1 Erythrobacter sp. SCN 62-14 | reverse complement strand
CTCTCCTGTTGCCGCCATCATCCTTGCCGCCGGCAAGGGCACGCGCATGAAAAGCGATACCCACAAGGTGCTTCACAAAATTGCCGGACGCTCGATGCTCGATCATGTGCTGGCAAGCGTGGCGGAGCTTTCGCCCGAGATGCTAGCCGTGGTGGTGGGCGCAGGGCGCGAACAGATCGAGGCGGCGCTGGCGGGCCGGGCGGAAACCTGCGTGCAAGAGCCGCAACTGGGCACGGGCCATGCGGTGCAGCAGGCCGAGAGCGCGCTTGAGGGGTTTTCCGGCGATGTGCTGGTGCTCTATGGCGATGTGCCGTTTGTGAGCGCTGAAACCATGCGCGCGATGCTGGCGCGGCTGCACGAGGCGGATCAGCCTGCCGCCGTGGTGCTGGCTTTTGAGCCCGATGATGCGCTCGCCTATGGGCGGGTGATTGCCGATGATGACGGGCGGATTGCGCGGATGGTGGAATACAAGGACGCCAATGAGGCCGAGCGCGCGTGCCGCCTGTGCAACTCCGGGCTGATCGCGGCGCGCGCCGGTGATCTGTTCGCGCTGCTGGCGCGGGTTGGCAATGATAATGCGCAAGGCGAATATTACCTCCCTGATATCGTCAATATCGCGATTGCTGATGGCAGGGTGTGCGCCGTGGTGGTGACCGAAAACCCCGATGAGGTGGCAGGCATCAACTCCCGCGCCGAACTCGCCGCTGCGGAAAGCCGCTGGCAGGCCGCGCGGCGTTTGAAAGCGATGGACGAAGGCGCAACGCTGATCGCGCCCGAAACTGTGTTTTTCAGCCACGACACGGTGCTGGGCCGCGATGTTACAATTGAACCCAATGTGTTCTTTGGCCCCGGCGTGAGCGTCGCAGACGGCGTGCTCATTCGCGCCCACAGCCACATTGAGGGCGCGCGGCTCGCCAGCGGGGTAAAGGTTGGCCCGTTTGCGCGCCTGAGGCCGGGAGCGGTGCTCGAAGAAGGCAGTTTCGTCGGCAACTTCGTCGAGGTTAAGAACGCAGTGCTGAATGCGGGCGCGAAGGCGAGCCACCTTACCTATCTGGGCGATGCGACCATTGGCGCAGGTGCGAATATCGGGGCAGGGACAATCACCTGCAATTATGATGGCTATTTCAAATACAAGACAGTGATCGGGGAGCGGGCGTTTATTGGTTCGAATTCGGCGCTGGTTGCTCCCGTCAGTATTGGAGCCGATGCAATTGTCGCGGCAGGCAGCACGGTCAGCCGCGATGTCGCACCCGGTGAACTGCGCATGGTGCGCGCCGAACAATTGGTGAAGCCGGGCTGGGCGGATCGTTTTCACGACGCGATGAAAAAGAAGAAAGCGGCGGAGAAGAAATGAGCGAGGAAGACGCCCCGCTCACCTGCTGGCTGTGCGGCCGCCCAATGGGCGATATCGTGCAGTGGCATCATCCTGTGCCCAAATCCAAAAAAGGCAAGGTGAAGGTTCCCGTTCACCCGATCTGCCACAAGACGATCCACGCCAATTTCACCAATAATGAACTGGCGCGGATTGGCGATGATGCCGAGACCATCCGCGCGCACCCGGCCATCGCCAAATTTGTGGCATGGGTCGCGAACAAGCCCGCCGACTTCGACGCGCCGACGCGCTGACGCGTTATACCAATGTTCACTGGCGTGAACCCATACACCTCCCACCCCACCTCCCCGCCCGGTCCCCGCCCGGCCACCATATCCTATTGGTATCATTGGTGGCCGGGCGGGGAGGTGGGGGGGGTGGTATGAGCGAAGCTCAACGAGCTTAAGTATTAGCGCGTTTTTAGTTCAAGCTGACGGACGCGGAAAAGCGGGCGCTCGGGGCCCGCGTCGCCCTGTCGCATTTGCCGAACCCATTTGATCGAAAAATGCTCTCATTTGCCCGCTCGCAGCAAAACGGCGCGGACGACCTGAGCCTCCCGCGCCGTTTGTCTGGTTTGATCTTGCAGCGCTTACTTGCGGTCCATAAGCCGCTGCATCAGATAGATGAATTGCAGCGCCTGCAGCTTGGCGCGCTGTTCGTTATCCACGCCGCCCGAATGGCCGCCGGTTGTGTCCTCATAGTAGAAGTAGGGCTGCCCCAATTCCTTCAGGCGTGCAGCGCCCTTGCGCGCATGGGCAGGGTGCGTGCGATCATCGGCGGTCGATGCCCACAGGAAGGGGGCAGGATAATCCACGCCCGCCACGATCTTCTGATAGGGCGAATAGCCTTCGATCCAAGCGCGCTGTTCGGGAATGCGCGGATCGCCATATTCGCCAATCCACGAAGCCCCGCGGCCGATCAGGTGATAGCGCAGCATATCAAACAGCGGGATCTGCACGATGGCAGCGCCAAACAGGTCGGGCCGCTGGGTGAAAGCCGTGCCGACGAGCAGGCCGCCTTGGCTGCCGCCCTGAATGCCGAGATGTTGCGGCGAGGTGAAGCCGCGCTTCACCAAATCATCGCCCACTGCGATGAAATCATCCCAGGTGCGCTGTTTGTTCTCACGGATGGCGGTCTGGTGCCAGTTCGGGCCAAACTCACCGCCGCCGCGAATATTGGCGAGCACATAGGCCCCGCCGCGCTCCAGCCACAGCTTGCCCGTGGTGCCGAGATAGGCAGGCAAGCGCGGCACCTGAAAACCGCCATAGCCGCCCATCAGAATCGGCGTGGTGCCGTCCACCTTCATGCCCTTGGGCTTGACGAGGAAATAGGGGATCAGAGTCCCGTCCTTGCTGGTGGCCTGATGCTGTTCGACTTCCATGCCTGCAGGATCGAAAAAGGCAGGCGAGGTCTTCAGCACCTGTGGAGGAGCCGAGCCATCGGTATAATACAGCGAGGTGGGCTCCAGAAACCCGCTGACCGTATACATGATCTGATCGGTTTCGTTCGAGGAGGCCGCGATCCCGATGGTGGCGTTGTCGGGCAGGGCGACGGGCGTGCTTACCCATTGCCCATCCCGGAAATTGAAGCGCAGCACCTTGCCCACGACATTATCGAGCAACGCCACATAAAGCGCCTCGCCCGTCACTGCGCCGCCTTGCTTGGTTTGCCTTTCACCGGGCGCCCAGACAAGGGTTTTGGCCGCGCCATTGGGATCTGCGCGGAAGGCTTCGAGTTCAACCGCGATTAGGCTGTCGGCGACGAAAGTCTGGCCATCAACTGTCCAGTCCACATCTGTCGAAAGCAGGATATGCCCATCGACAATGCCATAGGGCGAAGCCTTCTTTGGCAGATCAAGCTGCACCCACTCATCGTTTTGTTCGACGAAATAGAGCCGTTCATGGAAGCTGACCCCGCGATAGGCGACGCGGGCCTGAATTGTCCCGCTATTGTCGCGCAGCAGGCTGACGCCGGAGGACACATCGCTCGCCTCGCCGCGGAAGATTTCGGGCGCATCATCGATCGACGTGCCGCGTTGCCAAACCCGCGCGGTGAAAGGATATTCGCTGTCGGTCAAAGTGCCTTCGCCAAAATCGCGGCCCACCAGCAGGGTGTTCTCATCGATCCACTGCACGCCGCCCTGGCTTTTCTTGTCGAGCACGAAGCCGCCTTCGACAAAGCTTTTGGTGGCGGTGTCAAATTCACGCAGGATGGTGGCATCCTCGCCCCCATCCGACAGCGCGATCATGCACTTATTGAGTGCGGGCGGCAGGCAGCTTGATCCCTGATAGACCCATTCCTTGCCTTCCGCCTTGGCGAGTGCATCGATATCGAGCACCACTTCCCATTCGGGCTTGGCCGTCTGGTAGCTTTCCAATGTGGTGCGGCGCAGCACGCCCTTGGGATTCGCGCGGTCCTGCCAGAAATTGTAGAGGCCATCCGGACGGAAACTCACGAAGGGGATCCGGTCTTCGGAATCGAAGATGGCCAGCGCTTCGGCTTTCAATTCGGCAAAGCGGGGGTCGCTTTCAAGAGCGGCCAACGTGCGGGCGTTTTCGGCCCCCACCCATGCGAGCGCTTCCTCACTACGGGCCTGTTCGAGCCAGATATAGGGGTCTTGCTCTGGGCCGGGAATACCCGGAGTGTCTTGCGCCGTGGCTGCGCTCGTTCCGGTGACGGTCATGGCCAACGCCAATGCAAGACTTGAGACAAAATGGGCTGCGACAAGTTTCAAATGTCCTCTCCTGTGGGGAAACTGCTGTGCGCGGTTTTGCCGTCCGAGCAGCGCGAAGGGAAGGGGGCAAACCAAAAGGGCGAGCCATTGGCCCGCCCTAATTGGTTGTTTGTCGATTGCTGTGAGGCGTTTAGCCCTCGACGTGCTCGGCCAGCACAGTGAGGCCGTTTTCGCTGACTTCAGCAAAGCCGCCGCGCACTTCGATCACTTCCGGAGCGCCGCCTGCGGTCTTGTAGACCTGCACCGCGCCATCGCGGATCGTGCTCATGAAGGGGGCATGGCCTTCGAGCACGCCGAATTCGCCTTCGGTGCCGGGAACGACGACCATGTGCACGTCTTCCGAGCGCACCAGCTTGGCCGGGGTTACGAGTTCGAAATGCAATGCCATGCTACGTCCTTGATCCGTTGCCGCGCCCATACAGCGCGTGTGAATGACTGTCCAACCCAAGATACAAAATCAGCGCAATCGCCCCGCCGATGGCAAAGCCGACAGCGGTAAAAATATCCGCCACCAGCAAGCGATAAAGCACCCATTGCCGGCCAAACAGCGGCATGGCTGCAATCACCAGCGATGTTACGGCAAGCACCGGCAGGATACCGCGCCGCCGCCCTCGCAAGATCTGCACCAGACAGGCAAAATTGGCAGCCACGAAAGGGAAGGCGAGGGCATAAAGCCAGACGGGTTGAGCCCCCGTTTCCCCCAGCTTGTGAGCAGCATCTGCAAAGGCGCTGTCAAACTCGCTCCAAACCCGCCAGCGATGGATGTCGCTGGCAGAGATCACAAACCAGCACACCATCCCGGCCCAGCACAACCTGCGAAGCAGGCGATCAACGCTGGCCCGGTTGGTGCCGCTCATCCGCGATCAGGCTTCCTCGGCCAGCTTCTTGGCCTTTTCGACCACCTGATCGATGCCGCCCACCATGTAGAAGGCGCTTTCGGGCAGGTGGTCATATTCGCCGTCCACCACGGCCTTGAAGCTCTTTACAGTGTCTTCAAGCTGCACGAACACGCCGGGGATGTTGGTGAAGACTTCGGCCACGTGGAACGGCTGCGAGAGGAACTTCTGAATCTTGCGCGCACGGGCAACAGTCAGCTTGTCCTCTTCCGACAGTTCATCCATCCCGAGGATCGCGATGATGTCCTGCAAGCTCTTGTACTTCTGCAGGATTTCCTGAACGCGCCGAGCGGTTTCATAGTGCTCTGTGCCGACAACGCGCGGTTCGAGCACGCGGCTGGTCGAGTCGAGCGGGTCCACCGCCGGGTAGATGCCAAGCTCGGAAATGGCGCGCGACAGGGTGGTGGTAGCGTCCAAGTGGGCAAACGAGGTCGCCGGCGCCGGGTCGGTCAAGTCGTCGGCAGGGACATAAATCGCCTGAACCGAGGTGATCGAACCCTTGGTGGTCGAGGTGATGCGTTCCTGCAGGTTGCCCATATCGGTCGACAGGGTCGGCTGATAGCCCACCGCCGAAGGAATACGGCCGAGCAGCGCCGACACTTCCGAGCCTGCCTGGGTGAAGCGGAAAATGTTGTCGACGAAGAACAGCACGTCCTGACCTTCCACGTCGCGGAAATATTCCGCCATGGTGAGGCCCGAGAGCGCCACGCGAGCACGGGCGCCCGGCGGCTCGTTCATCTGGCCGAACACCAGCGCCACCTTGGAACCTTCCGAGGTCGCATTGCCATCGGCATCCTTGGCGATAACGCCTGCATCGAGGAATTCATGATAGAGGTCGTTGCCCTCACGGGTGCGCTCACCCACGCCGGCGAACACCGACACGCCGCCGTGGCCCTTGGCGATGTTGTTGATGAGTTCCTGAATGAGCACGGTCTTGCCAACGCCCGCGCCGCCGAACAGGCCGATCTTACCACCGCGAGCGTAAGGCGCAAGGAGGTCAATCACCTTGATGCCGGTGACGAGAATGGCAGCTTCGGTTGACTGGTCGACGAAAGCCGGGGCTTCGGCGTGGATCGGGGCGGTGGTCTCCGCGCCAATAGGGCCGCGCTCATCGATCGGCTGACCGATCACGTTCATGATGCGGCCCAGCGTCTTGGGGCCAACCGGAACGCTGATCTGTGCGCCGGTGTTAATCACTTCCTGACCGCGCACGAGGCCGTCGGTGCCGTCCATCGCGATGGTGCGAACAGTGTTTTCGCCGAGGTGCTGCGCGACTTCGAGCACGAGCACATTGTCACCGTTCTTGGTTTCCAGCGCGGTGAGGATCGGCGGCAGATCGCCTTCGAACTGCACGTCAACGACGGCGCCGATGACCTGGCTGATCACGCCATTGGTGGTCTGATTGAGTACGGGTGCGGTGGCCATTTTCGGTTTCCTGCCTAAGATTACAGCGCTTCCGCGCCAGCAATAATTTCAATAAGTTCGGTGGTGATCGCGGCCTGGCGGCTGCGGTTGTACTGAATGGTCAGCTTGTTGATGAGATCGCCTGCGTTGCGCGTGGCGTTATCCATCGCGGTCATCGAGGCGCCCTGTTCGCTCGCCTCACGCTCGAGCAGCGCGCCAAAGATCTGCGTCTTCACATAGCGCGGCAGCAATTCAGCAAGGATTTCTTCCTCGCCCGGTTCATATTCCACCACGGCGCCGGTGTCTTCGGCAGCCGAAGGAGCAGGGACGGGGATCAGCTGATTGATGGTCGGAACCTGCGCCAGCGCCGACTGGAAGGTCGGGTAAATGAGGTGGGCGACATCAAACTGGCCGCTTTCGAACATCCCGATCAGTTCCGCTGCAATCGCATCGGCCTCTTCAAAGCCGGGGGTGCGGACATTGCTGGTGTCAAACCCGCCGCCGATGAGCTCTGCAAAGTCGCGCTTCAACGGCGCGCGGCCTTTCTTGCCGACGAGGTAGAAGCTGACTTCCTTGCCTTCAGCCAGCAATTCCTGCGCCTTGATGCGTGCAGCCTTCACGAGGTTGGAGTTGAGACCACCGCACAGCCCCTTGTCGGTGTTGACCACCACAAGCAGGTTGCGCTTGTCCGAGCCCGTGCCTGCCAGAAGCTTGGGCGCGGCATCGCCTGACACCTTGCCAGCAAGGCTCGCCATCACCGCAGCCAGCCGCAGCGCATAGGGCCGACCGGCTTCTGCCGCAGCCTGCGCACGGCGCAGCTTGGCGGCTGCCACCATTTGCTTGGCCTTGGTGATCTTCTGGGTCGATTTGACCGAGTTGATCCGGCCTTTCAGTTCCTTGAGTGAAGGCACTTTTCAGGTGTCCTTACGCAAACTGCTTGGCAAAAGTGTCGAGCGCAGCCTTGGTCTTTTCAGCCACTTCGCCTTCGAACTTCTTCGAAGTGCGGATTTCGGCCAGCACATCGCCGTGGTTCTGACGCATGAAGCTGAGCATCGCGGCTTCGTATTCGTTCACGCGGTTCACCGGAATGCTATCGAGATAGCCATTGGTGCCGGCATAGATCGACACGGTCTGCTCTTCGAACGGCATCGGCGAGAACTGCGGCTGCTTGAGCAGTTCGGTGAGGCGCGCGCCGCGATTGAGGAGCTTTTGCGTGGCGGCATCGAGGTCCGAGCCGAACTGCGCAAAGGCCGCCATTTCGCGATATTGCGCAAGGTCAAGCTTCATCGAGCCCGAAACCTTCTTCATCGCCTTGGTCTGGGCGGCACCGCCCACGCGGCTCACCGACAGGCCGACGTTAATCGCCGGACGGATGCCCTGATAGAACAGGCCGGTTTCAAGGAAGATCTGACCATCGGTGATCGAAATCACGTTGGTCGGGATGTAGGCCGACACGTCGCCGGCCTGCGTTTCGATGATCGGCAGCGCGGTGAGCGAGCCGTGGCCATTGGCCTCATTCATCTTTGCGGCACGCTCAAGCAGGCGGCTGTGGAGATAGAACACGTCGCCCGGATATGCTTCGCGGCCCGGAGGACGACGCAGCAGCAGCGACATCTGGCGATAGGCAACGGCCTGCTTCGACAAATCGTCATAGACGATCACGGCGTGCATGCCGTTGTCGCGGAAAAACTCGCCCATCGCGCAGCCGGTGTAGGGCGCAAGATATTGCAGCGGGGCAGGTTCGGATGCAGTCGCGGCGACCACAATCGAATATTCCATCGCGCCGTTTTCTTCGAGCTGCTTCACGATCTGCGCAACAGTCGAACGCTTCTGGCCGACGGCGACATAGACGCAGTAAAGCTTCTTGCTCTCATCATCGCCCGCGTTGACTTCCTTCTGGTTGATGAAGGTGTCGATCGCGACAGCGGTCTTGCCGGTCTGGCGGTCACCAATAATCAGCTCGCGCTGACCACGCCCCACGGGCACCAGCGCGTCAACTGCCTTCAGACCAGTCTGCACGGGCTCGGAAACCGACTCGCGCGGGATGATGCCCGGCGCCTTGACTTCAACGCGCATGCGCTTGTCAGCAACAATAGGCCCCTTGCCATCGATCGGATTGCCGAGCGCGTCGACGACGCGGCCCAAGAGGCCCTTGCCAACCGGCACGTCCACGATGGTGCCGGTGCGCTTCACCACATCACCTTCGCGGATTTCGCTGTCCGAGCCGAAAATCACGACGCCGACATTGTCGGCTTCAAGGTTCAAGGCCATGCCCTGTACGCCATTGGCGAATTCGACCATCTCGCCGGCCTGCACCTTGTCGAGGCCATGGATGCGGGCGATCCCGTCACCCACGCTCAAAACGGAGCCGACTTCGCTCACTTCGGCTTCGGTTCCGAAATTGGCGATCTGGTCCTTGATGACCTTGGAGATTTCTGCGGCGCGGATTTCCATGGATTTGTCCTTTAAGCCTTCATAGCCTGGGCAAGCGAGTTGAGACGGGTGCGGATCGAGGCATCAATGCGCTGCGAACCGATGGTGACGACGAGCCCGCCGAGAAGATCGGGATCGACCTCGGCAGACAACATAACGGTGCGGCCCTGACGGGCGGTGAGCTTGTCCTTCAGGCTGGCAAGCTGTTCGTCCGACAGCGGGTGGGCGCTGGTGACCTTAGCGGAAACTTCGCCGCGCTGGGCGGCGGCAATCGCCTTGAAAGCGGCAATGATACCCGGCAGCGCCGACAGGCGGCGGTTATTCGCCAGAACACCGAGGAAATTGGCGGTGAGTGCGTTCAATTTGAGCTTTTTGGCAACCGCCCCCATCGCTGCGCCTTGTACGCCGCGCGACAATTGCGGGTTGGTGGTGGCAGCGCGCAGTTCGGGTGATTCGTCCAGGGCTGCCGTCAGCGTGCCGAGATCCTTCTCGACAGCGGTAACCTTCCCGTTTTCGCTCGCAAGATCGAACAGGGCCGAGGCGTAACGCCCCGCTAGGCTAGCCTGAATACCGGCGGAAATATCCACGCGCTTTGTGTCCTCTCGGAAAGCTTCGATGTGATGGTCGCGAGGGGCCAGTCAGACTCGATACTGAAACGACCCCCGTCGAGTTCGGCGCGCGCCTAGCACCCACTATGCTGCGATGCAACCCGCCTGCGCGGTTTTGATCAGGAAGCGCCAGCGACATTGCACAAGGGCGATGACAATGCGGACAAACCATAGCCCCTCGGGCTCATGGCGTGGTCTTATCGCTCGCTTCTTGATCTGTTATGGCCAAATCGTCTGCCAGCTTGCGACAGGCCCGCGTCACCGAAAAGTTGAGCCGATTGTTCAACATATTGGGCTGTGCATCATAGACCCCTCGCAAATAGCTGCGATCAAACAGGGTGAGATCGCTAGGCGCTGCCTCGAGTCCGACATGAAACAGCGAGAGGATCGTTGGGATGCGGGCAAGATCATCCTCGCCAGCGAAATTAATCGTGCGCCGCGGCGAGGCGAGCAGGTGCAACGAGGCATAATCTGCGATTTTGGTAAGCTCGATCCCATCGATCTGGTTGGCATCGAAAATAACCACCGAGATCAGCTTGGCCATGCTGGTCGGGTGCGCGAGGCGCGAGGGGCGGGGGCGCTGCGCCTGAAGCACGCCCAATTCATCAATAACCGCGCCATCGGGATTGTGCATCGTCAATCGGCTCCACGCCACCGCCGGGCGGCCTTCACGCAATTCGCGGCGCAACTGGTCTTCTGTCACGTCGCGAAACCGCAGCGGGCCGAACAGATCCCGGCGACGCTTCATCAGCCGGTTGAACAGGACCTCAGGCTGATCGACCACCATAACGTAGGCATTGGTCTGGCATTTCTTGCCCCCAACGCGCAGCCCCGCATCGGACGCATTGCGCCAGATGCGCTGTTTGAAGGCCTCAACTTGTCCAGTTTCCAGCCCGGCAACGCTTAAACACAGATCGTTTTCGAACCGATAGGCGGGGATGACAATTGATCGGTGCTCGACCAAACGCTGGAGACCGCGCATCAATTCACCGCGTTCAAGCGGTTTGGTAGTAAGCACGTCAATCTGGAACGTCGCCTCGTCCTCGGCAGCGGTAAGGCTGTTCTTATGGCTTGCAGGGTTTTGGGCCGGTTGAGGATCGCTGGCCGCTGTGACCACGCAGGGCCAGAGTGCAAGCCCTGCAGCAAGAGCCGACATCGCAGACCCAAAGCAACGCCGATGGCGCATGGTGCAACCCTACCAAGCCGTATTGCAAATGAGCTATTACATTGGATTATATCGATGAATAGCCACTTAACCGGCGTTATGGGCTGGCTGGTGAGCAGGCATAGACCAATCGTTCATTGGGCCGATCGGGCAATTGTGCGATGAGCGCAGACTGCTGTTCGCCCAACAGCCGGGCGGCATCGCTCACGCCGCAAATGGGCGGAATGTATTGGCTGCGCGCTTCGCGTGCTGCGGCCATTGCATCGGCTCCCAGCAGGTAGCGTTCGGTTCGGAAAGTGCGCGCTTCGGGATCAAAGCTGTTGACCGCGACGGCGTCTTCATCCTCGGGCACGAACACGCGGCTCCAGTCACCTTGATTGGAGCGGCCATATTGGGTGCGCCCATTGACGCAGCCATCGGCCGACCATTCCAACGCCACGTCGTCCGTGCGTGATGCTGTGACGCGGCTACGCTCGGGCACCAATGTGCAGATCAGTGCCCCCTCGCTGGTGGCGGACTGGACGGATGAGGGGGTATTTGGTGTCCGATTGCGGTCGCTTGATGCACTTTGCGCTGCCAGCGCGGCCGCCACCCGATCCTCAATCGCAGCAAGGCCAGGCCTGGTCGCCCACAGCAGCCCTGCACTGATTACTGCCGCTGCGGCCAATGTGCCTGCACCGATCACTTTCGCGCGATCAGCGGTGATGCGGTGAAGATAATAGGCTGCGCCGCCTGCTGCGATGCCACCCAATAGCAACAAGAGGGCCATGGCAACGCGGTTCTCGCGTTCGGCAATCACTTCCATCTGTGCTGCCATACGGGCTTCTTCGCGCGCGATGCGCAGCGCTTCTTGGCGCTGGGCGATCCGCTCGCGAGAGGCTTCCTGCGCGGCTTCGAAGCGGGCGCGTTCCTCGGCGTTCAATTCCTCGATGGAGCGGCACGTAAGGCTGTTGATCTGCGGTTCAATTCCCTGTGAACGCAAAAAGGGGATAAGCTCGCGCAAGGATACCGCAAAGAAAAACTCTGCTCCTCCATCACCCGCTTGGGCACTGAAGGAATTCACCCCAAGCACCCGCCCGCAACCATCCAGCAGCGGTCCGCCTGAATTGCCGCGAGCAATCGGAGCTGTGTGCAAGATCGTGTCAAACTGTCGGCTGGGACGTTCTCCTGACAGGAAACCGCGACTTTTTACAGGCGGTTGTGCGCGGAATATGTCGCCAATGCTAAGCCCCTGGGCGAGGTCGACATTCATCGGATAGCCGACAGCAACCACCTCGCTCATGGCGCCCGGATCCTGACCGCCTGCCAGCGCCAGGGGCGGCAGGCGTAAAGTGCCGCCAGTGATTTCGATCAGCGCCAGATCATTGCGCGGCGACACGGCGATAACCCGGGCATAGGCCGATTTCTCGCCCTGACTTGGCACAACCCCGATCCGCAAGGAATCATCCTGCAAAGCTTCGCGCAGGACGTGGGCGTTGGTAACAATGCGGTTTGCCGTCACGGCAAATCCCGTGCCATGCGTGACAGGAACGACCTGCCCCCCTTCCTGGCCTACCAGCACCACACGCACCACGCCGCGCGCTGCCGCTGCAACATCGCCAGCATCGGCGGCAACAGGAGAAAATGCGCTCGAACACGCAAGAATAAGCGCGACAAGCAAAGATAAGACCCGCATGATTGGGTATATAGCGGCTTTTGGAGAGGATGCGAGTGCGATGGCGACTGAGGTGCATTGGGCAAGGGGGGCAACCTCGCTTGGGCCAGTGCTGGTTGGCGCAAGCGAGCAAGGGGTGTGCTGGCTCGCGTTCGAGCGCGATCCGCAGCAGCTCAAATCACAATTTCGCGATGCACGGCTGATCGAGAACGGGGCTTTTGTGACTGGCTTGATGGATCAGGTAATGGCCGCGATTGAAGTCCCCTCGGATGCGATGCACGACATACCGCTTGATGCGGCGGGGACGCCTTTTCAGCAACAGGTGTGGCAGGCCCTTCGCGCGATCCCCTGCGGCGAGACGCGCTGCTATGGCGATCTGGCCAAGGCTTTTGGCAAGCCCGGCGCGTCGCGCGCTATCGGCGGTGCGAACGCCGCCAACCGCGTCGCGGTGCTTATCCCATGCCACCGGGTGATCGCCGCGGATGGGACGCTCGGCGGCTATGCCTGGGGGCTCAAAATCAAGGCAGAATTGTTGAGGCGCGAGAGTAAAACCACTTTGCTCTAGCGCTTGGCGGTGCACCCAATTGCGAGATCACTCGTCCGGCTGTTCGCCCGGCGCAATCGGTGCAGGGGCCGCAACATCCTCACCATCTTTTGTGGTGCCTGCTCCAAGCCCAGTGCCTTCACCGAAGTTGTCAATGAAAATGGGATCCTCAACTGTCCCGTCACGCTCGCCCGAAGGATTGAACAGAACCGTAATCAAAACAAATGACAGCGCTGCCAATATTCCACCCCATAGCCATTTTGTCCGGGGATTGTGCGGCTGTTTGAGATTGGTCATGATACGTGTCCTTTTGTGCTTGCTCCATACTTTTCAGGGGGCAATCAGATATTTCTGAACCCCGCAGTTTTTCAATTGACAGATCTGGCAAATGTTCCGCTCTGCACGCTCAGATGCGCGTCATCCGGGACGGAGCGAGCACAAAAGGGGGCATGGCTCAATCGAGTTTGGGCGGCATTCCCGGCTCGCACTTGGCCATGGCGCGCTGGTAAGCAGGCCGGGCGCCGATGCGTTGCAGATAGGCCTTGAGATTGGGCAGGTGATCAATGCTCATCCCGCTCATGGCACGGCTCGTGGTGAGCCCAAAGCCCATCATGATGTCGGCGGTGGTAAGCTGGCTGCCTCCGAAATAGTCCGCCTCGCCCAGCCGTTTTTCAACAATGGCCCAACCCTTTTGCACCCGGTCAGCCACGAAAGCGGGCAGTTCGCTCGCACCCATAAATTGCGCCACCAGCGCCATCATGCCGTTCGTCATGAAGGTCGCATTGGCCCAGTGATAATAGAACAGGTGATCGCCAAAATCGGGATGATCCGCGCGCGGCACCAAGGGGGCATCGGGCGCATATTTTGCCACCATGTAATCTATAATCGCGCCGCTTTCGCCGAGAACCAGATCGCCATCGGTGATCACCGGCGCAATCCCCATCGGATGGAGCGCCTTGTATTCATCGGGCGCAAGGCGATTGTCGGTGCGGCGGGTGTAGAGCTTTAGGTCATACTCAAGCCCCAATTCCTCAGCGAGCCAAACGATGCGTTCGGATTGCGACAGGCGCAGGTGGTGGATGGTCAGCATGGCTCTCTCCCTTAGTCGTTTCGCGCCCACCCTTCGCGTGCGGGTTCGAGCGAGTCGAGGAATTTCTCTGCCGTATCGAGATATTCGCGCCGCTTGGCCTCGCTCATCCTGTCCCATGTCGCATAGATGCGCCCGATGCGGTGATTGCGTTCAAGCGCCAAGCGGTTCGCGTCCATGAAGTGCCAATAGAGCGGGTTGAAGGGGCAGGCATTCGGCCCTGTTTTCTGCGCAACCTTGTAGCGGCATTGGCCGCAATAATTGCTCATCTTGTTGATGTAATTGCCGCTTGCCGCATAGGGCTTGGTCGCCAGCCGCCC
>MEDW01000064.1 GCA_001724215.1 Erythrobacter sp. SCN 62-14 | reverse complement strand
CTCGAAGGCGCGAAGTACAACGTGCGCTGCAACACCCTGTCGCCGGTCGCTGGCACGCGCATGACCGAAGACCTCTTCCCCGAAGAAGCCTTCAAGCTGTTTGCTCCGGAAAACGTCGTGCCCGCAGCGCTGTTCCTCGTCAGCGAAGATGCGCCGACCAACGCGATTGTCGGCGCAGGCGCAGGCGGTTTCCATTCGTCGTGGACGGTGATGAACGATGCCGTGTGGCTGCCCGAAGGCGAGCGCACCGTTGAAGGCTTTGCCGCGCGGTGGGAAGAGATCAACGCCTTCACCAACCTGATCGCCCCGCAATCGGGAAGCGAGCAGTCGGGCAATATCCTGAAAGCCATGCAGAAGGTCACTGGAACCGGCCCTACGAGCGCGCGCGGCTGATCCGGCTTCCGGCAACGGCATAGAGAAGGCCCGCTCCCTCACAGGGGGGCGGGCCTTTCCTTTTTGGCCGATGGCCTAATCCTCAACCGCTTTCAGCAGCCGCCGCTCCATGGGCGCCAGCACGTTCGCCAGATCATGCCCGCGCTTCAAAACCTGCCCGTGTTCGCCGAACAGCGTCCACATCCCCTGCTTGGCACGCAAGGCAGGGCGCTTTTCAAGGCGGGCCTGCGGCCGTTCGGCAGCGCGGCGGAAAGCGGCAAAAGTGGCCGCCTGCTTGTCGAAATTCATCGCGTAATCACGCCATTCGCCAGCGGCGACCATCCGACCATAGAGATCAAGAATACGCGTAAGTTCAGCCCTTTCGAACCCCACCTGCCCTGCCGACCCGCGCGGGAAGGCGACAATCTGTCCGGTGCTAGCCCCCGTGCCTTTCGCGCTCATCAATCCTCGGTTCCATTGCGCAATTGCGGCGCTTGGGCAGCCTCACTCTGCTGAACTGCTGCGCGCAATTCTGCCATCTCCGCACGCAAAGCTGCGAGTTCACTTTCAAGCTTTTCGACACAATCGCCGCGTGGGCGGCCCTGTTCATCGCACGGCGGATCATCGCACGGCGTACCATAGGGGATGAATTCACGCAGCCATTGTTCGGCCGGAACCAGCGTTGATCGCGCTTTCAAGCCAATCATCGTTGCGCCCGCGGGGACATCATCGGTGACGACAGCGTTGGCGCCCACGCGGGCGCGTTCGCCCACCACGATCGGGCCAATGATCTGCGCACCCGATCCGATGATGACATTATCCATCAAGGTCGGATGACGCTTGCCCCCCTTGCCATTGGTGGGATTGGTGCCACCCAAGGTTACGCATTGATAGATCGTGACATTATCCCCGATCTCGGCGGTTTCCCCGATCACGGTGAAGCCATGATCGATGAAGAAATTCTTCCCGATCCGCGCACCGGGATGGATATCAATCGCCGTCAAAAGCCGCGAGAGATGGTTCACCAGCCGCGCAAGGAAATAGAGCTTGGCCTCAAACAGCCAATGCGCCACGCGGTGAAAGCCCAGCGCCCACACGCCGGGATAAAGCAAAATCTCCCACCGCGAACGCGGCGCAGGATCGCGCGCATGCACGGAATCGAGATAGCTGATGAGCCGCTCAAACATGCCCCTCAATCCCACCAATCGCCGCCCATTGCAATGCGGCGCTAAAACAGGCGCTGCTGCTCCGGACCTTGCAAGGCCTCCAAAGCAGCGCGCCATACAGACATGGTGGCAGGGCTCTGGCGTTCAAGGCTGATGCGATCAATCGCCGCCACCAACGCCTCCAAGGCGGCATAGCTGCGCTCCATCCGGGGAACCAGATAATCAGCGGCCGCTTGCGGCAAGGAAAGTCCGCGCTGCTCGGCCAGCGCCATGAGCAAATCGCCCGCCATGGCATCATCGGGCTCAGTGATGGCAAGCTGCAAAGACCCGCCAATGCGCGAGGCAAGATCGGGCAAGGCGATCTGCCAGCCACTCTCGCCCTGCCCTGCAATCAGCAACAAAGCCTCACCCGCGCGCGCACCGCCTTGCTGCACAGCGTTCCAACGGTGGAACAGTTCAACCTCATCCACCCGATGCGCATCGTCGATGACCTCAAGCGCAAGGCTGCGCTCCTGCCCTGCCAGCCAGCGCCCGATCAGCGACTTGCCCGAGCGCGCGGGCCCCATCAGGACCGCGACATGGAACGGCCAGCTTGCAGGGTCAGACAGCGCCTCGATTACGGACGAATTGCCATTGCCAACCACAAGCCGCTGAGGGGGACGCAGTGTCTGAGCCCCCAAAGGCAGAGCGATCTGCGAAGGAACATTGAAAAGCGAGGGGCTGTCATCAGGCACGGCGCAATCCTCAACCGCGCCTAGCGGCTGATCGCAAGCGCGTTCTGACCTTGGCGAACCGTGTAGCCGCGCGATTGCAGAGCGGCGGCAAGTTCATCCTGCGTGCCGGCAAAGCTCACGCTCATGACCGAAGTGCCACCCACTGCGGTGCTGGTGACGTTGAGCCCGCGCACCCCTGCCAGAGCGCGCACAGCGCCAAGCGCGCCATCGAAGGCGGCTGCGTCAGGGGTTGCGAATTGCACCACGATGTTGCGCACCGGCACTGTTGGCTGAGCGGTGATGACCGGCTGCGCCTCGATGCGTGGCACGCTGGCGGCTTCTGCCGCAGCGGCACGAGCGGCAGCATCGCGGGCTTGCACGGCCCGACCAATTTCGATCAGTCGCTGGATCGCGGGATCCATCACCCCGCCAGTGGCCTGCCGCAAAGTGGGGTCTGGCCTCAGCTTGCCTTCCGCCAGCGCGCGGGCAAAAATTTCATCCATCCGCAAGACTGCTTGGGCAAGCATTGCAGGCAATTCGTCGGGCCCGGCAGCTTCAAGCATGAAGCTTTCAAGCATGGTGCTGTCCGGGCCATAGCGTGCAGTGAAAGTGCCCTTGATCGGTCCGCCGGGGAATTCATGGTCAAGCCGCGCAAGCGGCATTACCACATCGGCTGCACCATATTGATCAAGCGTGCTGCGCCACCACGTCCGGCTGCGGCGCGTGGTCTGGCCGAAATTGATCAGCAGCGAATCGCGACCCGCGCCGCTGGGGCGCACATAATCGATCCGGCTCGCCCCCGGATTGAACTCCGCCCAGGCCCGTTGCCAGACATTGCGCAGCTCAAAAGTCGTAAAGGCTCCGCCGCTGGCCATCACAGGGATCACCAAAAGCGGCGCCGAACGCGCTGCCTGCTCGGCTCCCCCAAGAAATCGCCCCGCGCGCTGGCGATCAAACACCACCCCCAGCGTGGCGACATACCGCTTGGGGCCGAGCCGCTCCTTCTCGATCACGATTGCAGAGACAATCGAATCAAGCTGGCTATCAGGAATTTTCGGACCCCCTGCCTTTTCCCACGCTTTGCGCTGCGCTTCCCGCCAGCCTTCAGAACGCGCCTTTTCGGGATTGTCAGCAGTGACATCGACCGCAATGCCGCGCACTTCGATGTCGGCGCTTGCAGCGGTGGGCGCAATCCCGCGATCGCCTGAAACCTGCGCCAGGACGAGCGCGTAAGTGCCCCCCATCAGCGCCAGCGCGAACAAAGCGCCTGCGCCGAATCTGCTGGGCACACGAGGGCGCCAACCATGAAAAGCCTTGGCAAATTGCGGGCAAGAAAGGCTGAGAGGCGCGCTCATGGGGAAAATTGCGTCTCCTTTGCCCAAAGGCGAGTGGAATTCCAAGCAGGAAAGGCTAAAGCGTGGCCCATGACTTCGGGGAAAACCAGTGCAGAGCCGGGCGCGCAGGCGTCTTACACCTACGCCGACGCGGGCGTTTCCATCGCTGCCGGCAATGCGCTGGTGAAGGCCATTGCTCCCTTGGCCAAGGCGACCGCCCGGCCTGGTGCGACCAGCGAATTGGGCGGCTTTGGCGGGTTTTTTGACCCGCGAGCGGCGGGTTACAATGATCCCTTGCTGGTTGCCGCCAATGATGGGGTGGGCACCAAGCTGAAGCTTGCGATTGATCACAACCGGCACGATACGGTCGGGATCGATCTGGTTGCTATGTGTGTCAATGATCTGATTGTTCAGGGCGCCGAGCCCCTGTTTTTTCTGGACTATTTTGCCACTGGCAAGCTGGAGAACGGCGTTGCCGAACAGGTGATTGCGGGCATTGCGCAAGGGTGCAAGATCGCTGGGTGCGCGTTGATCGGCGGCGAAACGGCAGAAATGCCGGGCATGTATGCGCCTGGCGATTACGACCTTGCAGGCTTTTGCGTTGGCGCAGTCGAACGCGGGCAGCAACTGACCGGTGAGAAGGTGGCGCCGGGCGATGTGCTGCTGGGTCTTGCCTCATCAGGCGTGCATTCCAACGGCTATTCCTTGGTGAGAAGGCTTGCCACAGACAAGGGCTGGAAGCTTAATCGTCCGGCGATTTTTGATCAGGAACAATTGCTCATCGATGCGCTGATGGCGCCGACGCGAATCTATGTGGCAAGCCTGCTGCCGCTCATCCGGGCCGGCGACATTCACGGCCTTGCGCATATCACCGGCGGGGGCCTTTTGGAAAATATCCCGCGTATCCTTCCGCAAGGCGCCCATGCCGTGGTGGATGCTGATGCGTGGGAGCAGCCGCGCCTGATGGCTTTCCTTCAGGCTCAGGGCGCGATTGAGCCCGAGGAAATGGCGCGCACCTTCAATTGCGGGGTCGGCATGGTGGTCGCAGTGGCGGCGGAAAAGGTGGCCTTAATTGCCGCTAAACTCGAAGAAAGCGGTGAAAAGGTGTTCCGGATCGGCGAAATCATCGCTGAAACCCGTGGCTGCACCGTGCGCGGCAGCGTCGAGACCTGGTCAGCTAAAACGGACTGGAAGGCCACGCATCTTGCCTGACCAAGCCTTGCCTGACACCGCGCAGGACAAGACCCGCATCGCGATATTCATTTCGGGCGCGGGCACCAACATGGCGGCTCTGCTTTACGCCAGCCGGATCGAACCGTGCCCTTACGAAATCGTGCTGGTAGCCAGCAATGATCCGGCAGCGCCCGGCCTTGCGTTGGCGAGCCTTGAGGGCAACCCCACCTTCGCGCTTTCCCACAAGGGGATGACCCGCGCTGAACATGATGCCGCGATGGAAGCGGCGGCTGTCGCAGCGGATGCAGAAGTAATCGTTCTGGCGGGCTATATGCGCATCCTGTCGGAAGGTTTCGTGGCGCGCTGGCAGGGGCGGATGCTGAATATCCACCCCTCGCTGCTCCCCAAATACAAGGGCCTCGACACCTACGCCCGCGCCATTGAGGCAGGCGATGCCCATGCAGGCGCGAGCGTCCATCTGGTGACGGGTGAACTGGATTCAGGGCAAGTCCTTGCTCAGGCGCGCGTCGCGATTGCGCCGGAGGACACGCCCGAAACTCTCGCCGCGCGGGTGCGGCTTGCCGAACACCAGCTGTTCCCGCGTGCGGTTGCCGACTACGTCAGCCGCTGGCGCAATCCCGACTGGCTGCTGGCCGAAGTGCGCGCCCGTGCGCTCGCCCTGCCCGAGACACGCGAGCAGGAAAGTTTTGGCGCAAGGGGCTTTCGCGCCGGGGACGGCAAGAACGGCAAATATTTCGCCTATTTTTCCGATCGTCCGCATGGGCACGACCGGATCGCGCTGCTTGTCAAAGTCGGCGGGCCGGAGGAGATGGCGAGCCTAATCGAAGATCGCCCCGACATCTATTTCAAGCCCGCCTTCTACGGACCGAGCGGGTGGATCGGCATGGTGCTCGATCGCCGCGACCTCGATTGGGATGATGTGAGCGCGTGGCTAGAGCGCAGCTGGCGCGCCGTTGCCCCCAAACGGCTGACGCGGCTGATGGATGCCGCGGACGAGTTCTGATGGCGCGCAGGGCCCCGCCCCCTCGTCCGCACTTGCTGGCGCGTGGAAAGAGGGCTGCGCAAGCCAATGATTTCCTTGGCCGTGCATGGGACAAAGGCTGGCTGCCGCCCCCCAACCTTGATCCTGATAACCTGTGGAGGATCGCTGCAAAAGCCTTCGGTGCGCGGGCTGATGCGGCAGAACAGGCCGGGCGCTGCGCCGAAGATGTGGCCGATTTCCGCGAGCGGCTCTCCCGCCTGTGCGCCAGCGTGCAGGCAGAGGCTGATCTTAATCCACTCGGCCAGACGATGGCTTTCGGCCAGTTGATGCGCGCCGTTAAAAACCGGCTGGCGCTGGGCGAGATGTGGGCCAAGCGGCCAGCGCTGCTGGAAACCAAGCTTGCCCCGCCGATCATCGTGATCGGCCACATGCGCAGCGGCACCACCCGCATTCACAAGCTGCTGGCGGCTGATCCAGCCCATTCACACACGCGATATTGCGATGCCTATCACCCGGTGCCCGCACGCGCCGGGATGAACCGCGCCAAGGCAGCCATCGAACTCGCCTTGCTCGGCGTGCTCAATCCATGGATGCAATCG
Source organism: Erythrobacter sp. SCN 62-14 (assembly GCA_001724215.1). Taxonomy (GTDB): domain Bacteria; phylum Pseudomonadota; class Alphaproteobacteria; order Sphingomonadales; family Sphingomonadaceae; genus Erythrobacter. Next base: position 6,734 of record MEDW01000064.1, on the reverse strand, counting down.
ATCCACCCGATGGCGCCTGCTGAGGTCGAGGAGGAGCTGGCGTGGATTTCGGCGGCGCTGCACCATTCGATTTACGAATCGCAGTGGCGCATTCCTGCCTTTTCGGCTTGGAGCGAGGCGCGCGCCCCTCTGCCGATCTACCGCGAATTCCGCCGCATCTTCCAGACCGATGCGGCCGTGCGCGGCAATGCGGCCCGCCCCCGCGTGCTCAAGGTTCCGGCCTTTGCCGAGGATCTGGACACCCTGCTCGCGCTGTTCCCCGATGCCCGGCTGGTGCTGGCAAGCCGCTCGTCAGAGGCGGTGCTGAAAAGCGCGGTCAGCCTCGCGGCAAACCAGATGGCGGTGCAATCCGACACCTGCGACCTGGCGCAGATCGAAGGGCTCTGGCGGCACAAGATAAGCTTGCGCGAACAACGCCTTGCGGCCACGCTGACGGATTGGCGCGGGCCGGTGGCACGGCTCGATTTCGAAGATCTCAACGCTGATTGGCAAGGGGCAATGGCGCAGTGCTACCGCGATCTCGGCCTTGTCCTCACGCCCGAGGCGCTCTTAGCCATGCGCCGCATGATGGCCGCAAGCGAAGGCGGCAAGCATCACGGCCACGCCGCACAACTGGCAGGATTTGCCTCGCCTGCCGCTCACTAAAAAGGCCGCCCCTTGCGGGACGGCCTTTTTGGAAAGCCACAGCTAAAGCGAGGCTTAGCCGACGATTTCTGCATCGCTGAAGAAGAAGGCGATTTCGATCGCGGCGTTTTCTTCGCTGTCCGAACCATGCACGGTGTTCTCGCCAATCGACAGCGCGAGTTCCTTGCGGATCGTGCCGGGCGCGGCATCGGCCGGGTTGGTTGCGCCCATCACTTCGCGGTTCTTCGCAACGGCGTCTTCGCCTTCCAGAACCTGCACCACCACCGGCTCGCTCATCATAAATTCAACGAGTTCACCAAAGAAAGGCCGCTCCTTGTGCACGGCGTAAAAGCCTTCGGCCTGCTCGCGGGTCATGCGGATGCGCTTCGAGGCGACGACGCGCAGCCCTGCGTCTTCCAGCATCTTGGTGACAGCACCGGTGAGGTTGCGGCGGGTGGCATCGGGCTTGATAATCGAAAAGGTGCGGGTAACCGCCATGATAATTCGTCCTTGGCTATGCAAATGGAAGAAGGCTTGCCAGCGCCGCTGAGACAGCGCCTTGTAAACTGGCCGCGCCCCTAGCGGCGAGCGGGCGTTTGTTCAAGCCTTTGTGATGCGGCCTTATGATTACCTGTCGGTGTTCTTGCTTATAACCAACTGGCCGGCGATCTTGCCGTCCTCTGGCGCACCAGTTGTCACCATAAAGCTGGTGCGGGCGGCCTCGCGCTTGCCTGAAAGCATCATGGTCTCGTTCATGGTTGCCTCAAGCTCGATCGCGTAGCCCGCCTTTTCGGCATGGCTTTTGAAATGGGCAATGATGGCTGCCGGCTTCGCGGTGCTTTCAAACAGCACCATGTTGCCGGTCCCATCGGGCTGATTGACAACCGTGTTGCTGACCACTTTGGAGCCGGGGAACAGCGTGAAACCATCCATCAGTTCCAGCGGCACGCCCTGACCGGAGCGCATCGTGGCCTCGCCCTCGGCAGTCTTGATCGTCATGCTGGTCTCACCGCTCGTCTCGTCGATGCGGTATTCTGCCGTTTCGCCGTCGGGCGTGGTGATGGTGCCGGATTTTTCCGAACTGCACCCGGCAAGCAGCGCCAAGGCGCCTGCAAGAGAAATCGTCGTGATGAAATTTCGCATGGCCGCCCCCCGTTTTGAGCACACGCAATCATCGCCGACCAACCGGCAGCGCGCAAGCCTTCAGCGCTTTTTCACCCAGCGGCGATTTTCCTGCGCGAAATAGGCCCGCTCCACGTCGCTGCGGCCATCTTGTGCGCTCCACGCAGCGCGCGCAGCGGGTGCACCCTCGGGAGTGAACAAGAGAAAGACACGCTCGAAACCGGTGACGTCACGAAACTGCCCGTCGGCAAGCACGACATGGCTGGCGTTGTTGGGAGCATCCAGCGCGGCTGACAGCAGGATCGGCTGGCGTTCGGCGCCCGGCGCGCCTGCTTCCCCGTTGGCAAGAAAACTTTCCGGCCCGGCCTGCCACAACGCACGCGAGATCGCGGTGCGCTCGGCGGCGCTGTGGCTGACCACCAAGAGGCGCGCACCTTCATCAAGCACGCGCCGCGCAATCAGCGCAACGACCTTTTCGATCGGATCATCAGTGACCTGCCAGAAATCGAGTTTCATCAGTCTTTGTTGTCCTACCGCTTCGCTCCTTGAGGACGGGTCGTCCTACCGCTGCGCTCCTTGAGGACCGGTCGTCCTACCGCTGCGCTCCTTGAGGACCGGTCGTCCTACCGCTGCGCTCCTTGAGGATGAGATGACTGGGGGCAGGCATCAAGACGCATTTTTCCCCCTGCGGCAGCGGTCGGAACAATATTTCACATTGTCCCAATCCCGCTCCCATTTCTTGCGCCACGTGAAAGGCAGCCCGCAGGTGAGGCAGGTCTTGGTCGGCAAATCCGACTTTTTCCGCATTTTTGGCATTTCCGACCTACCGCTTCGCTGCTTGAGGCGTTTTTGTTTGCCTCAAGCGCCGGCGGGCGCGTCCGCGCCCTTGGCTATCCTCGCTCACGCGGCCCAAGGGCCACATCGCTGCGGGCGCCCGGTCGGGCTTGCGGGCCTGCGGCCCGAAATGCGCCCCTCCGATCACCCCTCCAGCACATCGCGGACAAAGCGATCGAGCAGCCGCACGCCATAGCCCGTCGCGCCCTTGTCCCACGTGTGCCCCGGCTTGCTGGCCCACACCATGCCCGCAATGTCGAGATGCGCCCAAGGCGTGCCGTTCTTGACAAACCGCTGCAGGAACTGCGCTGCGGTGATCGAGCCAGCCTCACGCGGGCCGATATTCTTGATATCGGCAATGGGGGAATCGATCAGCTTGTCATAGGCCGAGCCCAGCGGCATCCGCCACAGCTTGTCGCCGCTTGCCTTGCCAGCGCTATCCAGCTGCGCGGCAAGCATGTCGTCATTGGCGAACATCCCGCCATATTCATGGCCAAGGCTGATGATCATCGCGCCCGTCAGCGTGGCCAGATCCACCATGCGCGCCGGATCATATTGCTCCTGCACCCAATGCAGCACATCGCACAGCACCAACCGCCCTTCGGCATCGGTGTTGAGCACTTCAACAGTCTGCCCGCTCATGGTGGTGACAACATCGCCGGGCCGCTGCGCCTTGCCATCAGGCATGTTTTCAACCAGTCCAACCACCCCAATGATGTTCGCTTTGGCCTTGCGGCTGACCAGCGCCAGCATTGCGCCGGCCACCGCGCCTGCACCGCCCATGTCCCACTTCATGTCTTCCATGCCGGGGCCGGGCTTCAAGGAAATGCCGCCGGTGTCAAAAGTCACGCCCTTGCCAATGAAGCAGGTCGGCTTTTCGCCCGGCTCACCGCCGTTCCAGCGGATCGCGAGGATTTTCGATTCGCGTTCAGACCCCTGCCCCACGCCCAGCAGCGCGCCCATGCCGAGCGCTGCCATGTCCGCCTCGCCCAGCACGGTAAGCTGCGCGCCGGTGCCTGCAAAGGCTTCCTCGCAGGCAGCCACGAATGTCGCGGGGTACAGCAGGTTGGCAGGCTCGGTCACCAGCAGCCTCGTAAACTCGACCCCCTTGGCCAGCGCCGCTTCGCGCTCCCATGCCTCAGCCGTGCCTTCGGGCGCTCCCACCACGTGCACGCATTCAAGGCTGGGTTTCTTGTCAGCCGAAAGCCGGGTGCGATAGACATCATGCCGCCAGCCGCGCAGCCGCAGCCCAAGCAGCACCGCCGCAGCATCCGCCGCATCAAGACCCGCATGGCCGAGATCCAGCACCATCTCCGTTTCGCCCGAGACGAGATATTTGGCGCTCAAGGCCGCGCCTGCCTTTTCCAGATTGAGACCACGGTCCGCCGCGCCCGGTTCGCCCGCACCTGTCAATGCGATACGGCGCAGCGTCCCGTCACTATGGGTGAACCCTTCGAACACCTGTCCTGCGCTGCCCTTGAAACGCGCGGCCTGCGCGCCTTCAACCACTGCTGCATCAAGCCCGCCCAGCGCAGCGCCCTGATCGACAATGCGTGCAATCAAACGAACTGAACCGGGCGTGGTGTCGGAAAAAAGAATCTGCATGAGGTCTCCGCATGGATAAAGGCGTGATTTGCCTGAAGCCTTGCCGCAGGCAATGCACGGCCTGCCGCTCGCCTGCGCACGGGCCGCAGGCTGCGCGCCAAACCGCTTAAGCAAACGCAATTGCGATTAGGCGCGAGCGGTGCAATAGGCAAGCCATGTCGGGCACCACCGGGGGCAGCGCGCGCTTGGTCGCACACGGGAGCTGGCGCGCTAGGGCGCGGGCGGCTGCCTCACCGCTTGCCCTGCTTCTTGCGGCGCTGGCTGCAGTTCCTGCCCACGCCCGCGCCAGCGACAACAGCTCGCAAGACATCGCGACAAACCCTGCCGAAGACCTCGTTGAGGCGATGGCGGGAGAGGTGATCGATTTCTCCGCTGAACAGCTCCTCTATGACAATGAGCGCGACACAGTGACTGCGCGCGGCAATGTGCTGGTGCAAAGCGGTGATCGTTCGGTGCGGGCGAATGAAGTAACCTGGGATCGGCGTGCGGGCTCGATCATGGCAAGCGGCAATGTGCGCGCCGTGGATGAAAGCGGTAACCAGCTTTTTACCGAGGCGCTGGAACTCAGCGATCGCTTTGAAGCGGGCGCGATGGAAGACTTGCTGATCGCGCTGCGGGCCGGTGGCAGGCTGGCTGCACGCAGCGCCGCGCGCGCAGAAGATGGCACCACCATCCTGACCGACGCGGCTTACACCGCCTGCGCAGTCACCGATCCTCAGGGCTGCGCTATCAATCCCAGCTGGCGGATCACCGCGCGCGAGGTGCGTTACGATCAGCGCGCCAACCGCCTGCGCTTTTCCGGCGCCATGGTGGAACTGTTCGGCGCGCGCATCCTGCCGCTGCCCGGACTGGCTCTGCGCACCGATGGCAAGGCGGAAAGCGGCTTTCTGGTTCCTGACTTCCGGGTCACGGCAGTGAACGGCCTGGAGGTGAGCGGCGAATATTATTGGCGCCTCGGGGACAACCGGGATCTGAAACTGGGCACCTATGTTTTTTCCAACGTCGCCCCGATGGGCAGCGCACAGTGGCGTCACCTCACGGAAAAGGGCGCCTACCAGATCACGGGTTTTCTGACCGCCAGCGACCGCGCCTCTGACCTGACCGGCGGAGCAGGGTTCCAGAATGATCCGCGCGGCTACCTTGATGCCAATGGGCGATTTCAATTCTCTCCCGAATGGAGCCTCACCGGATCGATCCGCGTCGCCAGCGACCGCACCTTCCTGCGGCGCTATGACCTTAGCCGCGAGGATCGTTTGCGCTCGGTGGTGAACCTCGAGCGGATTGACGAGCGTTCCTATCTCTCGATCGCGGGATGGGCGACCCAAACCTTGCGGATCATCGCTGACCAAGGCCAGATCCCGGTGGCACTGCCAGCGATTGATTACCGCCGCCTGATCGACGATCCTGCCTTTGGCGGGCGCATTCAGTTGCAGGCCAACACGCTTGCCCTGGTGCGCACCGATGGACAGGATACCCAGCGCGCTTTTGCCGCCGCCAAATGGGATTTGCGCCGGCTTACTCGCATGGGCCAGGTGGTGACGATCACCGCGCTGGGGCGGGCTGACATCTACCACACCAGCGATACGCTCTCGACCATCACCGAGGTTTATCGTGGGCGTGAGGGATGGACAGGGCGCGGGATTGCCACGGGGGCGATTGATATAGAGTGGCCATTTGTGGGCGAAGCTCTGGGCGGGACACAAGTTTTCAAGCCACGCGTGCAGTTTGTGGCCAGCCCCAAGATGCGCAATCTTGCGATCCCGAACGAGGACGCGCGGGCGATCGATCTGGAGGACTCCAACCTCTTCGCGCTCAATCGCTTTGCCGGCTATGATCGGGTCGAGGATGGCTCGCGCATCACATGGGGGCTGGATTGGGAGCTCACCCGTCCAGGGCTGCGCGTAAAGACCACCATCGGACAATCCTATCGGCTTGAAGATCAGAATGATCTGTTTCCGGTTGGAACCGGGCTGTCAGACAGGGTGTCCGATTTTGTCGGCCGCACCGAAGTAAGGGTCGGCAACCTTGTCAGCTTCACGCACCGCTACCGGATCGACAAGGACAGCTTTGTGATCCGACGCAATGAACTCGATGCCGCCATTGGCAGCGCCCGCACCTATGTTGAATTGGGTTATCTGCGGCTCAACCGCAATATTGATTCTATCGAGGATCTGGTCGACCGCGAGGAATTGCGTGCCGCTGGGCGCATTGCCTTTGCACGCCACTGGTCAGTGTTCGGCTCTGGAATTTTCAGCCTCTCGTCAGCCGAAGACAATCCCTTGTTCACGCTGGAAGGCTTTGAACCGATCCGCACCCGCATCGGTGTTGCCTACAGCGATGATTGCATCGAGTTTGGCGCAACCTTGCGGCGTGATTTCGTGACGGCCGGCGACGCGCTGCGCGGCAACACCTTTCAATTGTTCTTTGCCCTGCGCAATCTGGGCTTCCGCTAGAGTATCCGTGATGGTCAAGTGAGAGATTGCTTCCAGCACCGATCTGCTTTGAGCAGGGCGTTTGCGGTGACGACAAGCTTTCGCATGACGGCGGTG
>MEDW01000063.1 GCA_001724215.1 Erythrobacter sp. SCN 62-14 | reverse complement strand
CCCACACAGCAATCGAAAAATGTAGTGGTAACACTCGTATGGCCGCGCGCAGCCTATTGATATGACATCTTTTTATCCAGCGCACTGTTCAACTTGGGTTTGAACGAGATGTAGCCGGGACGGGTGAGCCCGGCGGCTTCCATCGCTGCGGCGACGGCATCATAGGCGGCCTGATCAATATCGGCGCGCTTGCGGTTGCGAAAGACGACGACATACACGGGCGCTAACCTCGCGGGCCAAGATGCGCGTCCGCTATCGCCACGGCCAGCGCATCGGCAGCGTCGGCTCCTGCGATCTGAATTCCGGGCAGCAGCACTTTGACCATGCTTGCCACCTGCGGCTTTTCGGCGCGGCCTGTGCCAACGACGGCTTTTTTCACCAGCCGCGCGGCGTGTTCGTTCACCGCCAGATTGTGCCGCCCGCAAGCCGCCAGCACCACGCCGCGCGCCTGCGCCAGTTTCAGCGTCGATTGCGGATTGGTGTTGAGGAACACCTCCTCACACGCTGCGCGGTCGGGCGCATATTGCCCGATCACCGCAGCTATCGCCGCATAGAGGTGATCGAGCCGTGCAGGCATGAGCGCTTTGGGATCGGTTTTGACCTCGCCGTTCGCCACATGGCTGATGCGCGCGCCTTGCGTGGCGATCACGCCCCAGCCGGTGCAGGACAGCGAAGGATCAAGGCCGAGGATAATCACGCCGCGCGCCCCTTACAGCCCAATCGTCAGCCCGATGCGCCACGCCGCTGCGAGCAGAAACGCAGCGCCCAGCGCTATCGCAAGGAGCCACTCAGCCCGGCTCAGCCCAGCTTCTCCATCACATCATCGGGGATGTCGTAATTGCCCCACACGGTCTGCACGTCATCATCATCATCGAGCGTGTCGAGCAGCTTCATCAGCGTCGATGCGGTGCCTTCATCCACCTCGACCATCAGCGAGGGCTTCCACGCAAGCTTCACATTGTCGGCTGGGCCGAGCACCTTTTCCAGTTCCCCTGCAACGCCGTGCAAGGCATCTGCCGCGGTCCACACAGTGTGGCCGTCTTCGGAGCTTTCGACATCATCCGCGCCCGCTTCGATGGCGGCTTCGAGCATTTTTTCCTCATCGCCCGCGCTGGCCGCATATTCGATCAGCCCGCGCCGTTCAAAGCCATGGGACACCGAGCCTTCGCTGCCCAGATTGCCGCCGTTCTTCGAAAAAGCGGTGCGCACATTGGTGGCAGTGCGGTTGCGGTTGTCGGTCAGCGCCTCGACGATCAGGGCAACGCCGCCGGGGCCATAGCCTTCATAGCGCACCTCGGCGTAATCCTCGCCGCCTGCTTGCGCAGCCTTGTCGATGGCGCGCTGGATATTGTCCTTGGGCATGGATTGCGCCTTGGCCGCGTTAACGGCAAGGCGCAGGCGCGGGTTCATGTCGGGATCAGGCAGGCCCATCTTGGCCGCCACAGTGATCTCGCGGCTCAGCTTGGAGAACATTGCCGAGCGTTTCTTGTCCTGCGCACCCTTGCGGTGCATGATGTTCTTGAATTTGGAATGGCCTGCCATGGGATGTGCTTTGTTGTTGGGGTTTAAGTTGCGGCGCAGGCCTTACTCCGATGCTTGAGGGGCGCGCAAGGGCGCTGTTTTCATCAGAACCTCTCGTGTCGGTCCCTGCGCGCAGCCCGTGGGGCTGGGCGATGGACGCCTTGCGCTTTATCGCCAGGCCCACCCCGGTCTTCACCCGCCATGCGTGGAGCGCGGCGCTGGTGGCAGCGCTGGTTACGATATTCGCGCTCGATCTGGCGGTGGATTGGCTGGCGATCTTGCTGATCGAAGAGGCAGACAGCACGCTTGGTTTTCTGCCAACCCCGGTCGAAGGCGAAGGCTCACTGGCGCAAGAAGCGTTCTTTGCATTGTTGGTCGCACCCTTGCTCGAAGAGGCGGTCTATCGCGGGTGGATGAGTGGGCGCGTGGCGGCGCTGCGCTTTGCGCTGTTCGGCTTTGCAGCGGAAATCTGCTTTTTCGCCAGCCTATGGGCGCGGCCCCAATGGGAACCGATCCTTGCCGGCGCAGGCGTGGTAATCGCGCTTTTAGGGTTCATCGTGTGGCTGCAAACGCGCGAACGCGATGTCGCGGTGCCCGCGTGGTTTACCCGCCATTTCGCTGCGCTGGTGTGGGTGAGCACCGTGGTGTTCGCCCTCATCCACCTTGGCAATTACGAAGCGCTGACCCACCCGTTGGGCGTGTTGGTGGTGACCCCGCAACTGATTGGCGGGCTGTTTCTCGCCTATGTGCGCACCCGATTGGGCCTGCGCGCCGCGATTGCCCACCACGCCGCCTATAATGCGCTCGCAATGGCGCTGGAGGAGTGGGGTTAAATCTTCACCGCCGTGCCGCTGGCCGACACCATCAGCATTGAGCCGTTTGAGCCGACTACCTCGTAATCGAGATCAACGCCAACCACCGCATTGGCACCAAGCGCGGCGGCTTCGGCCTGCAATTCCTCGATCGCTTCCTTGCGCGCGCGGGCGAGCACCTGTTCATAGGAGCCCGCCCGGCCGCCCACGATATCGCGGATATTGGCAAACAGATCGCGGAACAGGTTGGCCCCCACAATCACTTCGCCCGTCACGATGCCGCAATATTGCTGGATCGGGCGGCCTTCGATGGTGTGCGTGGTGGTGACAATCACCCCGCGCGCGTCTTTCCAGGGGCTGGGCATGGCTCTCATCTCCGCTTGCTGTGTTAGGTTGATAACACAGCCCCGCGACAAGACAATGACCAATCCGCGCGCCTAGACCATCCCGAGCGCGGTCTTGTAGGTTTCGAGCAGCATGTCCTGCTCGCTGCGATCATCGGGCTTCATTTTGCGAAGGCGCACGATCTGGCGCATGATCTTGGGATCATAGCCTACCGCCTTGGCCTCGGCATAGACATCGCGGATATCGTCAGCGATGCCTTTTTTCTCTTCTTCGAGCCGTTCGATGCGCTCAATCAACAGGCGCAGGCGATCATCGGCGGCTTGGGTGTCTTCGGACATGGTGGTTCCTTTGTAACAGAATCGGTTGCCCCTGCCCTAGCCACCCCGCCGCGCCGATTGAACCGCCCGGCCCAATTAATCCTGTGCGTTTTTCGCTGCCTCGTTCAATTTCAGGCTGGCTTCCATCGCGGCGAGCTGTTCGGGCGTGGCGGGTGTTTGAAAACGCTCCTTCCATTCCTCGGCCGGCATTCCGTGGATCACTGCACGCGCTGTGGCCTTATCGCCCTCAAAACCGCCTTCAATGATCCAGTCGGCAAGGCAATTGCGGCAAAAGCCCGCCAGCCCCATCAAATCAATATTCTGGGCATCATGGCGATGGCGCAAATGGCGCACCAGCCGGCGAAAGGCCGCTGCTGCCACGGCATCATCAAGGCTTTCGAGACCATCGGCATTGCTATTCATCGCGATATTCCTTTCCGCTCGCCCTTGAGTTGCGACACGCCTGTGCCATAGCCCACAGCACAGCAATCGACATGAGTGAAAATGCCAAGACGCGACCACACCCGAATTGATCCGCGCGGCCGCAAGGTGAAAATTCTTGCAACCATCGGCCCGGCGAGCCGTTCTCCCGAAATGCTCGAACGCCTGCTGCGCGCGGGCGCGGATGCTTTCCGCGTCAATATGAGCCACGGGAACCACGAGGATCACGCCGCTGCTATCACGGCGATCCGTGCGCTGGAAAAGCAGGTGGCGCGGCCCATCACCATCCTTGCCGATCTGCAAGGGCCCAAGCTGCGCGTTGGCACATTTGCAAATGGGCAGGCCGTGATCCGCCATTCGGGTCATTTCACGCTCGATCGCAACCCTGCACCGGGGGACGAAAACCGCGTCTGCCTGCCGCATCCGGAACTCTTTGGCATCCTCGAACGCGGTCAGAGCCTCCTTATCAATGACGGCAAGATCAGGCTGAAAGTACTCGAAGCCGATGACGAGCGCATCTTGTGCAGTGCCGAGGTTGGCGGAGTGATTTCCGATCGCAAGGGCGTGAACGTGCCCGATGCCGAAGTGCCGATCCCGGCGCTCACCGAAAAAGACCGCCGTGATCTTGCCTTTGCAGTCGAACACGGCGCGGACTGGATTGCGCTGTCCTTTGTGCAGCGCCCCGATGACCTCGCCGAAGCGCGCAAATTGATCGGCGCGCGCGGCGGCGCAATCGGCCCGGCGCTGTGTGCCAAGATCGAAAAGCCGATGGCGGTGAAACGCCTCGATGACATCATCGAAATGGCCGATGGGATTATGGTCGCCCGCGGCGATCTGGGGGTTGAACTGGAGCCATGGGAAGTCCCGCCGCTGCAAAAGCACATCGTCAACGCCGCGCGCCGCGCGGGCAAGCCGGTGATTGTGGCAACCCAAATGCTCGAATCCATGATCGAGAGCCCCTCGCCCACCCGCGCCGAAGTCTCGGACGTGGCAAACGCCGTCTATGATGGCGCCGATGCAGTGATGCTGTCAGCAGAAAGCGCGGCGGGCGCCTGGCCGGAAGAATCGGTCGCGATGATGGATGCGATTGCCGAACAGGTGGAAAATGATCCGGAATATAAGGGCCGGGTGCGCTATCTCGACACGCCGCCTGATGCGACGACATCCGATGCGCTTTCCCACGCCTGCATGACCATCGCCGATACTCTGCCGATCAGCGCGATCACTGTGTTCACCACCAGCGGTTCGACCGCGAGGCGGGTGGCGCGCGAGCGGCCCGCAACGCCGATGCTGGTGCTGACCCCGTCGGTGAAAACCGCGCGCAAGGTCGGGCTGCTATGGGGCGCACACGCGGTGACGACGCGCGACATCGACAGTTTTGAAGAGATGATCGGCAAGGGCAAGCGCATGGCGCTGCGCCACGGATTTGGCAGCGCGGGCTCCAAGCTGATCGTGCTCGCGGGCGTACCCTTCGGCACGCCGGGCAGCACCAATCTGTTGCACGTTGTTTCCGTGACGGGTGACGAGCTCGAAAAGCACAAGGGTTGAAAGCTCGCCTTTGCCTTCGGGCCCGCGACTGATATCCTTCGCACCATCAGAGGGCGATGGGGGGCATGGCCATGCGGGTTCCGAAGTGGGCGATTGCGCTTAATCTCGTAGTGGTGGTGGTGTTGGCGGGATTTGCGTGGTCGCTCGCCACCTTGCGCAATCCCCTGCCTTGGCCCGATCACGGCTCGCGGATTTTCCCCGCCTCCTCGCCACAGGCCAAGGCCGCGCTGGTCGAATTGCTGGGGCAATATGGCATTGCCGAGCGCTTTACCGCCGACAGCGGCGGGATCGCGCGTTCGGTGATGATGGACGGCACGATCATCAACCATTCCCCGCCAGCGGTTCTGGAAAAGCTTGGCGGCGGGGGTGCGGGCCTCAGGCTTGTGGCCGATGACCCTGATGCCGCAGCCGAAGCCGCAGCGGCCTTTCTGCGGTCACACGGGTTCAGCGCCGAAATCGTGCGCGATGTCGAGCCGGGCTTGCCGGTGGTGTTCGTGCTGACAGACGCGCTCGACGGCGGCGTGATCAATTTCCGCCTGCCCGCATGGCAGATGCCGCGCTCTGGATAAGCCGACTTATCCGGCCGCAGCCCGGAGCCGTGCGCGGGCCTCAGCCTCGCCGATCAGCGGCAGGAGTTCGCCCATGTCGGGGCCGTGATCCATGCCGGTGAGCGCTTGCCTCAGCGGCAGGAACAGCGCCTTGCCCTTGCGGCCGGTCGCCTCCTTAAGCGCCATGGTAAGCGCACCCCACGGATTATCACCCCATGTCAGCGCCTCGGCGGCCTCAGCGAGATAGGCGCGGTCTTCCTGCGAAAATTCGCGGGCCTCGATCGGTCCGGTAACAAGCCGCCACCATTCAGCCGCCTCGTGGACATGGGCAAGATTGGGCTGCACCGCGTGCCAGCCCGCCTCGTCCATGCCTTCTGGCAAGCGATCCTTTACCGCATCAAAGGGCAGTTGGTGGACGATAGCCGCGTTGATCCGTTCAAGATCAGCCTCGTCGAATTTGGCCGGAGCCCGCCCAAATGTCGCCAGATCGAAGCTCTGCGTGAGCAGCGCGCGGTCAGCAATCGGTTCAATTGGCTGTGACGTGCCAAGCCTCGCCAGCAGTGCGATGATCGCCTCGGGCTCAATGCCAGCCTCGCGGAATGCGTCGCATCCGAGCGACCCGAGGCGCTTCGACAGCTTGCCTTCCTTGCCCACCAGCAGCGCTTCATGCGCGAATTGGGGGAGGGATTTTGCTGCACCTTCATGCGCAGCAAAGCCTGCAGCAAAAAGTGCGGTAAAGATCTGAATTTGCACGGCAGTGTTGGATACATGATCCTCCCCGCGCAGCACTTGGCTGACGCCCATGTCGATGTCATCCACGGTGCTCGGCATCATGTAGAGCCATGACCCATCAGCGCGCCGGATCACCGGATCGGACAGCTGGCTGGCGGCGAATTTCTGTCGGCCGCGAATGCCGTCATCCCACTCGATGGCCTCATCATGGTCAAGCTTGAAGCGCCAGTGAGGGGCGATGCCTTCCGCCTCCTTGGCCGCGCGCTCCGCGTCGCTGAGGCCCAGCGCTGCGCGATCATAGATCGGCGGCAAGCCGCGTCCCAATGCAATCTTGCGCTTTACCTCCAACTCCTGCGCGCTTTCATAGGCGGGGTAGATCCTTCCCGCGGCCCGCAGCGCCTCAAACGCGGCGTCGTAGCGGTCAAGCCTTGCAGATTGCCGTTCCTCCCGGTCCCACGTCAGGCCGAGCCACGTCAGGTCGGCGCGGATCGCCTCGGCATATTCCTCGCGGCTGCGCTCCGCATCGGTATCGTCGATGCGCAGGATGAAAGTGCCGCCCGCCTGACGCGCCAGCATCCAGTTGTGCAGCGCAGTGCGGATGTTGCCGACATGGAGCCGGCCGGTCGGGGAAGGGGCAAAACGGGTCGTGGTCATGGCGCTTGCGGTAGAGCGCTGCGGGAAGTCTCGCAAGGATTAGAGTATCGCCCGATCAAGCAGGATCGGGAAATGCCAAAGGCTAGCGCGGCGCCTGATAATGTTGATTCGCGCCGCACTTTTCGCCCGCGCCAGCTTGGACGCAAAGCGCACTAAAGCGCGCGCATTTCGGCCGCAGCCAGAGCCAGCGCCGCCTCCCACAGGCGCGGGGCGCGCGCGGGACGGATAAGGCCTGTGATCGCCGCCTCAAAGCCCATGCGATCGCCTATGGCCGCTGCATCGATAAATGCGCCGATAGTTTTCTCGTCGTGGCTCAATAGGCGGCAGCAAAAGCGGTTCACGTGGATATTCTCGGGCCAGACTGCTGATGTCGTGTGCGCAAGGATCAAAGCCTTGGCTGCAATCTCGACCCCGCCCAGTTTCACCGCGAGTTCGGGCACGGGATCGCGCCCCACTCGCTCGTGCAACGCGATCAGCCTTAAGGCATGGATAAAACGACCAGCCACCGGCCCGAGGCATTCGATGCGCGGCGGCGCGGCCAGTGCGGCAATGGTCTGGCGCGCGGTGATGGTTGGGCGGTGCTGGGACATGGAACCTCGCTGACAGGAAGAGCAGAACGACTCCCTGATACAATATTGCGAGTGATTTGCAATAGCGATCTATCAAAATGGTCTAGCGGCAACCTGCCAATGAAAAGCCCCGCCCGAGCATGGCTTGGGCGGGGCCTTCATGTTCAGCACCAAAGGCGCGTGGCGTGCGGATTACTCCTCGCCCGCATCCTCGATATCGGCTGCCGGAGCCGAAGCCGCCATGGCTGCCATCGCCGCCTTCATCTTCTCTTCCGAGCCGATGGCGTCAGCGGCAGGCTCAACCTCACGCTGACCCGAAGCGGCAAGGGCTTCCTGTTGCTTCTTCCACGCGGCCTTCAAGGCAGCATCGCGGCTGTTGGCCGTGACACGCAGACGGTTCATGCCCGCGCCCGTCCCCGCCGGAATCAGGCGGCCCACGATGACGTTTTCCTTCAGACCGATCAGCGTGTCCTTCTTTCCTTCCACTGCTGCCTGCGTCAGCACGCGGGTGGTTTCCTGGAACGAGGCGGCTGAGATGAAGCTGCGGGTCTGCAGGCTCGCCTTGGTGATGCCAAGCAGCACAGGCGTGCCTTGCGCCGGTTCCTTGCCCTTCTCCAGCTTGCCGTTGACTTCGAGCATTTCTGCCAGATCAACCTGTTCGCCCGGCAGCAGGGTGGTGTCCCCGCCATGGGTGATCTCGACCTTCTGCAGCATCTGGCGAACAATCACCTCGATGTGCTTGTCGTTGATCTTCACGCCCTGCAAGCGATAGACTTCCTGGATCTCGTTGACGAGATATTCAGCCAGCGCTTCTACGCCCAGCACTTCGAGGATGTCGTGCGGGTTGGGCGATCCGGAAATCAGGGTGTCCCCCTTCTTCACATAGTCGCCTTCCTGCACGTCGATCACCTTGGTCTTGGGGATCAGGTATTCGACGGCATCACCTTCCTCAGGCACAATCGCGATCTTGCGCTTGGCCTTGTATTCGCGGACGAATTCAATCCGGCCGGAAATCTTGGCGATGACTGCGACATCCTTGGGCATACGCGCTTCGAAGAGTTCGGCCACGCGCGGCAGACCGCCGGTGATGTCTCGGGTCTTGGCGGCCTCACGGCTTGCACGCGCGAGAATGTCGCCTGCCTCAACCCTCTGGCCATCTTCAACCGACAGCGTGGTACCCGGTGCCAGCATGTAACGCGCTGCCTCGGTCTCACCATCGCCTTCCTCAAGCAAGGTCAGACGCGGACGCAGATCTTCCTTCTTCTTGCGGCCTGTGGCGCGGTTTTCCGTCACCACACGCTGGGCAATGCCGGTGGCATCATCAACCGCTTCTTCGAGCGTGATGCCTTCGATCAGGTCCTGATACTTCACCACGCCCGATTGTTCGGTGATGATCGGCAAAGTGAAGGGGTCCCATTCGGCGAGGCGATCGCCGATCTTCACCTGATCGCCATCCTTGAACATCAGCACCGTACCATAGGGCACCTTGTGCATTTCACGCTCGCGCCCTTCGGCGTCGATCACCGCGATCTCGCCATTGCGCGCGAGGCTGAGAATGCGGCCGCGCTTGTCGGTGATGGTGGGCATATCGCGCAAAGTCACGCGGCCTTCCGAAATCGCCTCAAGGTGGCTGGTTTCGTTGAGCTGCGCCGCACCGCCAATGTGGAAGGTGCGCATGGTGAGCTGTGTGCCGGGCTCGCCAATCGACTGGGCAGCGATAACACCAACAGCCTCACCGATGTTGACCGGCGTCCCGCGAGCGAGATCGCGGCCATAGCAGGTCGCACAAACGCCCTGTTCGGCTTCACAGATCAGCGGCGAGCGGATCTTGGCCGACTGCACTTCAGCCGCCTCGATTTCCTTCACCATCGCTTCATCAAGCAGCGTACCCGCCTTGACGATCACTTCGCCGGTCGAGGCATTGATGATGTCTTCAGCGACCGTGCGGCCCAAAATACGCTCACCCAGCGAGGCGATCACGCTGCCGCCCTGCACAATGGCGCGCATTTCGAGCGCGTTCTGGGTGCCGCAATCTTCCTCGACGATAACGCAATCCTGCGACACGTCCACGAGGCGCCGGGTGAGATAACCCGAGTTCGCGGTCTTGAGTGCGGTATCGGCAAGGCCCTTACGCGCGCCGTGGGTCGAGTTGAAGTATTCAAGAACGGTCAGACCTTCCTTGAAGTTCGAGATGATTGGCGTTTCGATGATCTCGCCCGAAGGCTTGGCCATGAGGCCGCGCATCCCGGCAAGCTGCTTCATCTGCGCCGGGCTGCCGCGCGCGCCGGAGTGGCTCATCATGTAGATCGAGTTGATCTGGCCTTCCTTGCCGGTTTCCGGATCAATCGGCTGCGCTTTAATCTCCGCCATCATCGCGTCGGCGACCATGTCACCGCACTTCGACCAGGCGTCGATCACCTTGTTGTACTTTTCCTGCTGGGTGATCAGACCATCCTGATATTGCTGTTCATAGCCAGCCACCAACTCCTTGGTTTCCTCAACCAGCTTTTCCTTGGCGTCGGGGATGATCATGTCATCCTTGCCAAAGCTGATCCCGGCCTTGAACGCATGACGGAAGCCGAGCGCCATGATGGCGTCAGCGAACAGCACCGTGTCCTTTTGGCCAGTGTGACGATAGACCTGATCGATCACGTCGCCGATTTCACGCTTGGTCAGCAGGCGGTTGATGATGTCGAAAGGCACCTTGTGGTTCTTGGGCAGGCATTCACCAATCAGCATCCGGCCCGGCGTGGTGACAAAGCGCTTCATCGCAACGACACCATTTTCATCGGCCTGCGGAACACGAGCGATGATACGGGTGTGGAGCGTGACCGCCTTGGTTTCGAGCGCCTGATGCACTTCGGCCATATCGGCAAAGCGCGGCAGCTTCTCGATTTTGGTGCCATCTGCTTCCTCGATGAATTCAGGGGTCTTTTCCTGACGCTCCATCGAGAGATAATAGAGCCCCAGCACCATATCCTGCGAAGGCACGATGATCGGCTTGCCGTTGGCGGGCGAGAGGATGTTGTTGGTGGACATCATCAGCACGCGCGCTTCGAGCTGGGCCTCCAGCGAAAGCGGCACGTGCACAGCCATCTGGTCGCCGTCAAAGTCGGCGTTGAAGGCCGAGCACACCAGCGGGTGCAGCTGGATCGCCTTACCTTCGATCAGCACCGGCTCAAACGCTTGGATGCCCAGACGGTGCAGCGTCGGCGCGCGGTTGAGCAGCACGGGGTGCTCGCGGATCACCTCGTCAAGGATGTCCCAGACTTCCTTGCGCTCCTTTTCGACCCACTTCTTGGCCTGCTTGAGGGTCATCGAAAGACCCTTGGCGTCAAGGCGCGCGTAGATAAACGGCTTGAACAGTTCCAAGGCCATCTTCTTGGGCAGGCCGCACTGGTGCAGCTTCAATTCCGGCCCGGTCACGATCACCGAACGGCCCGAATAGTCGACGCGCTTGCCGAGCAGGTTCTGACGGAAGCGGCCCTGCTTGCCCTTGAGCATATCGGAAAGCGACTTCAGCGGGCGCTTGTTCGCGCCCGTGATGACGCGGCCCCGGCGACCGTTGTCGAACAAGGCGTCGACCGCTTCCTGGAGCATACGCTTTTCGTTGCGCACGATGATGTCGGGCGCGCGCAGTTCAATGAGACGCTTCAAGCGATTATTGCGGTTGATAACGCGGCGATAGAGGTCGTTGAGATCCGAGGTCGCAAAGCGGCCACCATCGAGCGGCACCAGCGGGCGCAGTTCGGGCGGAATCACCGGGATCACTTCAAGGATCATCCATTCGGGGCGGTTGCCCGAATCGATGAAGCTTTCGACGACCTTCAGCCGCTTGATGATCTTCTTGGGCTTCAACGCCGACTTCGTCGTCTCCAGTTCCTGCAGCAGATCAGCGCGCTCGGCTTCGAGATCAAGCTCGGCCAGCATAACCTTGACAGCTTCTGCCCCAATGCTCGCGGAGAAGGCGTCTTCGCCATACTCGTCCTGCGCATCCAGCAATTCGTCTTCGGTGAGCAGCTGATACTTTTCCAGCGGGGTAAGACCCGGCTCGATCACTACGTATTTTTCAAAGTAGAGGATCGCTTCGAGCTGCTTCAACTGCATATCAAGCAGCAAGCCGATGCGCGAGGGCAGCGACTTCAGGAACCAGATGTGCGCTACCGGAGCAGCCAGTTCGATGTGGCCCATGCGTTCGCGGCGCACCTTGGTGACGGTGACTTCAACACCGCACTTTTCGCACACGACGCCCTTGTACTTCATGCGCTTGTACTTGCCGCACAGGCATTCGTAATCCTTCACCGGGCCAAAGATGCGCGCGCAGAACAACCCGTCGCGCTCCGGCTTGAAGGTGCGGTAGTTGATCGTCTCGGGCTTCTTGATCTCGCCATAGGACCACGAGCGAATGCGCTCGGGCGAAGCGATGCCGATTTGGATCTGGTCAAAGGTTTCGGGCTTGGCCAGCTGGTTGGTGAATTTGGTCAGGTCGTTCATGACAATATTCCCTTAGGGGGATGAATTTCAAAGAAGCGAAAGGGGCAGCGGGAGCGCATCAGCGCCCCCGCGCCGCCTGTTACTCTGCTGCCTCCAGCATCTCGCCGTCATCGTCCTCATCGAGGATCGACTTCAACTCGACATTGAGGCCCAAGCTGCGCATTTCCTTCACAAGCACGTTGAAGCTCTCCGGAATGCCGGCCTCGAAGGTATCGTCACCCTTGACGATCGCTTCATAGACCTTGGTGCGGCCAACCACGTCGTCGGACTTCACCGTGAGCATTTCCTGCAAGGTGTAGGCCGCGCCATAGGCTTGCAGCGCCCAGACCTCCATTTCCCCGAAGCGCTGGCCGCCGAACTGCGCCTTACCGCCCAGCGGCTGCTGGGTGACGAGGCTGTAGGGCCCGATCGAACGCGCGTGGATCTTGTCGTCAACCAAGTGGTGAAGCTTGAGCATATAGATAATGCCCACAGTCACCTTGCGGTCAAAGGCTTCGCCGGTGCGGCCATCATAAAGCGTGGACTGACCAGAGGAATCGATCCCGGCCTTGACCAGCATTTCCGACACGTCCGCCTCGCGCGCACCATCGAACACCGGTGTACCCATCGGGACGCCTGCAGCAAGATTGCCAGCGAGCTCGACGATTTCCGCAGTCGAGCGGCTGTCCAAGTCTTCGTGATACTGTTCGCCGTAGATGTCTTTCAGGCGGTCCACCACTGCTGCAGGCGGCGCCACATTGGCATAATCGCGCGCGGCATCGGGGTTGGCGCGGCGCCATTCATCAAGCTTGTTCTTGATTTCATGGCCGAGCCCGCGCGCGGCAAAGCCGAGGTGGGTTTCAAAGATCTGACCCACGTTCATGCGCGAAGGCACGCCCAGCGGGTTCAGCACCAGATCAACCGGCGTGCCGTCCTCAAGGAAAGGCATGTCTTCCACCGGCAGGATCCGCGAGATCACACCCTTGTTGCCGTGACGGCCCGCCATCTTGTCACCCGGCTGCAGCTTGCGCTTCACCGCGACAAAGACCTTGACCATCTTGAGCACGCCCGGAGCGAGTTCATCGCCGCGTTCGAGCTTTTCCTTGCGGTCCTCGAACTTGGCATCGATCAGCTTGACGGCTTCGTCATACTGCGACTTCACCGCCTCGATCTGCGCCTGGCGGTTGTCGTCCGCGACCGCGAACTTGAACCACTCGTGACGC
>MEDW01000062.1 GCA_001724215.1 Erythrobacter sp. SCN 62-14 | reverse complement strand
TGGCTTCGAAATCCATGTCAGGCGCGACGTAGAGCGTCTTCGGGTCGAGATAGCGCGTGAACGGGGTCGGCTCCCAAAGTTCGCCGAACGCGCCCTTGCCATGCCCCTGCTTGGGATCGTGGTAGCGCTTGACCAGCGCATCATAGAGTTCCTTGGGGGAAGCTTCCTTGGTAAGGCCGAGCGCCGTGTAGGTCTCATCCGGAATGTCTGCCCGAACGGGCAGGGAAACAAGGAGCAGGACCGAGCAAATCAACCCGAACAACAGGTGAAACAGATGGCGTGGCATGTCGATCCCCCGATCCGGCTTTCCGATCACGCCCCAAACTTGCACAACCTCCAAACAAGCGTAGGTCCATCACAGGCAAAAGCCATGGGACCGCAGCAGCGTTGCCGTCGCGGTTCTTGTGCAGCGAAAGCGCCCTTGAGTCAGATTGGGCTGATGCCAGACAGATGCCGGCAATGGCAAAGATCGACGGGTAAGATTAGCGGGTATGCTCGCGCGTCGGCGGCCCCCTTCGTTCTATGCAGACCGCTCCAATGGACGATCACTCGCAGGCTTTGAACGAATTGCGCAGACGGGGCCAGTAGTCTTTCAACCACAACAGGAACGCTGCGGCCCAGAAGCATGCCGTCAACGCATAAGGTGGCCCCGGTGGTTGCGGCATCAGATCGAGGTCCGGCAAGACCCTGAGCCCGACCGCCACGATCAGGCAAACCATTGCCAGCTTGGCGCTTCGGCTGAAGCTCAGTGAATGGCCGGTGTGTAGCAGGCCGGCGATGCAGAATACGGCCAGTACGCCAAGACCAAGGCCACCCATAAGAGCGACATGCAATCCTGCTATACCGGAAATTGGCGCGCCAAGCTGCGCAGCACCCAGGAGCAACAGGCCAATTCCGGCGAATGCGCTGGAGCCGGCAAGGGACGCGACTTCGGCGCGCAAAGCCGAACGCCCGATGAAGACCTCGCCGACGCGATCCATGAAAGCGGCGCCTGCCGCAATCAGCGTATAACCGCATACGGCATCCGAAAACGCTGCCAGATCCACGGCCACCGCGACGGCGACCAGTCCCGGCGCGAGGTTGAGGCGACCGGGATGTGGGCGAAATGGAGATGTCGTCTCCGTCGGATCGAGAACCAGATTCGTTACCGGCACAGTGATCCGCGCCAGCGCCACACCAAGCAATCCAACAAACACCAACCCGGAAATCCGCAGCAGGCGACTGGCCAATTCGATCGCTTCGAAGCTAAAGCAGAGCCGCACGGCGGTCTCGCATACGGCCAAAGCAGCGATCCAGCCGATGAAGGCAAGCAGCTTGTCCGTTCGCTTGAGGATTGAAATATGCGCCATGTAAGCGACGAGAAGGGCCAGCCAAGCCAGATCGCACATGGCGCCGAGCGTGCCAGCGAAATCAGCGCCCGCAAAGCCGACGAGCCGGCCACCTCCCCATAATGCTGCCAGCACGAAAAGCCGCCTGCCTTTGAGACGCGGCGTATCCGTCCACTCGGGAACTGCGGTGGTGATGAACCCGATCAGCGCCGCGCTTGTCGCCAATGCCAGCATCGCCCGGCGATTGGCAAGCGCCGCGCGCACTTCGGCAAACTGCCCGCGCACCGCTACGATCAACAGGCACAAGGGGAGCGTCCAGATGATCCGCCAGCCAACGAATTCGAACGGCGGAACGCTTGCCACCAGCAGCAGATAAAGCGGCAGAAAGCCCCAGATCACATAGGCGCCAAGGGCAAAGGGAAGGCCCGAAGGCTCGCTTTCGGATGGGGCGGAGGCGGGGGAGGGCTGTGCCATGATCTGCCCGCTCGCCTAGGCGGCACGGCGCGCCAAGGCAAGCGCGAGGGCGACGCATTTGCTGAACGCTGCCTTGCAGGGTGGATGCCTCAATGTTCAGAATCATCAACCTATAGATGAACAACAACAGGGGCCGCGCCGGATTGGCAAGCGCCTCATCACTCGATCCTCTTGGGCCATTCCCACCAAATGGCCCGGGCGCGGCCTCCACCAGCCGTGCGAAAGCGCTCTTGCGGCCTCAAAACTGCAGGGGCGCTTTCTTTTGGGTTGCTCAGGGTGAGCGGCGGCAGCCCAAAATTAACCTTCTTGTGGCAAGCAAGCGGGCATGATCAAGCCCGTGCTTCTGCCTGTTCTGATGGCGCTGGCTGCGCTGGGGCTGGCGGCGTGCGATGCGCTGGGCGGTGAGGGATCCGGGCCGCGCGGCGCTGCGGCTCCTGCTGCGGTTTCTGATCCGGTGGTGGCGCGTGCGCTCTATGATCCTTTGATGAGCGATCCTGATCTTTCGCGCCGCAGCGAGGCTAACGCTGCGATTGGCTTTGCCGATTCGCACGCCTTGCCGGTGCTGCCCGCCACCCCTGACGAACGCCAGCGCGCGCGCGACGCGATGCGCGCTGACTTGCTGACCGGCGGCGCCATTCCTGCGCTCAGCCCGATGGCTGCAGGATCAGGCGGGCAAGCGCTCGGCGAGCTTTCCGCGATCTCTGAGATTCTGACAGCTGCAGGCGCACCAGATGCGTGCCGCAGCGACGTGCGCGAGAGTTTCGATTGGGCCGCCAAGCTGCCCCCCTACGCATCTGTTGCGCCGCTTGGCATGGTTGAGCAGGCAGCAGGGCGCGATGCTCCCGGCTGCACCATGCGGGCGGTGCGATATCTTACCGCAGCACCGCTTGAAGATGTGATGAGCTTTCACGATACGCTTGCCCAGCGTGCCGGTTTGCGCGTGCAGCGCTATGCTGCGCCAGAGGCGATGCTGGTTGCGAGCGATCAGCGGGCAGAGGCCTTGCGCGTTCATCTGCGAGAGCAAACCAACGGCATGACCGCAGTCGATATGGTATTCTGGATTAACCCTTGAGCCCCACACCAATATTGGCGCGCGGTTGATCCATTTCATTGCTGGCCACCGGATAGGCGCAGTAATCCGCCGCATAATATGCCGCCGGGCGGTGGTTGCCGGAAAGGCCAATCCCGCCAAATGGCGCAGCCGATGATGCCCCATTGGTGGGGCGGTTCCAATTGATGATGCCAGCCCGGATATTGGCCCAGAACCGCCCGTAATCATCCGGAGTTCCGCCGATCAGCGAAGCGGACAGGCCAAACCGGGTGTTGTTCGCTTCGGCAATCGCGCTGTCGAGATCGGGCACGCGGATCACTTGCAACAGCGGGCCGAACAGTTCGATATCGGGCCGCTCGGGCACATCCGTGGTGTCGATAATGCCCGGCGTGAGGAAGGGCAGATCGGGATAGAGCCTGCGCATATGGGCCAGCGGACGCCCGCCTGCCGTCATCAGAGCAAGGAAACTTTCCATCAGCTGATCGGCGGCCTGATTGTCAATCACTGGCCCCATGAACGGCTGTTGGCCCGCCAGCGGATCGCCCACGATCAGCCGTTTGGTAAGCGGGAGCAATTCCGCCATCAGATCATCATAGACGCTGTCGATAACGATCAGGCGGCGCGCAGCCGTGCAGCGCTGCCCTGCGCTGGTAAAAGCGCTTTGCACGATCAGCACAGCGGCATCGGCCAGCTTGGGCGTTTGGGTGACGACGATCGGATTGTTGCCGCCCATTTCGAGCGCCACGATCTTGGCCGGATTGGCAGCCAGTTTGCGGTTGATCGCAATGCCGACCTGCGCAGAACCGGTGAACAGCACGCCATCAGTGCCCGGATGGGCGACCAGTGCCTTGCCTTCTTCCGGACCGCCGATCACCACCTGCGCAACATCTTCGGGGATGCCAGCGCGGTTCATGAAACCGATCAGCGCAGCGCCGACTGCAGGCGTCTTTTCCGAAGGCTTCAGGATCACCGCATTGCCCGCGATCAGCGCGGGCACAAGGTGGCCATTGGGCAGGTGCGCAGGGAAATTATAAGGACCGAGCACCGCCATCACGCCGTGCGGCTTGTGACGCAGCGCGGTGCTGCCGTTCATCGCGCTGTCGTGTTTTTTCTTGCCGGTGCGTTCGGCATAGGCCTGCACCGAAATATCGACCTTGGCGATGACGGCATCGACTTCGGTGCGCGCTTCCCACAAGGGCTTGCCTGCCTCGCGCGCGATCAATTCGGCAAAGCTTTCCCCCTCGCGCTTGACTTCATTGGCAAAGCGGCGGAGCAGCTCGATGCGGTCTGACAATGGGCGTGCTGCCCAGACTGACCACGCGCTGCGTGCGCGGCTCACCGCTTCATCAACATCGCTATACACGCCCCGCCACACTTCGTCGCCGGTGGCCGGTTCATAGGATATGAGCTCTAGCGGTGTCACTGCCTGCCTATCGTCGTTGCTGCTTGCCCCATGCGACCCGGCTGCTCCTGGTTTTCGGGTGTGCGCGGCCTTACTATCAGCCTGCATGAAATGATAGGGTTAAGAATGGCCTCGGCAGTGGCCCTGCGGCACGGGCGGTGCGCCGTGGGCGGTGCCCATACGGCGGATCGCGGCGACTTTGGCGTGAAGCGGCGCCCAATCATCGCGTTCGTCAATCGCGGCCCAGATCGCTTCGACTTCATCAATCAGCATGGATTGCGGCGCAGCATCGGCCCAGTATTCGTGGCTGCTGTCGGTGGGAGTGTATTGATCCAGCATTGCCCCCAATTCGCCGTCCGCCGCGCCGCGTCCGCCGCGATGGCCGAAAAAGAACGCATCCGGCCCGGTCTCACCTGCCCGCATATCCTGTTCGCACAGGGCAATAAGCTGGGCGTCTTCGTCGGTGCCTTTGGGCTCAAGGCCAAGCCGCCACAGCCAGCGCCGAGTGATCGCCTCCATGTAAAGCGGGCCGAAGCGTTCAAGCGCGGCAACCAGCGGTGCGCTGTCTGCAAGCAGCCTTAGCGCCACGGCAAATTGCCCGCAATTCCAGTGCAGTGCCTCGGGCTGACGGCCAAAGGCGTAAAGCCCGCCGTGATCGAAATAGGCCGCGGTAAAGCTTTGATCCCAGGTCGGCAGCCAGCGCCACGGGCCGTAATCGAAACTCTCGCCGGTCACGTTCATATTATCGGTGTTGAGCACGCCGTGGACAAAGCCTGCGACCATGTAACTGGCGGCCAAATCAGCCATGCGTTCCACCACATTGTGCATCAGCCGCACCGCGGGCTCATCGCGCGCTGGCGCATTGTCGGGCGGGGGCGGGCCGGGGAATTGCGCGAGGCAATAATCGACGAGTGCTTCCATGGAATCGCGTTCTTCCAGCGCCAGCAGCCGCTGGAATGTGCCGATGCGGATGTGCGAATGCGACAGCCGCACCAGCACGGCAGAGCGGGTGGGCGAGGGCTCGTCATTCCGCCACAAATCCTCACCCGTCTCGATCACCGAGAAGGTTTTGGAGGTGTTGACGCCCAAGGCTTCGAGCATTTCGGTAGCAAGCACTTCGCGCACCGCGCCTTTCAATGTCAGCCGCCCATCGCCCGAACGGCTGAAGGGGGTAGTGCCCGATCCCTTGGTTCCAAGGTCCATCAAGCGGCCGGCACAATCACGCATCTGTGCAAACAGAAAGCCGCGCCCATCGCCGATTTCCGGGTTGTACACGCGGAACTGGTGCCCGTGATATTTGAGCGCGAGCGGCTGGGGCAGATTGCCGGGCAAGGGCTTGAAGCGCCCGAAATGCTGCTCCCACGCGGTGTCGTCCAGCCCGTCCAGTCCGACGCTTGCCGCTGCGCGATCATTGCGCCACCTGATGCGCGTCTCGGGAAAATCGGCCGCCGCCACCGGGCTTGCCAGCCAATCGGCCAGCTTCAGCACTTCAGGCGCGGGATTATAGGGCGCAGGTGGATTGGGGTGTTGCACAGCATCGCTCATGCCGCGATAGTGCGCCCAAGAATCCGGCGGTGCAAGCTGGCAAAGCCTGCCAATCCCCCCAACCGCCCGCATTCACTAGGGACGAAAAGCCGTTCATGGCCGCCAAATATGAAGATTGCACCTGGACCAGCGACGATGGTCTGACCCTGCATTACCGCGATTACCCTGCGCCCGAAGGCAGCACGGCGCTGCCTGTGCTGTGCCTGCATGGCCTTACTCGCAACGCGCGCGATTTTGCCCAACTGGCCGAGCACCTGAGCGCCAAGCGCCGCGTCATCGTGCCGGAAATGCGCGGCCGGGGCATGAGCGATTATTCGCCCAATTCCGATACCTATTCGCCCGTCACCTATGTCGCAGATGTGGAAAAGCTGCTGGCCGAACAGGGCATCACGCGCTTTCTCGTGGTGGGAACATCAATGGGCGGGCTGATGACGATGCTGATGGCCCATGCTGCGCCGGGACGCATGGCGGCAGTGGTGATGAATGACATCGGGCCTGAGGTTGACCCGGCAGGCCTGTCGCGCATTTCTGGCTATGTCGGACAGGGGCGGTCCTATCCCACCTGGATCCATGCCGCGCGCAGTCTGGCCGACGTGCATGGGGCGGCCTTTCCCGATTATGATCTCGACATGTGGCTCGAAATGGCCAAACGCACTATGGTGGTGACGCAGAATGGCCGGATCAGCTTTGATTACGACATGGCGATTGCTGAACCTTTCGCCAAACCGGGCAATGCGGCGCCGCCCAATCTGTGGCTGACCTTTGAGGCCTTGCGCGGGGTGCCGATGCTTCTGGTGCGCGGGGAGCTGAGCGATCTTTTGTCGCCCGACACAGTCAAGCAGATGCAGGCGCGCAACCCTGCGCTGCGGCTTGTCACAGTGCCGCGCGTTGGCCATGCGCCGACGCTTGATGAACCCGAAGTGGTCGCGGCGATCGACGCGCTTTTTGCCGAGGTGGAATGAGCGCGGCGTTATGAGCGAGGCTGACGAGCGCCCGCTGCGCATCCTCCATTGCCATTCGACCTTTGCGGCAGGCGGCAAGGAATTGCGCGCGGTCGCCCTGATGAATGCCTTTGGCGGGGCGGCAGAGCACACCATCATATCCGGTGAGCCTGACGCGCTGGCCGCGCGCGCGCATATTGCAGCCGGTATCACAGCGCGCTTTCCCGCTGATTTCCCAAGCCTTGTGGGTAAGCCCACGCCCGGGCGGCTGGTTGGTCTGGCACAGGCGATGCAGCCCTTTGATCTGATCTGCACCTACAATTGGGGGGCGATGGATGCGGTGATGGCGCATGGCGTCTTTGCCAAGAGCCTTGGCCTGCCACCGCTTGTCCATCACGAGGATGGCTTTAACGAAGACGAGGCCGAACGCCTCAAGCCTGCGCGCAATTGGTACCGCCGCGCAGCGCTCAGGAATGCGCACCGGGTGGTGGTGCCAAGCCTGCTGCTTGAAGAGATCGCCATAAAGGTCTGGCAGCAGCCGTCCGGCAAAGTCTTGCGCATTGCCAATGGCATCGACACCGAAGCCTTCGCGCGCGCGCCCGATCCAGCCGCCTTGCGGATTATCAAGCGTCCCGGCGAACGCTGGGTCGGAACGCTCGCGGGCCTGCGCGCGGTCAAACAATTGCCGCTGCTGGTCGAGGCGATGCAGGCCTTGCCGGATGAATGGCATCTGGTGATTGTGGGCGAGGGCCCCGAGCGCGATGCCATCCGTGCGCGGGCTGCTGAACTCGAACTCAGCCACCGGGTGCATCTGGCAGGCGCGATTGCCGAGCCTGCACGGATCATCGGGTTGTTTGATATCTTCGCGCTGTCTTCGCGTTCGGAACAATTCCCCTTATCGGTTGTCGAGGCGATGGCCGCAGGGCTTTGCGTGGCTGCCCCCGATGTGGGCGATATCCGAACGATGGTGGCCGAGGAGAACCGCGGTTTCATTGCTGCGCCCGGCGATCGCGCAGGTCTGGGACGGGTGCTGGCGGGCTTGGCGAGCAAGGAGGCCCTGCGTAAAACCATCGGCAGCGCCAATCAGGCGCGTGCCCGCGCCGAGTTCGGCGCCGAACAGATGATAGCGCGCTACCGCGAGCTTTATTGGCAGGCAGCAGGGCGTGCGCCCTGAACCAGCGCTTCACAGGCGCTTCACCCAAGGTTCAACCAGCGCCGGTTAGTCGCAGCGATCGGCAAGCGATTGGGACAAAACCGGCCCTGTTCCATCACCACCATTGCGGAAGGGCGGGGAGGGGCCTAAAGACCGCCCGTAATTTCAGGGCGCGTGTAGACGTCTGCTCATCTTTGCTGTTGATCAGGGATCCAAGGCCAAGTGGCACTCAACCTCACCAAATCTTCATCCAAGGGTAAAGGCGGCGAATCTGGCGGTGCGCCCAGCCATGAGGATGATGTCCTGATCCGCGAGATCGACGAGGCGGTGCGCCAGGATGACGCGCTGAACTTCGCCAAGAAATATGGTCCCGCGATTGCGGGCGTGGTGGTGGCCGGGCTGCTTGGCCTCGGTGGTTATTTGTGGTGGGATTCCAGCCGCGAGGCGAAACTCGAAGCGCAGTCGGAGATCATTGTCAGCGCGCTCGACCTTGCCGGTGCCAATGATTTCAAGAGCGCTGCTGAAAAGGTCGAGCCTCTGCTGGCCGATGGCAGCCCAGCCGCGCGCACTGCAGCGCGTTTCATTCAGGCAAGCGCTGCGCTGCAAAGGGGTGAAAACGGCAAAGCGCTCGAAATGTTCGCGGCCATTGCCAAGGATCCTGAAACGCCTGCTCCCATGCGCGATCTTGCGGTGATCCGCGAGGTTTCGCTGCGCTTTGACGATATGAAGCCTGCCGATGTGATTGCCCGGCTCAAGCCCATGACCGCGCCGGGCCATGCCTTTTTTGGCAGCGCTGCTGAACTCACCGCAATGGCCGAGCTTGAAGCGGGTAACCGCAAACAGGCCGGCGCGCTGTTTGCCGCGATTGCCACCAATGAAGACCAGCCCGAAACCCTGCGTTCGCGCGCGCGGCAGATGGCGGGGCTTTTGGGCGTCGATGCGATCGAGGATGTGACCAAACTGCTCAAGGATGAAGGGGTGGATATGTCCGGGGGGAATGGCGACGGGATAGCCCGCGCCGATTAGGGGCAAGGATTGGACGGTAATTGATGGCTAGAATGGCGAATATGGCGCGCCTCGCGCTGGCTGCAGGGCTGGTTGCTACCGCGCTCACGGGTTGCGGCGGCGGCAAGGACAAGAAGGTGACGCCCACCATGGGCCAGCGCGTGCCGATCCTGTCGCGGATTGAAAGCGGCGCTGAGGTTGACCGCGCTCTGGCGAGTGTATCGGTGGTCTTGCCGCCGGAACGGCGTAATGCTGAATGGGCGCAGGTCGGCGGAAACGCTGCCAAATCCTATGGCCATCTGGCGCTGTCGCCTGCTCCGGCCAAGGCATGGACGGCCAAGATCGAAGGATCAACCAACCGGGTGCGGCTTGCCGCTTCGCCGGTGGTGGGCAGCAACATGCTGTTTGCGCTCGGCTCTGACGGCACAATCCACGCCTTCGACAAGGACACCGGTGCGCGTCAGTGGGATTCCAAGACCAATCTCGGCAAGGGCTCGCAAGCTTCGGCCTTCGGCGGCGGGGTCAGCTATGACAATGGCAAGCTCTACGCCACCAACGGCGTGGGCGAAGCCAAGGCTCTGGATGCCAAGACCGGCGAAGTGCTCTGGAAAGTCACTCCCTCGGGCCCCTTGCGCGGATCGCCCACGATCGCCTTTGGCGAGGTTTTTGTGATGACCCAGGACAATCAGTTGATTGCCCTGAGCGCCAAGGATGGCTCAGTGAACTGGCTCGAGACTGCCTCGACCACGCAATCAGGCGTGTTCGGCGTGGCTGCGCCTGCGGCTGGACAAGGCACAGTCATTGCAGGCTTTTCGAGCGGTGAGTTGAACGCCTACCGCTATGAAAACGGGCGCGTTTTGTGGTCAGATGCGTTGGCGCGCACCAATATCTCGACGGCTGTCAGCTCGCTTACAGATATTGATGCTGATCCGATCATCGATTCAGGCCGGGTCTATGCGCTCGGCCAAGGCGGCCGCATGGCGGCCTATGAATTGCTGACCGGTCAGCGCATCTGGGAACTGAATCTTGCGGGCATTTCCACTCCTGCGATCGCGGGCGAGTGGATTTTCACGCTGACCGATGACGCGCGGCTGCTTGCGATTGCGCGCTCCTCGGGCCGTGTGCGCTGGATTTCGCAGTTGCGGCGGTTCAAGAACGAGAAAAAGCGCGAAAACCCCATCTTCTGGACCGGACCGGTGCTCGCCGGCGGCAATCTGTGGGTCGCAAGCTCGCGCGGCGAGGTGTGGAAGGTGAACGCTGTCACCGGCGAGGCAAGTTCGTTTACCGATGTGAAGGGCGCGGTCAGCCTGTCGCCCATCGTGGCTGACGGGATGCTTTATATCCTGGATGATGCAGGAACAATCCACGCCTTCCGGTGAGCGGATCGCCCGCGATTTTCGCCGCTTGCGTAATCCGGGTATTAACCAATTTGCCTTAGGGCTTTGGCCCCATGAGCGCAGAATTCTCATCACCGGTCGCCGCGCCTGCGCGCGCGCTGCCACCCAGCGACGTGTCGAGCGCAGTCGGCTTTGTCGGTCTGGCTGGCCTCATCGCGTGGATCATATTCTGCCGCTCTTATCCCGAAATTGCTGCATTGCTTGGCATTGACGGCGAATTTTCCGGAGCGCGCGGGGTGCTGTCGGGTCCCCACGCCGCGCTGGCGGGGCTGCTGTTCAGCGCAGGCCCGATGGCGCTGTGGTCGGTGTTGGTCGACAAGGTGCATCTGCGAGCCTCGACCGGAATCGACTGGAACCTGAAGCGCCCGTTTGCCGAGGTGCTGCCGACCTCGCTTGTCAAGCTGGCCGGACTGTGGACGACCTGGGGCGTGCTGGCCGCGTTCTATGCGCTCGCCCGGTGGTATTGGGATGGGCAATATCTGTTTGCGATGGATGTGCTGAAATATGCCGCACTGCCTTTGGTGGTGTTGTCCGTGCCCTATGTCATCTGGCTTGATCGCCATCTGGTGAACCTGCACGATGGGGCGTGGCACGTTGGTGCGTTGGTGGTGGGTCAGGGGGGATGGGAAACCAAAGCCATCGCCAAGCACGCCCGCGCCTGGGCGATCAAGGGTTTTTTCGGCGCTTTCATGATCTCGATCCTGCCGGGCGGCTTTGCCGAGGTGGTGGAGGCTGATCTCGCGCAAATGGCGGGCAATCCGGTTGATCTGGCGATGAAGCTGATCGCGCTGCTGTTTGTGATCGATGTCCAGATTGGAACGGTCGGATACCTCGTCACGATGCGCCCGCTTGATGCGCACATCCGTTCGGGCAATCCCTTTGTCGCCGGATGGCTGGCGGCGTTGATCTGCTATCCGCCGTTCGTTTGGGGAGTGATCGGCGGCAATGGTCAGATTTTAAGCTACGAAGTGGCAACCGCTGGCTGGGCCTATTGGCTGGAAGCGCAGCCGGCGCTGCTCTGGCTGTGGGCGGGCGTCCTTGTTGCTCTGACAGGGGTGTATGCCTGGGCCACGGTGGTGTTCGGTATCCGCTTTTCCAATCTGACCTATCGCGGGGTGCTCACCAACGGACCCTACCGCTTCACTCGCCATCCGGCATACCTGTCGAAAAACCTGTTCTGGTGGGCTTCGGTGATGCCGTTTCTGGTGACCAATGGATCGGTCGCCGACGCGATCCGCAATTGCTGTTTTCTGCTAGTGGTGAACGGGATTTATTACTGGCGCGCGCGCACTGAAGAAGCGCATCTTTTGGCCGAGGACGCGAAATATCGTGAATATCACGCGTGGATGGAGCAACGCGGCCTGATCACTGCGCCGCTTGCAAGGCTGATGGCGAGCTTTACCCGGCGGGGTGCGGCGCCCGGCTCTCAGCCTAGCGCCTTTCCCGCCGAATAGGGCCTCACATCACCGGCGCGCCTTCGTCGGTGTGATATTTGATCGCCTCAAGGATGGTGATGTCGACCTCGGCAATCGCCGCCTGAAAGGCAGCCATATGGGGCGTTGCAAAATGGGCAGCAAGCGCGGCTTCATCCTGCCATTTCTCGACTATGTGCAGAGTTGATGGGTCCAGCACATCGGTGGTGAAGGTATAGGCGATGCATCCTGCCTCTTGATGCGAGGCCGCCACCATTTCGGCAATCGGGGCCGCTAAAGCCTCCAGTGCGCCTTCCCCCAGCTTGGCCTTGGCCAGCACGATCAGCATTTTCGTATCTCCTCCCGAACGTCAGAAGGATTGTTCGTAAACCCTGCTGATATCGCCTGCCCACTCCCCATTATAGGCATCAAGCAGGCGCTGGGCGGGCACCTTGCCGCTGGCGATGATTTCGTCGAGCGTTTCAAGATAGCCGGTTTCATTGTCGCCGCTGGCGTTCAACTGCCCGCGCGCGGCAAGGCCCGCGTGCGCGATCTTGAGCACTTCGCGCGCGACATCGCGCAAGGTTCCGCCGCCCGGTGCAGGCGCATCAAGCGCCAAGCGCGGCGCGTCATGGCGCAATTGCTCGCGGCTTTCCATGCTCCAGTCCTTGACCAAATCCCACGCTGCATCGAGCGCGCCCTGATCGTAGAGCAGGCCGACCCAGAAAGCGGGCAGCGCGCAAATGCGGTTCCACGGCCCCCCATCAGCCCCGCGCATTTCGAGGAAGCTTTTAAGCCGCACTTCGGGAAAGGCGGTGGACAGGTGATCCCACCAATCGCTCTGGCGGGGTTTCTCGCCGGGCAGAACGGACAGCTTGCCATCGAGAAAATCGCGGAAGGAAAGCCCGGCGGCGTCAATATATTTGCCGTCACGGAAGACGAAATACATCGGCACATCCAGCATGTAATCCACCCAGCGCTGATAGCCGAAGCCATCCTCGAAGACGAACGGCAGCATTCCGGTGCGCGCAGGGTCCGTGTCTGACCAGATGTGCGAGCGGTAGCTGAGGAACCCGTTGGGCTTGCCCTCGGTGAAAGGCGAATTGGCAAACAGCGCGGTTGCGAGCGGTTGCAGGGCGAGGCTGGTGCGGAATTTGCGCACCATGTCGGCTTCGGACGAATAGTCGAGATTGACCTGAATGGTGCAGGTCCGCAGCATCATATCGAGGCCCATGCTGCCCACGCGCGGCATGTGCCGCAGCATGATATCATAGCGGCCCTTGGGCATGATCGGCAGTTCTTCGCGGGTCTTGTCGGGCCACATCCCGAGGCCAAGATAGCCCACACCGCAGCGTTCCCCGATGGTCTTGACCTGTTCGAGATGCCGCCCAGTCTCGGCACAAGTCTGGTGGAGGTTGACCAGCGGCGCGCCCGACAGTTCCAGCTGGCCAGCGGGCTCAAGGCTGACGGCGCCATCTGCGCCTTT
>MEDW01000061.1 GCA_001724215.1 Erythrobacter sp. SCN 62-14 | reverse complement strand
TGATGCAATCAATTCCTGAAGCAGCGGGGAGAGCACAGGATCAAGTGAGAGGCGCTGTTCAAAACGTTCCGCCAGATGGCTTTCCAGCGCCAGCGCATGAAGATGGGCTAGCAGCGCTTCCTCGGCAATCAGCCGCGCTTCGATGGCAGCCACCGCTTCGGCCGCCGGCCCACTGCCCGGAACAGACGGCGCGATGCGCCTGCCGCTGTAAAGCTGGCCCGCCAGATCGTTCAACATCCCGCGCACCC
Organism: Erythrobacter sp. SCN 62-14; assembly: GCA_001724215.1. Lineage (GTDB taxonomy): Bacteria > Pseudomonadota > Alphaproteobacteria > Sphingomonadales > Sphingomonadaceae > Erythrobacter. The sequence goes on along the minus strand of MEDW01000061.1, from coordinate 13,047 downwards.
GCGCCACCACGACTTCACCCAGAAGCGAAGGAGCTTCGCTGACCAACAGATGACGCAGCACAGGAATCGCCGAAGCCAATCCCTGCGCAGCACGCGCCAATTCGCCGGAGAGTGCATCTCCAGCGGCGTGGTGGTTTGCAAGATCGGCCGTCGGTGTGCCCATTGAGCGCGCTTATAGCCGGGGATGCTTAATTCCGTCTTATTCCAAATCGGAGCAGTCTCAATTCGGGATAGAGCGATGATGGGGTGTGAACAAAACTTGCGCCAAAGCCGCCAGACAAAGCGCTGCGACAGCTTCGCCAAGCAGCCCTGCGCCTGCTGCGATCGCAAGCACGCTCAATTGCCCCACCCGCTCGCGCCAAAGGGGAGCAAAGCGCGCTGCGGAGCCTGAGGCCGCAAGGCGCAAAGAGGCCATGACGATCAGACCAAGTGCCGACATGGCCAGCGGTGCGTCAGGTCCCGCCAGAGCCACAGCCAAAATTGCTGCGCTGAGGATGTCGCTGCCGGGTTCGTGCAGCAAGGTTTGCCAGCGGCTTTGTCTGCCCCCCATCAGAGCGTCGACAATGCCTGCCAGCGCAGCGCTGACACCAAGCGTCAATACGCCCGCAGCGGCAAGGAGCAGCGCCGATGCTGCTGCCCCCCAGCCAGCAGCAAAGAGCGCCGCCAGCATAAGGCCAAGTCCTGCCCCAAGCGCTGAAAGTTGGGTGCGGTGTGCTTGCGCTGCTCCGACCCGCTGCACCAGCCACCCTCCCAGCCAGGCAGCCACCTGCGCATAGGGTGCATCGCCGCGGGCGGCAGCGGCGTACTGGCTGACAAGCACCTGTTCGCGCGCCAACACCGCAGCAGACGAATCCGCCATGAACCAGGCTTGTGTTCGGCGCTCCTCACAGGTCAGCGTGTGGCATGGCGTTCCCGCTTGGAGCGCGAGCCTGAGCAGCAACGAAATCGCGTCGCTGTCTTGCGGAAAATTTACAAGCTCTTGCGCCAGGCCTCCGCGCATAACCAGAACACCCGCCCAGCAGCGAGCAGAGTCAATGCGCTCAAAATCTGCGGGAAACTCTAAGGCATGGGGATCATCATCGGACAGGCAGAACACAGTCCGTCGCAGGTGCAAGGCCCCATTCCGAGGCGCAACCAAGGCACGAAGCGCAGCGGGATCGGGCAATAATCCATCGGCAAGGATCAGCAATTCATCCTCACTATGGATCAGCGCGGCAAGCTCCGCCAAGCGCGTGACATGATGGAACACCGCGCTTGCTTCGCGGCACCCGATTTCTGCCTCAGTCACCGCAGGAAAAGTCGTTTCGGCCAGCACGATAACCCGCTCGTATCCCAAGGCCAAAGCAAGGCTGGCCTGCCGCGCGAGCACCGAACGCCCCGCCAAGGCAAGACCTGCGCGCAGGTCGCCTGTATCAGTGGTCCTAAGGGCGGCCAGCAGGGCCGTGCGCATGAGGTTTTCCGTAAGCTAGGATGGCAACAGCACGCAAGGCTAGTCGCTCCTGTCCCCTTCATGCAAGCGGACTTGCTGCGTCACCATGTGTGCAACACGCGCCGATCAGCGCGAGAAACGTGCCACGATTGCTTCAATCTGGCGGATCACGACAGGATCACCCGGCGCTGCCGCCAGAGCATTTTCAGCAGCGGCCAACAATTCTTCGGCATTGAAGCTTGCGGCAATGCCTTTCAACCGCATGGCGGCGACTGTCCAATTGCCATCGCAGCGCGAACGCCTGAGCAGATCGAGTTGCCGCTCAGCACTTTCGATGAAGGCGCAGCGCAGTTCGCGCACCAGAACGGCATCATCGCCCGCCGCTGCTGCCAGTGTGGCATCAAGAGCACCATTGTCGTAAGCCATGATCGGGTTCTATCCGATCAGGGTTAAAGGAGGGTTTAACGCCAGCCCCGGTGTGGTATCAAGGCCGCTATGGCAGAACGACGGATGATGCGCGCTTCGGACAAGGGCGTTGGCAAAGATGGGGACACCAGCGACGACGCGCTTGTGCTTGATGGCGATCGCGCATTGCCATCAGCGCAAGAGGGGGTAGAGCAGGAGGTGGAACTGCCTGAGGCCGGATCTCTCTCAACCCATCCCACCGTGTCCGCACGCTGGCCGTTAGTCTTTGCGGCGTTGGGTGTGATTGCGTGGAGCGGCTTTTACGGATGGGCGGCGCAGGCTGATCTGATGGCGCTTGCCAGCTCCCCGCGCGCGGCACCCGGTCTCATTGCGGAATGGGCAGGGCCTGTGTTGCTTATCGGTGTGCTCTGGCTCATTGCGATGCGCCATTCACGCGCCGAAGCGGCTCGCTTTGCCAACAGCGCGGCAATGCTGCGGCAGGAAAGCGCCGCGCTTGAAGAACGCCTCACGATCGTCAATCGCGAGCTCAGCCTTGCGCGCGAATTCCTTGCCGCCCAGTCGAAGGAACTGGATGCGCTGGGACGCATCGCGGCTGAACGCATTGCAAAACACGCAGCTGAATTGCAGAGCCTGATCCAGCACAATGGCGCCGAAGTCACCGCCATTGCCACCACCTCGGAAACAGCGCTCGCCAATATGACCCGGCTGCGCGATGATCTTCCGGTTGTGGCCAATTCGGCGCGCGATACCACCAACCAGATCGGCAACGCCGGACGAACCGCCAGCGAGCAGCTCGAGCGGCTTGTTGCAGGCTTTGAACGGCTCAACCAGTTTGGCGCTGCCAGCACCACCCAAATCAATGCCTTGGAAGGGCGCGTCGACGAGGCACTGACCGCCTTTGAAACGCAAACCGCGCGCGTTGAGGCATTGGTGAGCGAGCGGTTTGGCCAATTACGCGAAGAGGCCGAAGCGCTCACCACAGCCGTGAGCAACGCCGAGGACAAAGCGCGCCTTCAACTCAAAGATCGCTTCGCCTCGCTGCATCACGAAATGCTGGAAAAACTCAGCATGGTGGAGGATGCTGACCGCACCATTGCCGCTGCTGCCGAAGCGCGGCTCGGCAAGGTTCGCGAAGAACTTACCGAGATCGAGGCTCAGCTAGCGGCCAAGGGACGACAGTTTGACGAAGCGATTGAGCAGCGTCAGGCGGCGTTTGAAACTCACGAAGTTCAGGCAAGCGAAGCCCTCGCCCAGCGACTGGCGGCGCTGGATGATGCACTGGCTGAACGGCGTGAGACACAGGTGGCCGAGACCGAGAAGCTCGTTGCCCACAATGCTGCTATGGCAAAGCAGATGGATGACTTGAGCGATCTTATCGATCGGGTCACACAGGCCAATCAGGGGGCACGCGCTGAACTGGGCGAAGGGCTTGGCAGCTTGGGCGAGCAATTGGCGGCCAAACGCAGCGCGCTGGCAGAGACGCAAAGCGAGCTTGCGGCTCTGACCGATGCAAGCGTGCGCCTGCTCGAAATCATCCGATCGGGCGCTTGCTTTGTTCGTGAGGAACTGACGAGCAGTATCGTGGCTGCATCCGGCCAGCTTGATGCGGTGCATGGCTCAGCCAGCGACGTTGCCGGACTGATGCTGCAAAGCGCTGCGCAAGGCGAAAAGCTGGGCGATTATCTTATCACCACCCGTGCAGCGATTGCCGATGCGGAAAGTGCCTTGCGCGATCTGGACGCAGGGTTTGCAGAACAAAGCGATGATGCGCTTGCCCGCTTGCAGGGCCTGCGGGGAGGCTTTGCTCGGCTTGCCGAAGAAAGCGGCGCCTTGATCCAAGGCAGTCAGGACGCTTTGCGCACCAGTTTGGGCGAAATCGAGACCGCAATTGCCGGAACCCTCGCGGCGCTCGAAGATACCAGCACGCAAAAGCTTCCGGCGCTTGCGGAAGCTATGGGCACACAGGCAGTTGCAGCGCTTGAACGCGCGCTGCGGATCGAGGCCGCGGCGACGATTGGCAAGCTGGAACAATCGGCTGCCCATGCCTCGGGGATCGGGCGCGAGGCGGTGGTGCAATTGCGCGATCAGTTGGCGATGGTCAATGAACTCACCGGCAATCTCGAACAGCGCATTGCGCACGCGCGCGAATTGGCTGAAGAACAGGTCAATAATGATTTTGCGCGGCGTATGGCGCTTATCACCGATGGTCTGAATTCGGCTGCCATCGACATCACAGCGGCGCTGTCATCCGAGGTTTCCGACACCGCCTGGGAGGCCTATCTCAAAGGTGACCGAGGTATCTTCACCCGCCGAGCTGTGCGCCTGATCGACGCAGGCACCACTCGTGAGATCGCCCGGCTTTATGAAAACGACGAGACGTTTCGCGGCCATGTTGCCCGCTATATCCATGATTTCGAAGCGATGCTGCGCTCGCTCCTGTCGGCCCGAGGCGGCAATGTGATGAGCGTAACCATGCTAGGATCGGATATGGGCAAACTCTATGTGGTGCTGGCGCAAGCGATCCAGCGGCTGCGGAATTAACCTTCCAGCGCCGAGGGGGGCTTGGGCAGGAAATCTATATCAGCAACTGTAATCCAGCCCATTTCGTAATTGGCGATGAAAAGAGCGGTCAGCACGGCCGCAATCACGGTTGCCCTTAACAGCAGGCGTTTGGGCTGGAAATTCACCGGAGCGCTTTCGGCCTGACCGGGCACCAGCGCCTCGCCCGCTTCCTCGGCGGTGCGCACGCCGAAGGGCAGCATCAGGAATGCCGTGAAGACCCAGAACAGGAAATAGATCGCAAGAATTGAGGTGATCTGCATGGGTATTACGCCCCTTGCGGCATCAGCACGCGCACTTGCGGGCGCTTGCCTGACCAGCGCTGTGCTGCACGGCGTGCGGCGAGGCGCGCGGCTTCGTGAACGGCGGCGGGATCGCGCGCAGCGGGGCCTTTCAATTGCTGGAGTGCAAGCAGAATATCGCTCTGCGCCTCGGCAATGAATTCTGGCATGTCTTCATCCAAAGGCAGGCCGATAGCTTCGATCTGCGGCTGCGCGCCTTTGGCCAGCACCACCACCACCACGCCCTCGCCTGCGATGCGGCGGCGCATGGTGATCGCCTCGCCATCAGCGGGCGCGATGATGTCGCCATCGAGCACAAGGCGCCCACTGCGCACCTGAGCAATCACGCCCGGCTCTCCCGGCGCAAGGCGGACGAGATCGCCATTGCTCTGCACCACCTGTTTGGGAATGCCGCAGGCCTTGCCGACGCGCGCCTGTTCGCGCATGTGGCGCATCTCGCCATGCACGGGCACGAGGATTTCGGGGCGCAGCCAGCTGTAGAGCGCCTCCAATTCCGGGCGGCCCGGATGGCCCGAGACATGGATGAAGGCTTGGCGGTCGGTCACCATGGTGATCCCGCGCGCGGCGAGCTGGTTCTGGATGCGGCCAATCGCGATTTCATTGCCGGGGATCTGGCGCGAGGAAAACAGCACGACATCGCCTGCGACCAGTTCAATCGGGTGGTTGCTATCCGCCATGCGCGCCAGCGCCGCGCGGGGTTCGCCCTGCCCGCCGGTGGCGAGGATCAGCACTTCGCCACGCGGCAGGCGCATCGCCGTGTCGAAATCGACGGGCGTGGGGAAGTCGGCAAGATAGCCATTATCCTGCGCGACATCGATAATCCGGTCGAGCGAGCGACCTGCAACGCAAATCTTGCGCCCCGTCTCGCGTGCGACTTCGCCCAGCGTCTGGAGGCGCGCGACATTGCTGGCAAAGGTGGTGACGACGACACGCTTGCCGGTGTGGCGGGCGACCTCTTCCATCATCGCGCGGTGGACGGCGCCTTCGCTGCCCGAGGGGTTGGGATTGAACACATTGGTCGAATCGCACACCAGCGCCAGCACGCCTTCATCGCCAATGGCGCGCAGGTCTTCTTGCGGAGTGGGCTCGCCGATGATGGGCTCATCATCCAGCTTCCAATCGCCGGTGTGAAACACGCGCCCGTGAGGCGTCTCAATCAGCACTGCATTGCCTTCAGCGATGGAGTGGGCGAGCGGCAGATAGGTGACAGTAAAGGGGCCGAGTTCCAGCGGGCCGTGATCTTCGGGAATGATATTCAGTTCAACTTTGCCGAGCAGCCCTGCCTCTTCGAGCTTCCTCGCCACCAGATCGGCGGTGAAGGGCGTCGCATACAGCGGCACGCCAAGCTCGCCTGCAAAGTAAGGCACGGCGCCGATATGGTCTTCGTGCGCGTGGGTGAGGACGATGCCGATGAGGTCTTGCACGCGCTCTTCGATGAAGTCGAGATCAGCAAAGACCAGATCAACGCCGGGGTATTCTTGACCCGAAAAGGTCATGCCCAGATCAACCATCAGCCATTGGCCGCGGCAGCCATAAAGATTGACATTCATGCCAATCTCGCCCGATCCGCCAAGCGCCAGAAACAGCAATTCGTCTTCGGGGGTGAAGTCTTTTTTCAATTCGGTTCCAGTTGTTTAAGCGATGGCGCGGCGCGCCAGAATAGCAAGGCCATCCAAAGTCAAATCGGCATCGACGTGATCGAAGATTGCGGTCGCATCGTCGAACAGAATAGCAAGCCCGCCGGTTGCCACCACCTTGGCGGGCCGTCCGATTTCCGCCTGCATGCGCGCCACCAATCCTTCCATCATCGCGACATAGCCCCAGAACACCCCGATCAGCATCTGATCTTCGGTGTTGCGCCCGATCACGCTGCGGCTTTCGGGCGCGCGGATCGCGATGCGGGGGAGCTTGGCCGTTTTGCCCACCAACGCATCGAGGCTGAGGTTGATCCCTGGCGCGATCGAGCCGCCCTTATAGGCTCCGGTGAAGTCGACCATTTCGAACTTGGTCGCCGTGCCGAAATCGACGACGATCAGATCGCCGCCATATTTGTGATGCGCGGCCAGAATGTTGAGCGCGCGGTCGGCGCCGAGCGAGCTGGGCTGATCGACATCGAGCGCGAACGGCCAGGCCGCCTTGCCTTGGCCGGCAAAAATCGGGGTGATGCCGAAATATTTTTGACACAGCACGGTGAGGTTATGGTCGGCCCGCGGCACCACCGAGGCGACGATCACCTGTTCAATTGCACTGCGCTCCACGCCCTCGATCTTGAGCAATTGCAAGAGCCACACCGCATATTCATCGCCGGTGCGGCGCGGGTCGGTGGCGATGCGCCAGCGCGCGCGGGTGGTGTGGCTGCCATCGGCGTTCAATTCGAACAGCGCGAAGACCACATTGGTGTTTCCGACATCAGCGCCGAGCAACATGGGGCAAGCCTTTCCTCAAACCAGCCATCAAACGAGATCGCCTGCGCGAATGACACGTTCTTGCCCATCCGCCAAGCGCAGCCGCAGCGCGCCGTCCGATTCCTCAAGGCCCGCAAAGCTTCCCGACAGCTTGATCCCTTCAGCATCGTGGACGGTGAGCGGTGAGCCGGCAGCGTGGATCGAGCCATTGAGGAAGGCTTGCAAGGTGACGCTCAACCCAAGGCTGCGCCAATCGGCAAGGCGCGTGACGAAATGGCGCGCGAGGCCGGCGGCAAAGCTTTCCAGATCAGGCGCGGGGCCGAAATCGCTAAGCGCAGCGGTCTTGCGGTCGGGCAGTTGCGGCGCGCGGGCAAGGTTCACCCCTACCCCGACAATCACATGGCCGCGCACCATTTCAAGCAGAATGCCCGAAACCTTGCCGCCATCAAGCAGCACATCATTGGGCCATTTGAGCGCGAGCAAATCGCCCGATCCCAGCATCTCGGCGCAGGCATCACGAACCGCAAGCGCCGCGACAAAGCTCAGCGACGCAGGCGGCGGGGTGCCATCAGACAGGCGCACCGCGCAGGAGCCCATGAAATTGCCCGCACCGTCAAACCATTCGCGTCCCTGCCGCCCGCGCCCGGCGGTCTGGCGGCGCGCGACCAGCCATTCGCCTTCGGGAACCACCTCGCCAGCGCGCAAGGCGCCCGCGAGATCGGCGTTGGTCGAGCCAGTCTCCTCGACGAGGCGCAGAATGCCCGGTGGTGTTGTCAAACCGCCATGAACAGCGCAGCGGCTGCCTTGTCGGCCAAGTCGGTGAGCGAGGGCGTCAGCAGATAGCCCAGCGGCGAGATGATCAGCGCGGTGATTGCCAGCAGCACCCAATGCGCCATCCCGCTGCGCCCGCGCACCACATCGGCGGGTTCATCGAAGAACATCACCTTGACGAACTTGATGTAGTAGAAGGCGCCGATGACGCTGGCAGCAATCGCAATGGCGCCAAAGGCCACCAGGCCTGCTTCAACCGTCGCCTGAAAGATCACGAACTTGCTGTAAAAGCCGAGCAGCGGCGGAATGCCCGCAAGGCTGAACATAAACAGCAAAAGCGCCCAGGCAATCGCCGGTTGGGTCAGCGAGAGCCCGCGAATATCCGCAAAGGTTTCAAACAGCGCGCCGTCGCTGTCGCGCAGCATGAGGAGCGCAACGAAGCTGCCCACGCTCATCGCGACATAGATGAAGAGATATACCAGCATGGCGCTTGCGCCCGCCTGATTGGCAACGGCGAGGCCCAAGAGGATAAAGCCGACATTGTTGATCGAGGAATAGGCAAGCAGGCGCTTCAGATTTTCCTGCCCGATCGCGCCCAGCGCCCCGAAGACGATCGAAGCCAGCGCTGCAAACATCACGATCTGCTGCCAGGCGGCGACCTGTCCGCCAAACACCTCAAACACGACGCGCGCGGTGATGGCTACGCCTGCCACCTTGGGTGCGGTGGCAAAGAACATCGTAACCGGCGTTGGCGCACCTTCATAAACATCGGGCGTCCACATATGGAAGGGCACAGCCGAAATCTTGAAGGCAAGGCCCGCCATCACAAAGATCAGGCCGAACAAGGCGCCCAGTTCCAGTTCCCCTTCAAGCCCTGCGCGAACGCCGCTGAAAGTGGTACTGCCGGTGAAGCCGTAGAGCAAGCTCATCCCGTAAAGGATGATCCCCGAGGCCAGCGCGCCCAGCACAAAGTACTTCAGCCCCGCCTCTCCCGAGCGCAAATCGCGGCGCAGGATTGCGGCGAGAACGTAAGCGGTGAGACTGTTCAATTCGAGGCCGAGATAAAGGCTCATGAAATCGCTGGCCGAAACCATGATGCTCATGCCGACACAGGCGAAGATCACGAGGATCGGGTATTCCGCGCGCAGGCCCCTTTCAGTGCCAGCAGCGGCGCTGTTGAAAAAGGCGGGCGCCACCATCAGCGCAGCAATCGCAGAGAGGAATATCAACGCCTTGGCGAAAAGCGCAAAGGTGTCGATCTGGAGCAGACCACCAAAGGCGAGCACCTCCGGCCCATCAGTCCCCAGATGAAGGCCCGGTACCAGCATGAATCCAGCGCCAAACAGCGCGGCGGCAGCAAGCACGCTCACAAGACGCGCCGAAGCATCTCCGCGGAAGGCGGCGATCATCAACAGCGCAAGACCCGCGCCTGTCAGCAACAATTCAGGCGCGATCAGCGCAAAGGAATGGGCGAAGTCCATCAGTGTGCGCCCTCCTTATGAGACGCAGAATGTTCGATATGGTTGGCCGCATGCTCGCGCGGCGGCCCCATGAGAGGGTTGCTGTCACTCGGCGGAGCGGCAACGGAAATGCGGGCATCGAGCGCAGCAATATCGGCGCGCATGGGAGCAAGGAAGCTTTCGGGGTAAACCCCCATCCATAAGACCACCGCCGAAATCGGCACCATCATGGCCCATTCGCGGAACGTCATGTCCTTCATCGCGGCGGCATCGGCGTTCTTTTGCTCCCCGAACGCAACTCGGCGATAGAGGTAGAGCATATAGGCCGCGCCAAGGATGATGCCGGTGGTCGATACCAGCGCCACCAGCGTCGAGGTCTGGTAGATGCCCGCGAGCGACAGGAATTCACCCACAAAGCCGCTCGTGCCGGGAAGGCCGATCGAGGCCATGGTGAACAGCAGGAAGAACAGCGCGTAATAGGGCATGTTGATGGCAAGCCCGCCGTAACGCGCGATTTCGCGGGTGTGGAGGCGATCATAGATCACGCCCACACACAGGAACAGCGCGCCTGACACAAGGCCATGCGAAAGCATCACGATCATCGCGCCTTCCAGACCCTGCACATTGAAGGCAAACAGCCCCACGGTCACAATCGCCATGTGCGCTACGCTAGAATAGGCAATCAGCTTTTTCATGTCGGCCTGCACCAGCGCGACCAGCGAGGTGTAGACCACCGCCACCATCGAGAGCGCAAACACCAGCCATGCGAATTGGGCGCTCGCCTCCGGGAACATCGGCAGGCTGAAGCGGATGAAGCCATATCCGCCCAGTTTGAGCAGCACGCCAGCCAGAATCACCGAGCCTGCCGTCGGCGCCTGCACGTGGGCGTCGGGCAGCCAGGTGTGCAGCGGCCACATCGGCACCTTCACCGCGAAACTCGCAAAGAACGCCAGCCATAGCCACGTTTGTGCTTGCGCAGGGAAATCATACTGCATCAGCGCCGGAATATCGGACGTGCCAGCTTCGGCCACCATCCAGAACATCGCGATCAGCATCAGCACCGAGCCGATCAGCGTGTAGAGGAAGAACTTGTAGCTGGCATAAATGCGGTTGTCCCCGCCCCACACCCCGATGATGAGATACATCGGGATAAGGCCTGCTTCGAAGAAGACGTAGAACAGGAAGATATCTTGGGCTGCGAAAGTCCCGATCATCAGCACTTCCATAAACAGGAAGGCCGCCATGTATTCGCCGACGCGCTTGGTAATCGCTTCCCAGCTCGCCAGAATGCAAATCGGCATCAGGAAGACGCTGAGCATGATAAGCAAGAGCGCAATGCCATCAATCCCCAGCGCATAGGAAAAGCCGGCGAACAGTTCAGCGCGCTCAGTGAATTGCCACTGAGCCCCGCCGATCTCGTAATTGGACCACAGGATCAGCCCAAGCGCAAAGGTCACCAGCGTCGCGACCAGCGCGACCATCCGGGCCAATCCGGCAGGCGAAAACAGGCAGACGAGCGCGCTCAGCATGGGCACGAGCATCATCAGCGACAGGATGGGAAGGCCTTCCATTACGAAGCGCGCTCCTAGAACAGGACAAAGGTGATTGCGGCGATCAAGCCAAGCAGCATGATCAACGCATAGGTGTTGAGGTAGCCGGTCTGCATCCGCTTGGCCGCGACCGAGCCGCGCAGGACAGCATCCGCCACGCCATTGGGGCCAAAGCGATCAATGATGCCAACATCGCCCGCCTGCCAGAACAAGCGGCCAAGCGCGAAAGCGGGCTTGACGAAGATCGCATTATAGAGCTCGTCGAAATACCACTTGCGATAGACGAAGTTGTGCAGCGCGCTGAAGCTGGCGACGAACTTGGCCGGAATGTCAGGCTTGGCGATATAGGCGACGTAAGCGCCGATGAAGCCGAGCACCATCACGACGAAAGCCGAATACTTCACCCAATAGGGAACCTCGTGCATCGCGTGGATCAGCGGCTCATTGTAGAAGATCGAGCCGGCCCAGAATGCTGCGCTGTCAAGGAAAGCGGGCGCAAAGACCTGCCCTGCTGCGACCGCGCCGATGGTCAAAACACCAAGCGGGATGAGCATCGACACAGGGCTTTCATGCGGGTGATAGCCGCCGGTGGTGTCCTCGCCCGCCTCTTCCGGTGTCTTGTGGACGGCGTGCTGGATATGCTCGCTCTCGATCCAGCGGGGCTTGCCCCAGAAGGTGAGGAACATCAGCCGCCAGGAATAGAAGCTGGTGAGCAGGGCGGCGGTGACACCCAGCCAGAACGAGGTCACCGAAATTTGGGTGCCGCGGGCAAAGGCCACTTCGAGCACCGCATCCTTCGACCAGAAGCCGGCAAAACCGACGCCCAAGTGATAGACGCCAAGCCCCGTAATCGCGAGCGTGCCTGCCAGCATGGCGTAGAAGGTCAGCGGGATCGCCTTACGCAAGCCGCCGTAATAGCGCATGTCCTGTTCGTGGTGCATCGCGTGGATCACGCTGCCTGCGCCAAGGAACAACAGCGCCTTGAAAAAGGCATGGGTAAACAGGTGGAACATCGCCACGCCATAGGCGCCGACGCCAGCAGCAAAGAACATATAGCCCAGCTGCGAGCAGGTTGAGTAAGCGATCACCCGCTTGATGTCCCACTGGGTCGTGCCGATCGTGGCGGCAAAGAAACAGGTCGCAGCGCCCACGACTGTTACAATGGCAAGCGCCGTCGGCGCGGCTTCGAACATGGGTGACAAGCGGCACAGCATGAACACGCCCGCTGTCACCATGGTGGCGGCGTGGATCAGCGCGGAGACCGGCGTTGGCCCCTCCATCGCATCGGGCAGCCAGGTGTGCAGGCCAAGCTGCGCGCTCTTACCCATCGCGCCGATGAACAACAGGATGCAAAGGATATCCATGGTGTAGAGGCGCATCCCCACAAAGGTGATGCTCGCCCCGCTCATGCCCGGAGCCGCTTCAAGGATTTCGGGGATCGAGACAGTCCCGAACACCAGAAACGTCCCGAAAATGGCGAGCATGAAACCCAAGTCGCCCACGCGGTTGACGACGAAAGCCTTGATCGCAGCAGCGCCTGCCGAGGGCTTTTTAAACCAGAAACCGATCAGCAGATAGGAAGCAAGGCCCACCCCTTCCCAGCCAAAGAACATCTGCACGAGGTTGTCAGCCGTCACCAGCATCAACATCGCAAAGGTGAACAGCGAGAGGTAAGAGAAGAAGCGCGGCTGATCCGGGTCCTCCTCCATATAGCCCCAGCTATAGAGGTGGACGAGCGCCGAGACCGAGCAAATCACCACCAGCATCACCGCTGTCATGGTGTCGACGCGCAAGGCCCAGTCGAAACTCATGCCGCCTGATTGCACCCAGGTGAGCACGGGCACGACTTCGGCCGTCTGCGTGCCATTCAGAAACCCGAGGAATATCGGCCAGCTCAGCGCCGCCGACAAAAACAGTGCGCCCGTCGTCACGGATTTCGCCGCAACATTGCCCAGCTTGCGATTGCCCAGCCCTGCAATGATCGAGGCCAGCAAAGGGGCAAAAACGATGAGGAGGATTTGGGTCGCCATCGCCATCACCCCTTCATCCGGTTGATATCATCAACCGCAATCGAGCCATGCCCGAATTGCTGGCCTCGATCATTGCAGGGCTGGGCAATCGCAAGCTGGGCAATGTTGCGGCGAA
>MEDW01000060.1 GCA_001724215.1 Erythrobacter sp. SCN 62-14 | reverse complement strand
GCTTGCCTGCGACACCATGCTTGACCTTGCCGGTGGCGGTGATCTTGAAGCGTTTCTTCACACCGCTCTTGGTCTTCAGCTTGGGCATTTTCATCTCCTTAAAGAGACACGTCGAAACCGGCCCTGGCAGCCCTTGTCGCCAGGCAGGCCCATTGATTCGTGTCAGTGAAGTGCGCGCAAATAGTCGCACGAGGTGTGAAAGGCAAGGCGTTTGCGCGCTCTATCTCCGGGCATACCTTCTGCCAAGCCCGACCACCGGCCCGCCATTGTGAATGTTTGTGAGACTTGCAGACCTGTCAGACAAGCCCTCCGCCAAGCCCCTTTCCGGGTCACATCACGGCGCAAGGTTCCGCAACAGCACGCAAACACACCATCGCACCGGCCTGCCAACGGCGTGTCCGGCAGGATGGCTGCAGGTTTACCGATCAAAGCCAAGCCGCCCGCGCGGCGGGTTCGACCACAAGATCATCAAGAGCGCAGTGATGATGAAAATCGCAAAGCCTGAAAGCAGCCACGGGTGGATATACCACTGTTCGCCCCATTCAAATTCGCCGCGGTGCATCTTGAGGATGTGATTGAAGTGTTGGTTGGCCCCGACCACCAACCCCAACACGCCCACCGCACTGCCGATCATCCGCAATATCCAGTGATGATAGAACGGCACCAGCAGGATCAACCCGATCAGACCGATGGCGCTCCTCTGGACCCGGCAATAGGGGCATTGATAGACCCATTCCGCAAGATCAACGCCCCATGTCGCCAGCGACAGCACAATCGCCAAGAGGGCCAGAACTACTCGGTTTCTTTCAAGAAAGTCGGGGGCAAGAGGCGACATCGAGGGATCCACTTCAGATATGTCCGGACAAGGGCTAGCTAGAGGTCGGCGCGCGCGCAAGCCTGCCCTGCTTCACCGCGGCTGAGCCAATCGCCGCCTGCAATCCTTGCTGCGCCCTCGACCGGGCCGATGTAGCGATAGACCCAGGCATCGAGCCGAGGCTCGACGAGGCGCACATAGACCCGGTCATATTCTGAGGCTGCCGGGTCATCGGGGAAAAATTCTTCATAGGCATCAAGCTCAGCCCAGGCTGCAGCGTCGGTTACCGCGAACAGGTCACCTGCAATCCGGCCCTCCCCGTCAATAAGACCGGGATATTCTCCAAGGTCCACCAACTGTCCGCGCAAAACACAGCTTCCGCGCAGCTTGAGTGCGGCGCGCCCGCCGACCGGCTCGAGCGTCGCCTCGCCTTCGCGCAAGGTGCCATAAACCGCCAGCAGCGGTTCATCCGGCTGTTCGGCAGGCGTGATCAATTCGGCCACGCGTTCATAGCCATATTGGCGACAGTAAAGCCGCACCGCAGCGTGATCATCATCCGCCAAAACGCCCGTCCAGTAGTTGAAAATCGCCTCGCGATCAGCGGTCTCAATATGCCCCATGCTTTCCAGATAAAGAACATATTCCAGATAGTTGAGGAAGTTATCGAGCTCCTTGAGAAGCCGGCGTTCCTCAAGGGTGAAATGCGGCAGGGCCCGGCCCAGCAGCATGGCGTGAAGCACAGGCTTCAGTTGATGTTCATAGCCGAATTCGATCAGATCACGCACTTCATCAAAGGCCGGATTGAAGAAGAACTCGGCAAACAGCTCCTTCACCCAGCGTGCAGCTTCGGCGCGTTTTGATTGACGGAAACTGTAAACCGCCCAGAAGGCGGCGGTGACAGTGCCAGCGGCCATCATCAGATTGCCAAAAGCGTGGACCCATTCCGCGCTCACCCCGAAATGCGCCGCAGCGCTGACGGCGCCCAGCAGGATCGCCGCCCCGATGGCAATGACCGAGAACAGAACGCGGGTGGAGATCACCCCATCGCCTCCAGCACATCTTCAAGCCGCGCCGGATCGCCCAATGCAATCACGGTGCCATCAGAGCCCGCATCGAGCGGATTGCCCTGCCAGTCGGCCATCATCCCGCCTGCGCCTTCGACCACCGGCACGAGCGCTGCGTAATCATAAAGCTTCAACCCCGCCTCGATCACAATGTCGACATGGCCCAATGCGACGAGGCCGTAATTGTAGCAATCGCCGCCGAAGACGATCTTCTTGCGTGCCACCTGCTTGGCAACGCTCATGAAAGCGTCGGCTTCTTCGTTGCTGAACAAATGCGGGCTGGTGGTGGCGAGCACTGCATCGGAGAGTTCCTTGAGCGGTTTTGCAGTCGCAGGCTTGCCGTTGAACAAGGTGGGCGCGCCGATCCGCCCGACCCAGCGCTCACCGCTGATGGGTTGATCAATAATGCCCAGCACCGGCCAGCCATCCTGAAGCAAGGCGATCAGCGTGCCGAAGATCGGGCGGCCCGCGATAAAGCTGGTGGTGCCGTCAATCGGATCAAGCACCCATTGGCGCCCTGCGCCTTCGTTGCGCGTGCCATATTCCTCACCGATAATGCCGTCTGCGGGGCATTCGGCTTCGATGAGAGTGCGCATGGCGGCTTCGGCAGCGCGGTCGGCTTCGGTGACGAAAGAGCGATCGGCCTTGAGCTCCGCTTCCCATGTGCCGCGAAACAATGGGCGAATGGCAGCGCCCGCCGCATCGGCAAGGCGCAAGGCAAGGGTCAGGTCTTTGTCGGTCATGGCGCACCCCAATAGTCAAAAGCTTCGGCCTGCCTAGCCTCGATGTAGCGCCGCGCCTCGGCCCCTTCCCAATCCATCGGCAGATCATCGTAAAGGGCAGAGCGCGCGACGAACCAGCCTTGCCCCGGCAAGCCATCCGATTGCCGCACCACCAGCACGGCAAGCCCGGGTTCGCCCGCAGCTTGGGCCCCCTCGTCGATGGCATCCAGCACCTTGCACAATTGCCGCATCAAGGGTCGGGTAAAGCGATGCCCCAGCGCGCCCAATACTTGCGAATAGGTCAGCGCCATGCGCTGCCTGGCGGCGCTGATAAGCATGTGCCGGATTTCGTCCGGCGCAAACATCAGTCGAACAGGCTCGACACCGAGCTTTCATCGGCAATCCGGCGGATCGCCTCGCCAATCAAGGGCGCGATGGTGAGGATGCGGATGCGGTCTGATTGTTCGGCGGCCTCGGTGGGCCGGATCGAATCGCTGATGACCAACTCCTTCAATCGCGAGCCGTTGATGCGCGCGACCGCGCCGCCTGACAGCACGCCGTGGGTGATATAGGCCGCAACGCTCGCCGCGCCGTTTTCAAGCAGCGCCTCGGCGGCATTGCACAAGGTGCCCCCGGAATCGATGATATCGTCGATCAGGATGCAGTGCCGCCCGGCAACATCACCGATAATGTTCATGACTTCCGATTCGCCGGGGCGATCGCGGCGCTTATCGACAATCGCCAGCGGCGCATTGTCGAGCCGTTTCGCCAGCGCGCGGGCGCGCACCACCCCGCCCACGTCGGGGGAGACAACCATCAGATCCTGATCGCCGTAACGCGCCTGAATATCGGCGGCCATCACGGGCGCTGCGTAGAGGTTATCGGTTGGGATATCGAAAAAGCCCTGAATCTGCCCTGCGTGCAGATCCACTGCCAGCACCCGGTCAGCCCCTGCCTCAGTGATGAGGTTGGCAACCAGTTTGGCCGAGATCGGGGTGCGCGGGCCGGGTTTGCGATCCTGCCGGGCATAGCCGAAATAGGGCACCACCGCCGTGATCCGCTTGGCCGAGGCGCGCCGCAGCGCGTCAATGCAGATCAAAAGCTCCATCAGGTTGTCGTTCGCCGGGAAACTCGTCGGCTGGACAACGAACACATCTTCGCCGCGCACGTTTTCGTGAATTTCGACGAAAACTTCCTCGTCCGAGAAGCGCCGCACGCTGGCGTCGGTCAAAGGGATTTCGAGATAGGCGGCGATCGCCCGGGCGAGCGGCAGGTTTGAATTGCCCGACATGATTTTCATGGGCTTGCGAATCCCCTGTGTAGCGTCCCCCTCCCGCCTAGCGCCGCGTCATGGAAACGCAACACACCAAGCCCAGCTTGTCACCCGTATAAGCCGTTGCTGGCCGCAAACAGAAATCGCGGCAGACTTGCCGATTGCCAATCCACCGGCTGCACGGCTATTCCCAGCAAAAAATAGCAAAACATCTGGTTTTCAAAGCGTTTTGCCGCGTTTCGCAGGGAAGGTTTCATGGGGCGTTTTATCAAGAATTCGGGCAAGCCTTCGATCTGGACTGCATCCTGCCTCGTAGTGGCGGCCAGCCTTGCTCTTGTCACAGCCCCGCCTGCGCTCGCACAGGACGCCGCGCGCGTTGAAGAACAAGCCGCCGCCACCGGCGGAGTTCCGGCATGGGGCATTGCCAGCGCGGATTTCCCGGCTGATCCTGACACCACCTTTGGCGTGCTGGGAAATGGGATGCGCTATGCCTTGAAACGTCACAACAGCCCTGCGGGACAAGCGGCGCTGCGCTTTACCATCGCGGCCGGCGGGCGTGATGAAAGCGATGCCGAAAACGGCGCTGCCCATTTTGTCGAACACATGGCCTTCAACGGCTCTGCCAACATCCCCGAAGGAGCGCTGATTCCCATGCTGGAACGCCTCGGCCTTGCCTTTGGCGCCGACACCAATGCCGAAACCTCGCTCGATTACACCACCTACAAACTCGATCTGCCGCGCACTTCGGATGAAACCATTGATTTCGCGCTCAAGGTGATCCGCGAGATGGCGAGCGAACTCACCATCGATCCTGCTGCCGTTGAACGCGAACGCGGCATTATTTTGAGCGAAGCGCAGGTGCGCAACGATCCGGGCCGCCGGCGCATTGCCGACTATCTGCAGATTGCGGTGCCCGGCGCACGGCTGGGCGAACGCGTGCGCGCCGATATTGAACGCATACAGAATATCTCGGCCGAACAATTGCGCGCCTTTTATGAAGGCCACTACCGCCCCGAAAAGGCAACGCTGGTGATCGTGGGTGATTTCGATGTCGCGGAAATGCGCAGCAAGATCGAACGCGTCTTTGCCGATTGGCAGGCCAAGGGCGAGCCGCGCGCTGCCTACCAAGCACCGCCCCTGCCCGACGCGGCGCGGCTGGCGAGTTTTGTCGATCCCGCGATCCCTGAAATCATCGACCTGCAACGCGTATCGGCATGGGAGCCGCCGGCCAACAGCGCTGCCGCCGCGCGCGAGGAATTGCTGCGCGCAATTGCCGCAGCCGCGCTCGGTAACCGGGTCAATGCGCTTGCCCGCGCTCCTGATGCGCCGATCCTTGGTGCGCAAAGCGGCGATCAACCGCTGTTCCGCACCGCGCGGCTGTTCGGCCTGTTGGTGATCGCCAAGGATGGCCAATGGAGCGAGAGCCTGGCTTTGGCCGAGCGCGAATTGCGGCGCGCGCACCAATATGGCTTTACCGCTGCCGAAATCGCCGAGGCCAAGGCCAATATCCGGACCGCACTCGCCAACGCGGTAGCGCAAGGCCCCGGTCGGCGCAGCACGGCCATTGCGGACAGCCTGATATCTTCCAGCCTTGAGAACGCTGTGCCGACCGCGCCCGCGCTTGATCTGGCCTTTTATCAGGCAATTGAGGCGAGCCTCACGCCCGAAGCTGTCAGCGAAGCGTTCCGCGCCGCATGGCAGGGCAGCCCCAGCGTGGTGCATGTATCAACCAAGCAGGCGATCGAAGGCGGCCAGAGCGCAATCGCAGCCCGCCTGCAGGAAAGCGCCAGCCTCGCCGTGGCGCCGCCTGCTGAGGCCGCCGAAGTGCAATTCGCCTACACCGAATGGGGCACACCGGGCGAGATTATCTCTGACAGCCTGATCGAGGATCTGGGGATCCGCACCTTGCGCTTTGCCAATGGCTTGCAGTTTAATTTCAAGGTTACCGATTTCGAGCCGGGCAAGGTCGCCTTCTCGCTGCGTATCGGCGATGGGCTGGCGCGCTTTCCGCAAGACCGGCCGGGCCTGCGCGAAATGGTGGGCATTATGGCCAATCTTGACGGGCTCGAAGCGCATGACACAGATGAATTGCGCCGGGTGCTGGCCGGGCGCGCGGTGAGCAATCCGCTCGCAGCCAGCGATAGCGCTCTGGTCGCCAATGGCACGACCAGTCCGGCCGATCTGCGCCTGCAACTGGATCTTCTGGCAGCGCGGCTGACCGCCACCGGCTGGCGGCCCGAAACCGAAGCGCAATGGGCCGGGATCGCGCCGGTGCTGGTCCAGAACATCCGCGCCAATCCGGTTCAGATATTCTCTGCTGGACTGTCTGCCCTGGTGGCTGGCGGTGATGGGCGCATGGGGCTGGTGGATGCCAGCGCGCTTGGCGCCGTGTCGATGGCAGACCTGCGCGAGGTGATCGCACCGCAATTGGCGGCCGGTACACTGGCGCTGGGGCTGGTGGGTGATTTCGATGCCGACGCAGCGATTGCCGCAGTCGCGGCAACGCTCGGAGCCTTGCCGGCACGCGATGCCCGGAGCGAGGCTGCGCCCGGAGCGAGGCCGGTCGTCTTTGTGACAGATCGCACACCGCGCACCCTGACCCATGCAGGAGCGCCCGATCAGGGCGTTCTGGCGATTGTCTGGCCGAGCAGCGACGGCAATGACCAGCGCGATGCGATGGCGCGCGATCTGCTGGCCAGCGTGATGGGCCTACGCCTGATTGAAAAGCTGCGCGAGGAATTGGGCGCGACTTATTCGCCATCTGCTGTCAGCTACGCACAGCGGACTTTTGCAGGCTTTGGCCACATCACCGCCTATGCGACTGTGCCTGCCGAAACGATGCACGAAACCGCCACCGCGATCCGCGCCATTGCCGCAGAACTGGCGGATGCGCCCGTGGATTCAGACCTGCTAGACCGGGCACGCAACCCGATCCGCGAGGCGTTTCAACGTGCAGAAAGCGGCAATTCGGGTTGGATTGAGCTGGTCGCGATGGCGCAGAGCGATCCCGAAGTGCTGACCCGCCGCCGCGCGCGCCGCGAAATCCTTGACGCGCTGACACCTGCCGATCTGCAAGCGGTGGCCAAGCGCTATATGACGGGCGAAACCCCGCTTGAAATCCGCGTGGTTCCGCAAGGCTAGCAAGCACGAGAATTGAGCGCGCCGCTGAATACCAAGGTTCACTGGCGTGAACCCATACACCTCCCCCATATCCACTTGGTATCATTGGTGGCCGGGCGGGGAGGGGGGGTAGGAGGTATGAGCGAAGCTCAACGAGCTTGAGTATAAGGGCCATCGCGCTGGCTGCACGCACGGCGCGCGCAGGGCTGCAGCCGCCTCACCCGATCCGGTGCTCGGAGTACTTGCTGGGGGTCCGCGCGAGGACCGCCGCGCTTGCTGCAAGCGCAGTTCGCGCGCGGGGCTGCGACGGGCTCAACCGATCAGGTAGCCGCCTTTTACCCAGCGCACTGTCTTGTTTGCCGTGCGCAGGGCCGTTGCGATTGCCGCAGCCCTTGCTCTCTTTGACGCCTCAACCGATCCGGTGCTCGCCTTTTACCCAGCGCACTGTGCCTGACGACGCGCGCATGACGACGCTTTCAGTGGTGAGGATCGTCTCGCCAGTCGGCTTACGGCGACGCTTGACCCCGTCGAGCAAGGAGCCGCTCGTCACGCCGGTCGCGGCAAAGATGCAGTCGCCCTTGGCCAGATCTTCCAGCTTGTAGATGCGGTTCAAATCTTCGATGCCCCACTTCCTTGCGCGGGCCTTTTCATCCTCGTTGCGGAACACCAGCCGCCCGTTGAACTGCCCGCCCACACAGCGCAAAGCAGCAGCAGCGAGCACGCCTTCGGGTGCGCCGCCCTGGCCCATATACATATCAATCGTGGTTTCCTCGTCGGTCACCGCGATCACGCCGGCCACATCTCCGTCGCCGATCAAGACGACGCCGCAGCCAAGGCTGCGCAATTCCGCGATCAGTTCGGCATGGCGCGGGCGGTCAAGCACGCAAACATTGATCTGCGACGGCTCCACACCCTTAGCCACAGCCACCGCCTTGACGTTTTCGGTCGGAGACTTGGCAAGATCAATGATGCCTTCGGGATAACCCGGTCCCACCGCCAACTTGTCCATATAGACATCAGGCGCGTTCAGCAGACAGCCTTCTTCCGCTGCCGCCAGCACGGCCAGCGCATTGGGACCAGCCTTGGCGGTGATGGTGGTCCCTTCAAGCGGATCGAGCGCAATGTCGATTCTGGGCCCCTTGCCCATTCCAACTTTCTCGCCAATGTAAAGCATCGGCGCTTCGTCGCGTTCGCCCTCGCCGATCACCACCGTGCCATCGATGTAGAGATTGTCGAAGGCGCGCCGCATTGCTTCGACCGCAGCGGCATCGGCGGCTTTCTCATCGCCACGACCAATCAGGCCGGCTGCAGCGATCGCGGCCGCTTCGGTGACGCGCACCATTTCCAGCACGAGCACACGTTGCATCGCCCCTGCGGGTCCGTCTTGCTTAGCAGCGGTGAGGCCACTATCGTGCTGCGCGGTGTGTGGTGTGTTCATGCGTGTGTCAGCCTTTGTCGAACAGGAATGATGCCCGGTGCGCTTAAGCCCAAGGAGCAGGGTTTGTCGAGCAATGCTGTGCCCCTCATGAAACATTTGCGCATCGCTTTGGTGGGCAGCGCGATGGCAGCTTTGTGCGTCGCACCGCCGCTAGCTGCGCGCGATGACAAATCCGCGACGCAGGCACAGGAAACGCCTTCGGGCGAACCCCGGCAAAAGATTAATGTGATGGTCACCCGGCCACGCGGAGAGGTCAATCAGGCCCAAGTGCAGGAATGCGTCGACCGCGCCGATGCCGGGTCAATCAGTGGCGAAATCGTTGTATGCCGTGAAATTGGCGAAGATCGCAGCAGCCTACTCAGTGACAGCCGGGCTGAAGCGCAGAAGCGTTACGCCGCCGAGACCGCGAACAAGAACGCGCCGCCGCCGCCCAACACGTTCGGAATTGGCAATGGCAATTTCGGCATCGGCTTTGGCGGTGTGCCGCCGCCTGCGCTGATGATTGATGTCGGCGCTCTGCCACAGGCGCCCGCAGGATCAGACGCTGACCGCATTGCGCGCGGTCTGCCGCCACTGGGGCAGGATCTTGAACTGACCGAAGAACAGGAGAAGGCGCGCCGCGAAGCCATGGGCATCGCACCTCCACCGGCCATGATTCGTCCGCCAAGCAATCCCAAGAAGAAGAAATAACGCCCCGGACGCGGTGCCCGGTCACCCGGCGAGGATCGGCAGCACCAGCGGATCGCCCAACAGGCTGTCAGACCCTTCAAGCAGCGCCAGCGCGCGGCGCACATGGGCTTCGGGCCCTTCGTGCGTGACCATCGCCACCATCACCGCGCCTTCGGTGTCCACACCGCGTCCCTGCTGGATGAGGCTCTCGATCGAAACCGCCCCATCGCGCATCGCGGCAGTGATCTCGGCGAGCACGCCGGGACGATCCTTGACCATGAAGCGCAAATAGGTGCGCTCCATGCGGTGGCCAGGCTCGGCCGGCGCAAGGGCCGCAAGGCTGGCCACGGGGATCGAAAAGGGTGCACCCACTTCATCGCGGGCGATGTCGATAAGGTCGGCGGCCACTGCGCTGGCGGTTGGCCCGTCGCCTGCGCCTGCGCCCTGAAACAGGAGGCGACCCGAAAAATTCCCTTCAGCCACCACCGCATTGGTTGGCCCGTCGACCGCACTCAGGGGATGCCCCTTGGCGATAAGGCACGGCCGCACCCGCTGGAGCAGACGCGCGCCCTCCGACGTTTCCTCGACATCGGCCTCACCGATCAGGCGGATCACAAAGCCAAGCGCATCGGCCTGAGCAATATCGGCGGCGCGGACCTGCGTGATGCCATTGATGCGCACGCCGGCAAAGTCGATCCGCGTGCCAAAGCCGATTGCGGCAAGGATCGCGAGCTTGTGGCCTGCGTCCACCCCTTCGATGTCAAAAGCCGGATCGGCCTCGGCAAAGCCGAGTCTTTGCGCCTCAGCCAGCACCTCGGCAAAATCAGCCCCGGTGCGCTCCATGGTCGAAAGGATGTAATTGCAGGTCCCGTTGAGGATCCCGTAAACCTTGGTGAGCGCGTTGGCGCTGGTCCCTTCGCGCAGCCCCTTGATGACCGGAATGCCGCCTGCAACCGCCGCCTCGAATTTGAGCGGCACATTGCTGCTCTCGGCCAGAGCAGCCAGCTCCAGTCCATGATGCGCAATCATTGCCTTATTCGCGGTGACGAGACCTTTGCCGCCACCCAGCGCCGCGCGCGAACAGGCCAGCGCCGGACCGTCGGAACCGCCCACCAGTTCCACCACCACATCGACATCATCACGCCGCGCAAGCGCGGTCATGTCATCTTCCCAGGCGAAACGGGCAATATCAACGCCGCGATCCTTGCCCCGGTCGCGCGCACTCACCGCAACAACCTCAATCGCGCGCCCGGCGCGGGCTGCGATCAGGTCACGGTTTGTATCGAGCAACCGGATCACACCGGCCCCCACTGTGCCGAGCCCGGCAATAGCGATGCGCAGGGGAGCGGAAGCGGCGGGCGCGGCGGCAGGCACGGCTTGGGACAAGGGCGGGTCTCCATCAAAGGGTTCCCGCTGCGCTTAGCCGCGCTCAGCGCTCGGTCAAGCGGGCAAGCGCATTACTCAGCCCTCGTAATGCGGCGCTCGCAGGGGCCAAGCTGTTCGAGCACATAGCCATAATCGGCCATCGCAAGGCGCCGCGCAGCCGCATCGCGTGCAAGATTGGCATTGCTCGGCAGTTGGCGCGGCAAGGAGCAGGCAAGACGAAACCAGCCGATCGATTCAGGCGCGGGCGGGCGCGCTGCCGAATCGATGATCTCGCCCCAAGACACGCCCCATTCTGGCCGCTGCGAAGGACGCCGCAGAATGGACAGCGAGGCGGGCGAGCGATTGGTTGTAGCCAAGAATATCTGCGTTTCCGATTCGCCCACAAGCGTTCCCGGAACGGCCAGAGCATCGCTGATCGCGGTGATTCGCGGCGGCGCTTTACCGCTCACGAGTTCGGTGAGGATGGGGCGCAGCCGCGCCTCGAGTTGCGGGGTGAAAGCCAGTTGCGCCTGCTCGCTCACCAACTGCAGCTCGCCCAGCCGTCCCGGCACGTTGCGCGCGAACAGCACCACTTCGCGCCCCCTGAGGCGGGGGACCTTGCGCTTTGCATCAAGCGGGACATCGACCAGATAGGTCACAGCAGCGGGCAGGCCACCCTTGCCGGAAATGACCGCAATCGTATTGGCTTCGATATAAAGTCGCGCGAATCCCGGCGCGAGGCCCGGTGCGCGCTCGGGTTTCAGCGCCGTCTGGCGGCGAATCTGGACCTTTACGACCTGCTCGCTTTGATCCGAAAGTGTCGCCAGATCGGCATAGGTGGCAATTTGACTAGCCTCGTCAATCGAGCTTGCCAGCGGTTGCGCCGCCACCGGCGCGCCAGCCACCCCAAGGGCGCAAGGCAAAACGGCAAGCGCCGATAGGGTCCTGAGTTTTTTGATTAATTTTTCATTAAGTAAGTATCGCATGGTGGCGTTCAACCCCCTGAGAGCCGCTGCATTTCGCGTTCCATACACTGAGCATGATGTGCAGTGAATTGGCGGTGAACCGATAAAGCGTTTGATCGCTCAAGGCTTGCCCGTTAAAGCCCGCGCTGTCGGGTACGGGACTTACCATAGGGCCGTGCTGCGATCAGGCTTGATGATTGTGCGAAGCATGCGCATGATGATCGTCAGGCGGTTGGGGCGTGAGGGTGTACAGGGACTGTGCAGCTATGGACTCGAACCGCGTAGGGATGCCTGCATTTTTTTGGGATCTGTGCCCGGGCCTTTGCGCGCGGTCATGGGAGTTCCGCCGGAGTTTTCCGGCGTGAGTGATGGAGAGTAAAAAGCTGGATGGCCTACGCTGACCAACAGATGAATGGAAATAAGGCTATTTCCATTGTTATCGTGGCGTTGATCCATGTGGCGATCGGGTATCTGCTCATTTCCGGGCTTGCCATTTCGGCGGTCAAGAAAGTGGTTGAGCGGGTGACGACCGTCGACATTGAGGAGCCCCCGCCCCCGCCGGACGAACCGCCGCCGCCGCCGCCTGAGCAGCCGGCCGCACCGCCTCCGCCGGTTGCCCCGCCGCCGCCGATCAGCATTGCTCCGGCGCCGCCGCCAATCCAGACGCAGGCGACCATTCCGCCGCCCGCGCCTCCTGCAATCACCATTCCGCCGCCCGCGCCGCCGGCGCCGCCGGCGCCGCCGCCCGCGCCTTCCAAGGCTCGCGGTGCGACCACCAAGAATGAACGCAGCTGGGCTGCGCGCATTCAGGACAACTATCCCGCCCGCGCGCTGCGTGAGGAAACCCAGGGCACTGTTGGCGTTCGCGTCACTGTCACGCCTCAGGGCCGGGCAGCCAATTGTCAG
This sequence comes from Erythrobacter sp. SCN 62-14, assembly GCA_001724215.1. Lineage (GTDB taxonomy): Bacteria > Pseudomonadota > Alphaproteobacteria > Sphingomonadales > Sphingomonadaceae > Erythrobacter. The sequence continues at coordinate 8,074 of MEDW01000060.1, read as the reverse complement.
GTCACTGCTTCAAGTGGATCGCCGATCCTCGACCAGGCGGCCTGTCAGGGGATGGAGCGCTATGCGCAGTTCAACCCCGCGCTTGATGATGATGGCAACCCGACCACCGGAGCCTTCAGCACCCGGATTACCTACCAGATCAATTAGTGCACAGTTTTGGTCGCGGCCTGAAGTCAGGCCCGCGATCATGGGGACAATCTTTCAAGAGGACTACTCGCAATGAACCTTTACTATCTTGCCGCGGCAGCGGGCGAAGCGCCGGTCAACGAATTCGGCTTCATGAAGGCGATGGAAGAAGGCGGCCCGGTCGCCTGGTCGATCCTGACCGTCATGATCATTATGAGCGTCGGCTCCTTCTACATCCTGTTCACCAAGCTGTTCGAGCAGAACAAGGTGTTCAAGCAGTACGAAGCCGTGCGCACTCAGTTCTGGCGCGCAGCCAGCCTCAAGGAAGCCGCCACCAAGCTGGAAAAGGACAGCGCATGGCGCCAGATCGCTGATGATGCTGTCAAGGCGCAGGAAGAGCATGGCAAGATGACCGATGCGCTGGAATCGCACGATTATATGCACGGCTCGCTGCAGCGCTCGGAAGATTCGATCAACTACGTGCTGTCGGGCGGCCTGCCGTTCCTCGCTTCGGTGGGTGCGACCGCTCCGTTCATCGGTCTGCTCGGCACCGTGATCGGGATCTACCGCGCGCTGATCAACATCGGCATCGAAGGTTCGGCCTCGATCGACAAGGTGGCAGGTCCGGTGGGTGAAGCGCTCATCATGACCGCGATCGGTCTGCTCGTCGCGGTGCCCGCGGTGCTGGCCTTCAACTGGCTGCAGTCGCGCAACCGTCGTATCGCCGAGATGCTGAGCGGCTTCTCGACCGACATCCTCGCCTACATCAACTCGAATGGCGCGGTTAAGCCTGCGGTGACAGCGGCCCCGGCTGCCAAGCCCGCTCAACCCGCCGCCCCGAAGAAGGCCTAATTTGCGAGCACAGGCGACGGGCTCCGGCAACACGCACCCTTGCGTTTTGCCGGCCCCTCGCCCCGGCCCTTGACCAAACGGCCGGCGCGCGTTGAGAGGACATGATCGGAGCCAGTCTCGCCCCGATAACGGGCACCGGCTCCTTCCTCCCGGCAAGCGAGTGTTCCGCGCGAAAGCTTTGGCCCCAGTAATTTTATAGGGTAGGAATTAACGATGGCGATTTCGATGGGAGGCGGGGAGACCCCCATGTCGGACATCAACACCACGCCCCTCGTGGACGTGATGCTGGTGCTTCTGATCATCTTCCTTATCGCGGTTCCGGTGGCGATCCAGACCATCGAGAAGCTGGAAATTCCGGTGTTCTCGTCGGTCGAATCGAAGAACAAGGTGGAAAACCTCCTTCTCACGATCAGCACCACAGACGCGGCTGGTCGCAGCGCGGGTGAGCCCGGTTTTGAAGGCGCCTTCCGTGGCGGCGAATGCCGGGTCTATTTCAACAACATCACCCCGGTTACCTCGGAAGAACTTTATGATCGCGCCTTCTCGCGCCTCGATGCGATTGTGACGCGTGCGGGCGGGCCGGAAGCGATCATGGAAGATCCCGATCAGATCCCGCAGGTGCATATTCGCGGCGACGTGAACGCTCCGTGGGGCTGCATCGCAGGGGCGATCTACAACGTGCAGGCGGCTGGCTATCCGACCGTCGGCTTCATCTCCAACCCGGTTCGTCCGGGCGGCTAATCCGGCCAGTTTGAATTGAGGAGTAACTGACATGGGTATGTCCGGAGGCAAGCTCGACGGCCAACCAATGATCGACATGAACATGACGCCGCTCATCGACGTCTTGCTCGTGCTCTTGATCATGTTCATCATCACCATTCCGGTGGCGACCCACTCGGTCGATATCGATCTTCCGCAGGGTAACCCGCCGCCGCAGGACATCCAGATCGATCCGGTCAAGAACAAGTTGATCCTGACCGAGCAGGACGTGATCCTGTGGAATGGCAATGCGGTGACCGAGGGCCAGTTGATCACGATCCTTCAGGAAACCACTCGCATGGTGCCTGAGCCGGAATTGCAGTTCGAGCCCGAGCGCATGGCCAGCTATGAAATCGCGGCCCGCGTGCTGAATGACATCAAGGCAACCGGGATCACGAAGTTCGGCTTTGTCGGCAACGAACGCTACCGCACTTTCGGGAAGGGCGGCCCCGGCGGGGGCGGTTCGGACTGATCACAGCCAAATTCGAATGAATGAGAAGGGCGGTGCTGCTGAGGCGCCGCCCTTTTTTTCATGTCGGCTGCCTAGTCCTGCTCAAACGGCCCATCGCTGCGCATCGCTGCCGCAGCGAGCGCCTCCGCCTCCAGCAATAATTCCTCGTCAACCGCGCCTTGCGGCACGGCTTCGCGCCCGATCATAGTCATCACGGGCACAGCGAGCGGCGATACCCGGTCGAGTTCGATATGCACCAACTCGCGTTCTGAACGCTCCAGCAGATCAGCCAGCCGCCCGACATCGGTCATCCGCGCGCGGGCATCGGCCCATGCGGCCTCGATCAGCACGTGATCGGGCTCGTACTTCTTGAGCACGTCATAGATGAGATCGGTCGAGAAGGTGACCTGCTTGCCGGTTTTGCGCTGCCCCGGATGCTGCCGCTCAACCAGCCCGCTGATCACCGCCACTTCGCGGAAAGCACGGCGCAAGAGGTGGCTTTCGGTCACCCATTGGGTAAATTCATGGGTCAGGATATCGGGCGAGAGCAACGGCGCGGGATCGCGCACCGGCTTCAGCCCCCACACCGCAAGGCAATAATCATTCGCCACAAAACCGGCCGGCATCAGCCCGCGGTCTTCCATGCGGCGGGTAATCAGCATGCCTAGCGACTGGTTCGCATTCCACCCTTCAAAGGTGTAATAGGTGGTGTAATGCTTGCCGCCATGGGGAAAGCTTTCGACCAGCAACTCACCCGGCGCAGGCAGGCGCGAGCGATAGTCCTGCATCTCCAGCCACTCACGCACATCATCCGGAAAACGTCCCCACCCTGCTCGATCCGCCAGCAACGCTTGCACGCGGCTAGCGAGATGCGTGGTGAGCGGCAGGCGCAGGCCGCCATAGCTCGGGATCGTCGCACTCTTCTTCGCCGCGCGCACGATCAGGTCCATGTCCTTGACGCTTTCGACCTCGAGGCTCATCCCGCCAAAGAAAAAGGTATCGCCGGGCGATAGCTGGGCGGCAAAGCGTTCCTCGACCTTGCCGAGGCTGCGGCCGTTCCTGAAGCGTACGATCAGCATTTCAGAATCAACGATGATACCCGCATTCATCCGGTGCCGCTGGGCGTGGCTGGGGTGAGCCAGCCGCCACACGCCGTCACGCCCGCGCACGATCCGCTTGAAGCGATCATAGGCGCGCAAGGCATAGCCGCCATCGGCCACGAAATTCAGCACGCGCGCAAAGGTCGCCTCATCGACCCATGAATAGGCCAGCGCGCGCCTCACCTCTGCGAGCAGCGCGGCTTCGTCAACCGGCCCGGCGCAGGCGCAGGCCATGATATGTTGGGCGAGCACATCGAGCCCTCCGGCGCGAAACTCCTCGCCGTCGCGCTGGCCCGCATCAACCGCATCCTTGGCCGCCATCGCTTCGAGGAATTCAAAGCGATTGCCCGGCACCAGCACCGCACGGCTTGCCACATCGAGCCGGTGGCCTGCGCGCCCGATCCGTTGCAGCAAGCGCGATGATCCCTTGGGCGCCCCCATCTGCACCACCAGATCAACATCACCCCAGTCGATGCCGAGATCGAGGCTGGCGGTGCAAACGAGCGCGCGCAATTCGCCGCGCCCCATGGCTTCTTCCACCTTCCGGCGGGCCTCGGTGGAAAGCGAGCCATGGTGGATGCCGATCGGCAGATGCGCTTCATTCTCCTCCCACAGGCATTGGAAAATAAACTCGGCGAGAAACCGCGTGTTGGTGAAGACCAGCGTGGTGCGGTTGGCCTTGATAAGCTCATAAAGGCGCGGCACCGCCCAACGTCCGGCATGGCCGCCCCAAGGCACGCGCTCTTCTTCAGGCAACAGGATTTCGAGATCAGGCGCCGTCCCTTCCTCGCCCAACACCAGATCAGCCGCTGCGATCTCGCCGGCAGAATCGCCTTGCGGGGCGAGCCATTCCTGAAACACGCGCGGCTCAGCCAAAGTCGCAGACAGCGCCGCCCGCGTAGCCTCCGGAGCAATCGCGTTCAGCCGCGCCAGCGCCAGCGCCAAGAGATCGCCGCGCTTGCCGGTGGCAAAGGCGTGCACCTCGTCGATCACGATGCGTTTCAGCCCGGCAAACAGATCGGTGCTTTCAGGATAAGACAGCAGCAGCGAAAGGCTTTCGGGCGTCGTCAGCAGGATATGCGGCGGGCGCTCACGCTGACGCTTTTTGCGGTCAGACGGCGTGTCGCCGCTGCGGGTTTCGACGCGGATGGGCAGGCCAATCTCATCAATCGGCGTCAGCAGGTTGCGCTTCACGTCCTGCGCCAGCGCCTTCAGGGGCGAAACATAGAGCGTGTGCAAACCATCAAACAGCTGCGCGCCCCCGGCAAAATCGCACAAGGTCGGCAGGAACCCCGCCAGCGTCTTGCCCGCGCCGGTATCGGCCACCAGCAGGGCGTGGCGACCTTCGCGCGCCTTCGCCAGCATCTCCAACTGATGGCGTCGCACCCGCCAGCCACGAGCCTCGAACCATGCGGCGATTTCGGGCGGAAGGGGAGGCGGCGGCGTCACGCCACCTTGATGGGGCGCGCGGTCCGCCAGATCAATGGCCGACGCTTTCCCCGCGCTCCAGCCCCGAGGCCGCCAGCTGTTCGTCAATCTGCGCGATCAGGCGCTTGAGCCCTTCTTCGCTGTCGCTTTCCGCGCGGGCCACCAGCACGTCCTGCGTGTTCGAAGCGCGCAGCAGCCACCACCCATCCGCCGTGTTGACCCGCACGCCGTCAGTGGCGTTGACGCTTTCCACCTCCGGCCCCGGCGCGGTGGTGAGGCGCTGGGTGATTTCGGCCATGGCTGCAAATTTGCGCGCCTCATCAACCTGAAAGCGCATTTCCGGCGTGTTGAGCATCGGCGGGATGGCGGCGCGCATGTCAGTCACCGATTTGCCAAGCCGCGCCGTCGCTGCGAGCAGACGGACGCCTGCGTAAAGCGCATCATCAAAGCCATAGTAATCATCGGCAAAAAACACATGGCCGCTCATCTCGCCCGCCAGCGGCGCGCCCGTTTCCTTCATTTTGGACTTAATCAGCGAGTGACCGGTCTTCCACATCAAGGGCTGGCCGCCCAGTTCCGCCACGCGGTCAAACAGCGCGCGGCTGGCCTTCACATCGGCGATAATCGTCGCATTCGGGCGGGTTTTCAGCACATCCTCGGCATAGATCATCAACAGCTGATCGCCCCAGATCACCCGGCCCGTGCTGTCGATTGCACCGATCCGGTCCCCATCGCCGTCAAAAGCCACTCCGAAATCGAGGTTCTTCGCCGCGACAAGCGCGCGCAGATCGGTGAGATTGGCTTCCACAGTCGGATCAGGATGGTGGTTGGGAAAATGTCCATCAACGTCAGTAAACAGCAGATGATGTTCTCCGGGCAGCCGCTTGGCGAGCGCATCCAGAGCGGGGCCAGCCGCGCCATTACCGGCATCCCAGCCGACTTTGAGGTGGGCGAGAGCGGCGTGATCGACCCCGGCCAATCCTTCGAGCAAGCGCTCGACATACTCGCCCATGATGTCGCGGGCCGTGACGCTGCCCGAACCGCTGGCAAAATCCGCAGCTGCTGCCAGTTCCCCGAGCTTTTGGATATCGGCGCCGAAGAACGGACGCCCTTTAAATACCATCTTGAAGCCATTGTAATTGGGGGGATTGTGGCTGCCAGTTATCTGAATGCCGCCTTCCACCTCTTCGCTTGAGGCTTCGGCGTAGTAGAGCATCGGGGTCGCCCCCATACCGATGCGCACCACATCACAACCGCTTGCAGTAAGCCCTTCGACGAGCGCGTGTTCAAGTATGGGTGAGGAAACGCGCCCGTCATACCCCACTGCCACTGCCCTGCCCCCAGCGCGGATCAACAAGGTGCCAAAGGCGCGGCCGATGGCCCGGGCATCATCGGCGCCGAGCGTTTCACCAATCACCCCGCGGATGTCATATTCGCGCAGGATCGTCGGGTGAAAAAGGTGTTTCATGAAAAACAGGCTCCTGAAGAACTGACTGCGCTGCACTGTTCGTGCAAAGGATGCGCCTGCGACTGGCCGCGAATTGTGTCAATCCCGCGATATTTCTAATCTTGGCCGGTTGTAGGGGGCAATTCTCCCAGCAAAAGATCGCGCGCGGCATTGGCTTCGCGCAGAGCATCATTGCTGCCGCCACGATCGGGATGCACCAGCGCAGCAAGGCGGCGGTGCGCAGCGATGATCTCCTCACGGCTGGCCGCCGACGTCACCCCCAGCAATGCGCGCGCCTTGGCCAGCCCCTGGCGCCGCGCCCCGCCCTTACTGCCATGCATGAGATTGGACCACGGCCATTCGCCAAAGGCCCAGCGGAACAGGACACAGCCGATCGCCAGCAAAATGGCAAGCCGCAGAAGCATCAGGCGGGCGCAGCCTCCGGTTGGTCGCGCCCAAGGCCCGGCAGCGCGAGCGCTTTGACCAAAGCGCGCAATTCCTGACGGGCCACCAGATGGCTGGTGCCGAGTTCGCCGAGATGCCCCTTGTCGAGCAGGGTGAGGCCGGAGGGGAACAATTCGCGGTAGATCACGCGTTCCGATAACCCGTGGGTCACACGAAACCCAACGCGCTTGGCCATCTCCCCCAGTGCTTTTTGCAGGCGGGCCATGTTGCGCGCCTCGACATGGCCGGTGCGGTTTCTCACCACAATCCAGTCCATCTCCGGGCGGCGCTGTTCGATCGTCATGCGGCTGCGCTTGAGGCGCGCTTCCCAGATCAGCTCAGCAAAAAACGACAGCTTCTTCACCTTGAATGTCTCGGCATCAACCTGACCGATCAGATCGAAATCGACAAAGCTGTCGTTCATCGGCGTGACCAGCGTGTCCGCGTGCTCCACCGCCAGCCGCGCAAAAGGATCATCGCGGCCCGGATTGTCGATGATGAGGAAATCATAGCTCGCCTCAAGCCGCCTGATTGCCGCGATCAGATCGCCGGTGGTCTCGCCGCGAAACACCTCGCAATAAGGCGTCGGCAAGGTCAGGCCGCGCTTTTCCAGCGTGCCAAGGCGATTTTCGATATAGCGGTGCATGGTGCGTTGACGGGGGTCGAGATCGAGTGAGGCCACTCGCGCTCCCTGATAGGCCAGCGCAACGGCGACATGCACCGCCGTGGTCGATTTGCCGGTGCCGCCCTTTTCATTGGCAAAAACGATGCGATGCGCGTGATGGTGCGGCGCAGGCACACCGGGTTTCGTTTGGGGAAAGGCAGCGGTTGGCGCAGAAGGAGGCATGGACAGGAGGCTTTCCAACACTTTTGCGGCTTACAAGCGGGGCGGCTTGAAATCGGGCAGGCTAGGCCGCTAGGGCAACCCCAAGCGGTTTATCCTTGGAGGCGCAGCGGTGCAAACAGTCAAGACGACAGGCATGTTGAGAACCGCCTTGGGACAGTTGCGAGAAGGTGGGGGCCGCATCGCGCTGGTCCCAACCATGGGCGCGCTGCACGAGGGCCACCTCACGTTGGTGCGGCGCGCCCGCAAGCTTGCCGATTATGTGGTTGCCTCGGTCTTCGTGAATCCCAAACAGTTTGGCCCCAACGAAGATCTGGCGGCTTATCCGCGGCAATTGGCCGAGGATGCCGCGATGCTGGAGGCTGAAGGTTGCGCGCTGTTGTGGGCACCTTCGCCCGAGGTGATGTATCCAGCCGGGTTTGCCAGCACAATTCATGTCTCGGGCGTCAGCGAGGGGCTGTGCGGCGCAGCGCGGCCGGGCCATTTTGATGGCGTCGCCACAGTGGTGTGCAAACTGTTCAATCAGGTCCAGCCCGACATGGCGCTGTTTGGCGAGAAAGATTTCCAGCAACTTGCAGTGATCCGAACCATGGCGCGCGATCTTGATCTCACGCACCCCCATG
>MEDW01000059.1 GCA_001724215.1 Erythrobacter sp. SCN 62-14 | reverse complement strand
GGTTCGATCTTCGCCCACTGGGCGTCTGTCAGCACATAGCGGTCCATCCCAAGCTTGAATCACAATTCAACCCGCTTGTGAATCCCCACAGGCCCTAGATAACCTCACCAGCAGCACGCGCCCGATCGAGCAACCCTGAGATCGCTCCCGGCACCAGTCGCATCGCAGCAAGCAGCATAACCAAACCGATCGGCGCTACCACCAGGGTCGACAGCACGCCCGTGCCAAGATCATCACCGCTGATCTTGGAGACATAGCCGGCCATGAACGGGCCAACCCCTAGCCCCACCAAAGTGGTAGCAAGAAAGAATATCGCAGTCGCGACGCCGCGCATGCGTGGGAGAACCAGCGCCTGACTGGTGGCCGCGGCCGCTCCCAGCGCTGAGGACGTAAGCAGGCTCTGCACAAAGGCGAGCACATAAAACAGCACAATGCTTTGGGTGGTGAAGATAAAATAGACAACGGGGATCGGCGTCAGCAACCCGAACAGGATCACCAGAATTCGACCATCCGCTCTACGCTTGAGCAGGAAGTCCGCCATCGCACCTCCCAAAATCACCCCGAGGAACCCCCCGACCGCGCCCGGCGCGCCCAGAAACAGCCCCAGTTCCGACTTCGAGGCACCTAGCATTCGCTCTCCATAGGGCGCTGCCCAATAGGAGATCGAATAGGAGATGAAGGCGACCATTCCATAGCCAAGGATCACGGTCAGAAACGCCGGTGAGCCCCAGGTCAGGCGAAAGGTCGGCAAGTCGCGCTGGTGCAGGCCCATCGCCCAGCTGAACACCGCATAATAGCCCAAGCCCAGAAACAGCCATTGATCGGAAATCTTCCACGAACCATCCTCAAACCCGGTGATGATATTTGCCGTGGCTGGGATAAGCTGTGACAGCACAAGTGCGAGGATGGTAAAACCGCCAAGCCCCGCCAGATTGATCACCAGAGCCCTTGGCCCGCGCATAACAGCGCCGATAATCGTGAATGGCGGGATGACCTGCAACAGCTCGGCAAAAAAGCCCTTGAACGGGGTAGGGTCTTCAGGCGTCGTCAGCCCATCGATTGCGCCACGCACCGGTTCGCGAAGGGAAAGCACCCACAGCGCCAGCAACAGTCCCGGTATCCCCACCGCCAGAAACGCCGCTTGCCAACCCCTGAGACCCATGGGCCCCCCGCCGGGGAAGGCTGCGTTCCAGTTCTCAACGATCAACGCACCGATCAGCAACGAAACGCCCCCGCCGATATAGAGCCCCGACGAATAGATCGCGAGTGCGGTCGCCCGGATGCGTGCCGGAAACCAGTCCGAAATCAGCGAATAGGCTGAAGGGCTTGCGGTTGCCTCACCCACCCCGACGCCCACGCGCGCCACAGTCAGCATCGTCGCATTCTTGGCAAAGCCCGACAACGCCGTCATGGTGGACCACACCGCAAGCCCCAAAGCGAGCAAACGGGTGCGCTTCCAACTGTCCGCCAATTTACCGAGCGGGATCCCGAAGAGTGAGTAAAACACCGCAAAGGCAGTGCCGTAGAGAAAGCCGAGATAGGCATCATCCACGCCGAGATCGGCCTTGATATCATTGGCCAGGATCGAGAGAATCTGCCGGTCGATGAAATTCAGCACATAGACCAGCACGAGTACGCTCAAGGCATACCAGCTGTATGCAGGCACCGGCGCGTTGGCGGCGTCTGCGCCAGCCAATTGTTCTTCGCTCAAGAAATTAATCCCATCCCAAATGATCCCCCCGGCGCAGCGCCGGGCCCGCTAGGCGCGATATGGCGTGCTATCGACAATTCCCGCTTCGGCAAAACCCTTTTTGCGCAAGCGGCAGGAATCGCACAAGCCGCAGGCCATGCCATCAGGTGTCGGATCATAGCACGACCAGCTCCACGCCGGGTCTAGTCTCAAGCGGGCGCATTCGCGGGCAATGTCAGCCTTGGTCAGGTGCTGCAACGGGGCGTGGATCGTAAAGGGCGATCCTTCGATACCGGCCTTTGTGCCCAGCCTTGCGGTTTCAGCGAAACTGGCAATGAACTCCGGTCGGCAATCGGGATAGCCGGAATAATCGAGCGCATTTACTCCGATAAAAACGTCGCGCGCGCCCGAACCTTCGGCAAAGGCGGTGGTCAGCGCAAGAAACACCAGATTGCGCGCCGGCACGTAAGTGACCGGGATATGATCGGTGACACCGCCCTTGGGGACATCAATATTGTCGGTCAGAGCCGACCCACCAAACGCGCGCAGATCAAGTGCAATTTCGACATGGCGCGCGACGCCAAGCTTATTGGCAATACGGCGTGCTGATTCGAGTTCGAGCCGGTGGCGCTGGCCATAATCGACGCTCAAAGCGTGAACTGCATAGCCTTGTTCCTGCGCGAGCGCCGCGGTTACCATCGAATCAAGCCCGCCCGACAGCAAAACGACCGCAATCGGCCTCGTCACAACGCCCTCAGCCACTGTCATGACTGGATCAGCACCGACCCGTGCGGCGCGCTTCGGCGGTGAACTGGAACGGCAGGCCATCGGCAATGCCCTGGCTTTCGATCTGCACCAGAGAGTTGGTTTCACGGCGGATATTGGTCCGCCCAAAGCCATTGTTCGGACAGGTGTATTGCACCGTCACCTTGGCGGCGGCGTCTTCGATCACGAACTGGCTGCAGCCACCTTCGGGATGGCGAAGCTGGATCAACTCCTGTCCGCTGCGCACGCAGACCTTCCGATCGGGCGAGCCATCACGATGCTTGACAGTCCATTCGCCCTTGGCAAGTCCACCAAGCATAGCCAGTCCTTGCGGCTGAGCGGCGGCCTGCGGCACTTCCATTAGCATGATTGAGCCCACGCCGATCAAAGCCAGCGCGGCGAATGTGCCTTGAATAGTCATACGCTCCCCCTTCCCCCGGGAAATTGGCAGCTTTAAGCGATAGCGGCAAAGGCGGCGCATTGTCTTGGCCAAAACCGTCACACCGGGCATCACAAAGCAAGCTCGAATATGCGTGAGCAAAACGCACAGTCGATCTCGATAATGCCCTGCTCGTTGCACATTTCACGCTGCTCTGCTTCAGGAAAGCGCGCGATCACCGCAGCGTAATGCTCCAGCGTGCACCGGCACCCGCGCACCAGCGCTGCTCCGGGCTGGACGCGAATTTCATCTTCTTCATGAAACAGCCGCCATGTGATGGCCTCCAGCGACAGAGCAGGGTCGAGCAATTCCTCATGGCTGATGCTGCCGCCCAGGATTGCGACATGCTCCCAATCGGGGTGGTCCATACGGACATGAAGCCGCTCGCGCCCTTCCTCGCCATCGGGCAGGTGCTGGATCAGGATGCCCGCTGCCGATCGCTTGCCGCCAGCAGCACGGCTGGCGACGCGGATCAGCGTGGGAACCTGCTCGGACTGGCTGAAATAGGTCTCGCAGGCCTCCGCCATGCTGTCACCTTCCAGCGGAACAATCCCCTGATAACGCTGCCCGTGCTCGGTCTCGAAAGTTACCGCAAGATAGCCAGCGCCAAACAGCGCCGCCAGTGAGGGGTTAGCGCCGAGCGCCGCCAGCCGCTGTGCATCAAAATCGGCATAGCCGCGCACCGCGCCGTCGCGGTAATCGCACACAAGCAGGTTCACGATCCCGCCTTGCGTTTGCGCCTGCATGGTAAGCTGCGCTTTCTCGCCCTTGAGCAAACCGCCCATTAGCGCAGCAAGCACCAAGGCCTCGCCCAGAAGGTGCGTGATCGGCGGCGGGTAATCATGGGCTGAGAGCACTGCGTCGAGCAAGCCATCAAGCCGCACCACGCGCCCGCGCGCGCCCCGGGTCGGCAGGGTAAAGCCAAGCAGCTTGTCAGCGAAAGTTTCGGGCGAAGGTTCGATCAGGTAGTCCATTTGGGGGCCTATATGGGGGCGGCTGGCCGAGAGGGTAAGCCCCCTCAAACAGCGAGCTTGCCAAAGGCCCAGAGCAACACCGATTTCTGGGCGTGGATACGGTTTTCCGCTTCATCGAAGACCACCGATTGCGCCCCCTCGAACACCTCCATGCTCACCTCGTCGCCGACATGGGCGGGCAGGCAATGGAGGAAGATTGCATCGCTCTTGGCGTGGGCCATCAGCGCTGAGTTGACCTGGTAGGGTGCCATCGCGGCGAGCTTTTCCTCGGCATGGGCCTGACCCATCGAAACCCAGGTATCGGTAACAAGAACATCGGCGCCGCTCGCGGCTTTGGCAGCGTCCTGCGTGAGAGTTATGATAGCCCCTCCGCTGCGTGCCATCTCCACAAATTCGGCATCCGGTTCATAGCCCGCAGGCGTCGCCACCCGGACGTTGAACTTGAACAGTCCGGCCGCCTCAAGGATCGAATGCAGCACGTTGTTGCCGTCACCAAACCAGGCAACTTCAAGGCCGGGCAACGATTTGCCGTGCTCGATCACGGTCAGAAGGTCTGCAACGATCTGGCACGGATGCGAGCGGTCGGTCAGCCCATTGATCACCGGAACGCTCGCGTGGACCGCCATTTCCTCGATCTTGGCATGATCGTCGGTGCGCAGCATGATACCATCGACCATGCGGCTCAGCACGCGGGCGGTGTCAGCAATGGTCTCGCCGCGACCCAATTGGCTTGAGGCCGAATCGAGCAGCAGCACGCTCCCACCCAACTGGCGCATGGCAATGTCGAAGCTGACACGGGTGCGGGTCGAATTCTTCTCGAACACCAGCGCCAAGACATGGCCCTTGAGCGGCGCATCCGCATCCGGCGCACCCCTGGGCAAGCCAGCGCGTGCCGCCTTGCGATCCATCGCATCGTTGAGCATTGCCGCGATCGCATCAGCGCCAGCGTCATTAAGATCAAGGAAATGCGCCATCACGCCGCCTCGGGGATTGTGAAGCTGGCAGCGCCGGCCGAAAGCTTGTCGAAAAATTCCTCGATCTCGGCGTCCCCGATCACCAGCGGCGGCAGAATGCGGATCGTGTTGTCGCCCGCTGCCACAGTCAGCAGTTGGTGATGATCGCGCAGGTGGACATAGAAGGGGCGGCTCTCGAACTTCATCTTGAGCCCCAGCATCAGCCCCTTGCCACGCACCAGTTCGAACATGTCCGGGTAATTGCCGATGAATTGTTCGAGGCGCGCGCGCAGCCGCTCACCCTTTTCGCGCACGCTTGCGAGGAATTCCTCGTTGGCGACGGCCTTCATCACTGCCATGCCCGCCGCCATCGCCAGCGGATTGCCGCCATAGGTCGAACCATGGGTGCCGAAAGTCATGCCGCGCGCGGCCTTGGCGGTGGCGATGCAGGCGCCGAGCGGGAAGCCGCCACCAATGCCCTTGGCAGTCGCGAGAATATCGGGCTCGATGCCGTATTGCTCATAGGCGTAGAAGGTGCCGGTGCGCGCGACGCCGCATTGCACTTCGTCGAGCACCAGCAAGAGATCATGCTCGTCCGCGAGCGCGCGCAGGCCTTGCATGAACCCCTCGGACGCCGGGCGGATGCCGCCTTCGCCCTGAATGGGCTCAACCAGAAAGCCCGCGGTGTTCGGCCCGATCAGCGCCTTGGCGGCGTCCAGATCATCGAAAGGCGCATATTTAAACCCGCTCAATAGCGGCGAGAAGCCGTGGTGCATCTTGGCCTGATTCGAGGCGCTGATGGTTGCCATGGTGCGGCCGTGGAAAGCGTTGTGAAAGGTGATGAGTTCAAAGCGATTCGGATCGCCAGCCTCGCCCGCATTCTGGTGATAGGCGCGCGCGCACTTGATCGCCGCCTCGACCGCTTCGGCGCCCGAATTGGTGAAGAACACCGTGTCGCCAAAGGTCACATCGACCAGCGCCTGCGCCAGCGCCTCGCCCTGCGGGCTTCCATAAAGGTTCGAGACATGCATCAGCGTTGCCGCCTGCTCCTGAATCGCGCGGATCAGGCCTTCGTGCGAATGGCCAAGCAGGTTGACTGCGATCCCGCTCGCAAAATCGAGATAGCGCGTGCCGTTTTCATCAATCAGGTGACAGTGCTCGCCTCGCACGGGCCGCACGCCGCAACGCGGATAGACGGGCATGAGCGCTGGTGTAGACATGGGCATTTCCTGCTGAATGTTTGCGAGAGATACGGAAGCAAAAAGCAAATGGCGGCCCCGCAAAGAGCCGCCATTGGCGTGTCAATAATCCTGCCTGAAACCCGCGTCAAACACGGGGACAAGTCAGGGCAGGATCAAGCCTCGATCGGAACGAGATTGACCGCCGAATGCTTGCCGCGTCGGTCAACCTCAAGATCAAATTCGAAACGCTCGCCCTCGTTAATGGCCGAAAGGCCTGAACGCTCAACCGCACTGATGTGCACAAAAGCATCGGGCTGACCATCGTCGCGCACCAAAAAGCCAAAGCCCTTCATCGAATTGAAGAACTTGACAGTGCCCGTGACCCGTTCGCCCGTCAATTCGCGCTGAGGAGCAGCCGGGGCACGCGGCGCAACCGCGATCACATCACCCACGACCTGCAAATCCTGCGCGGAAATCTTGCCGCCGCGATCCACCAGGTTGAACTCAAGCTGTTGGCCTTCTGCCAGACCCTCAAGCCCAGCACGCTCCACCGCGCTGATGTGAACAAACACATCTTCGCCGCCAGTTTCCTGCTGGATGAAGCCGAAGCCCTTTTGTGCGTTGAAGAATTTCACCACGCCTTTACCAGTGCCAACGACCTGCGCAGGCATGCGGTTGAACCCACCGCCACCGCCACCGCCGCCGGGGCCACCGCCGCCGGGGCCACGCGGGCCGCCGCCGCCACGCGGGCCGCCGCCGAAACCGCCGCGGTCACCACCGCCAAAGCCGCCGCGATCGCCTCCGCCAAAACCGCCGCGATCATTGCCGGAGCGCTCATTCCCGAAGCTGCGCGGCGGAGGAAAGCCATCCATACCGCCACCAAACGGATCGAAGTTGTCTTCGCCAAAACCGTCACGCTTGTCGCGGCCGCGCCGGCGCCCCCTATCGTAACCCATAAATCAATTCATACCTTGTCACGCCGCCTGCAAATCATCGCGCCGGTTATGGCCAAGCGGCCAGCCATTCCCAGCTTGCCAGTCCGCTGCACAAATGCATGGGACATCAGCGTTGCAAGACATAGCGCACAAAGAGTTGCTTTGCGAATAATTTTACGGACTCGCCGCGTTTTGTAAAAATATGCAACCTTGCGCCGACCACTGCACCTGCTCTTGCCTCCCAGCCCAAGGCCGCTAGAGATGCCGCAACCGGCCCTGCTCCCTGCATGCGGCCTGTGGAGGAGACCTGATACATGAGCGATTTCCGCAAGCTTTCCGACACCATGCTGGCCAGCCCGCAGATCAGCCTTGATGATATTGCCGAGGCCAAGGCCGTGGGCGTGACGCTGATTGTGAATAATCGTCCCGATGGCGAGGACCCTTCAGCCCCGCAAGGTGATGAAATTGCTGCAGCAGCCGAAGCCGCCGGGCTTTCTTATGTCGCCATTCCCATTGGCCATTCGGGTTTTTCCGAACCTCAAGTCGACGCGCTGATCGCAGCGCTTGAGGCCAACACGGGCGCGACGCTTGGCTATTGCCGCTCGGGCACGCGCTCGACTTTGCTGTGGGCTCTTGCCCAGGCCAAGCTCGGCACTTCGCCTGATACCATTGCCGCTGCTGCCGCTCAGGCAGGCTACGACATCAGTCCGGTGCGAGCGATGGTGGACATGCTGGCAGCGCGCTGAGGCGACTGCAACGATGAGCTTGCCGCCACTGCTGGTCCAGACTGCCGGATCGCTGGCGGCGATTCTTGCGCTTCCCGGATTGGCATGGTGGCTCAAGCTGGGCGGAGCGCCGCTGCTGGCCGATGAAGCCGCGCTGCAGAGCGCAGCGAGCGAAGTGGCCGACGGCTTTGAAGTGTGCGATTTCGCCCTGTCCCGTGATTGCACCGCTGCGCTGGTGCGCGATTCGCAAGGTCGCATCATGATTATTCGCCGCCATGGCAACCGCTTTGCCGGACGCATCCTTGGAACAGGCGCCTGCGCCAGCGTCACTGACGCAGGCCTAAGCGTTGATTGCGGTGAGCGGCGGTTTGGCCCTGTTCATCTGGACTTGGACGAGCCGCAGGCTTGGGCCGAGGCAATTAATCGGCTAAGTGAGGGGCTTGATGCCTGAATTCAATCCCGTCCAATATGCCGTGCCGCTGTTTGTCATTGCGGTGCTGGCTGAGATGATCTGGGCCAAATTCCGTGCGCCACAGGCTTACGAGCCCAAGGATACATTGGTCAGCCTGCTGTTCGGCTTGGGCTCAACGGTAGCAGGTGCACTGCTCGGCGGTTTTGCGGTGTGGGCGTTCTTTGCCGCCTATGAATTCCGCGTGTTCGATATGGGGCCGGAATGGTGGGCGGTGTGGTGGGCATGGCCGGTTTGCTTCATCCTTGATGATCTTAAATATTATTGGGTGCACCGCGCCGGACACCGCATCCGCTGGATGTGGGCAGCTCATGTGAACCACCATTCCAGCCAGCATTACAACCTCTCCACCGCGCTCAGGCAAACCTGGACAGGGCCGCTCACTTTCGGCTTTCTGTTTGCCGTGCCGCTGGTGCTGCTCGGGTTTCACCCGGTGATGATCGCGATTTGTGGTGGCTTCAACCTCATCTACCAGTTCTGGATCCACACCGAGGCGATCAAGCGAATGCCGCGCTGGTTCGAAGCGGTGATGAACACGCCTTCACACCACCGCGTCCACCACGCCACCAATCCGCGCTATCTCGATCGCAATTATGCTGGCGTGTTTATCGTGTGGGATAAGCTGTTCGGCACCTTTACGCCTGAGGTTGACGACGAGCCGATTCGCTATGGCATTGTGAAGCAGCTCGGCAGTTTCAACCTCTTGTGGGCGGTGTTCCATGAATGGGTCGGCATGATTTCGGACATCCTCCGTGCGCCGTGGCGGCATAAGCTCTCCTACCTCCTGCGCGAACCCGGCTGGAGCCATGATGGCAGCCGTGAGACATCCGACATGATCCGCGCCCGTTGGGAACAGCGCACCGGTCGCGGAGCGGCATTGCAAAATTCAGTGGCTGATCAAAACCGGATTGCAGGCGCGCAAGAAGCTGCCTAGTCTCTGCCCCCATAAAGGGAGAGATCATGGAAAGCTTTGACTACATCGTCATCGGCGGTGGCAGCGCGGGCAGCGCTGTTGCAGGCCGCCTTGCCGTTGATGGCACGCGCCGGGTGTGCTTGCTGGAAGCTGGCGGACGCAACGACAACGTCTGGATCAAGACGCCGGGCTTCATGCCCTTCATCCCGGAAAAATCGAATTATCGCTATGAAACTGTCCCGCAAAAGGGCTTGAATGGCCGCATCGGCTATCAGCCGCGCGGGCGTGGCCTGGGCGGTTCCTCGGCGATCAACGCCATGGTCTATATTCGCGGCCATCGTTGGGATTATGACAACTGGGCAGCTGAGGGCTGCACCGGCTGGGCCTATGAGGATGTGCTACCCTACTTCAAACGCGCCGAGGCGAACGAGCGCGGCGGGGATGATTATCACGGCGCAGGCGGGCCTTTGTTCGTCTCCGACCAGACGGCTGCCAACCCAGCAAGCCATGCCTTTGTCGAGGCCGCAGCGGCGCTCCAACTGCGCACCAATTCCGACTTCAATGGCGAGCGGCAGGAAGGCTTTGGCCTGTATCAGGTCACTCAGCGCAAAGGCGAGCGCTGGTCAGCCGCGCGCGCCTATGTTGAGCCGATCCGGGGGCAAGGCAATTTCGCGGTTCGCACCGACAGCCTCGTTGAACGGCTGGTGATCGAAGAAGGCCGCGTGACCGGCGTTCAAGTGCGGCGCAGTGGCAAATCCGAAGTGCTCCATGCCCGGCGCGGCGTGGTGCTGTCGGCAGGGGCGTTTAATTCGCCGCAAATCCTGATGCTGTCTGGGATTGGCCCAGCCGCGCATCTGCAGGAGCATGGCATTGAGGTTGTGCTCAACAAGCCAGCGGTGGGCAGCAATCTGCAAGACCATATCGACTATGTCTCGGGCTGGGAGACGCAGAGCGATATTCCGATTGGCAGCACCTTGAAGGGCAGCCTCAAAATGGTCGCCGCGATGGTCGAACACCGCCGCAAGCGCACCGGCGTGATGACAACGCCCTATGCCGAATCGGGCGGGTTCTGGCAGGTCATGCCCGATAGCCCGGCGCCCGATATCCAGTGGCATTTCGTGCCTGCGGTGCTCGAAGATCACGGGCGCGAGAAGGTCAAGAACAAGCATGGCTTCTCGCTCCACGCCTGCGTGCTGCGCCCGGAAAGCACCGGGACAGTGCGGCTGGGGTCGCGCGATGCGGGCGCAGCGCCAGTGATTGATCCCAATTTCCTCAGCGATGAACGCGATCTGGCGGTTTTGCGCGCAGGCGTGCGCCTGTCACACCGGATTGTCGATGCGCCGCCGATGCAGGCCTTTGGCCCAACCGATCGCCACCCGGTTGATCTCAATGACGATGCAGCGCTTGATGAACTCATCCGCAGTCGCGCCGACACCGTCTATCACCCGGTTGGCACCTGCCGCATGGGCGCAGACGAGGACGCGGTGGTTGATCCGACCTTGCGGCTGAAGGGCCTCGAAGGGCTGTGGGTGGCCGATGCCAGCATCATGCCCAAGATCGTCGGCGGCAACACCAACGCGCCGAGCATTATGATCGGTGAGCGCTGCGCGGACTTTGTGATGGCGGTTGAATAGTTTGCGCCCTCAAGCGCCGGGCGCGGCCCATCCGGGCCGCTTGGCTTACGCGCCATAAGGCGCGGCGGCTAGTCGGCCTTGCGGTCGCTGCGCGCCCGAACCAGCAATAATTCTCGTCGTTCGCACTGATCCGGCCCGCCGAAGGAAGGGCCACAAGCGCACCTGCACTCAAGTAGCGAAGCGATAGGGCAACAAAAGCACGCGCCCGCAGCTGCTCCGCAGCGAAGCGGAGGAAACGGCAGCGAGGACGCTCGCCCGGAGGGGCGAGCGAAAACAAAAAAGGGCCGGAGGGTTTTTACACCGCTCCGGCCATGCCTAGTTTGTTCGTTCGCAGGAGGAACAATGTGAGGCGGGGGGAGGAGGAGAGGGAGAGAGAGGCCTCGCCCCGCCAAACTGGGAATTTGTGAAACTCTAGTTGTAGGCGCGCTCCCCGTGTTCGGAGATGTCGAGCCCGTTGACCTCGTCCTCTTCGTGGACGCGCAGGCCAATGGTTGCCTTGACAAGGAAGCCCGCCAGCAAAGTGCCGATCCCGGCCCAGCCAATCGTCACGAGCACGCTGAAAGTCTGGATCCAGACCTGCGCACCCAGCGCGACTTCGCCATCGCCGGGGCCACCGAGGAAGGGTTGGTAAACCACGCCGGTGCCAATCGCGCCGACAATGCCGCCGACACCGTGGATGCCGAAAGCATCCAGCGAGTCGTCATAGCCAAACTTGGCCTTCACCTTGGCAACAAAGAAGTAGCAGACCACCGACGACAGGATGCCGAGCAGGATCGCGCCAAACGGGCCGCTGTTACCAGCCGCAGGCGTCACCGCGACAAGCCCCGCGATCACGCCCGAGCAGAAGCCGAGTGCCGAACCCTTGTGGCCCATTGCCCGCTCCACCACCATCCAGGTGAGTGCGCCAGCAGCCGTCGCCACGAAGGTGTTGATCATCGCCAGACCCGCCGAACCATCAGCCTCAAGCGCAGAGCCGGCGTTGAACCCGAACCAGCCCACCCACAAGAGGCCCGTGCCAACCATAGTCAGCGTGAGGCTATGCGGCGGCATCGGCTCATTCGGCCAGCCGCGACGCTTGCCGAGCAGATAGGCGAGCACCAGACCGGAAATCCCGGCGTTGATGTGCACCACCGTGCCGCCTGCAAAATCCAGCGCACCATCTTCGAACAGCAGGCCACCTTCGGCCCACACCATATGGGCAATCGGGAAGTAGACGATCGTGAGCCAGATCGGCACAAACATCATCACCGCGGCAAATTTCATCCGCTCGGCGGTCGCGCCAAGGATCAGCGCGCTGGTGATGGCAGCGAAGGTCATCTGGAAACTGATGAAGACATATTTGCTTATGACTTCATCACTGAAGGTAGCCGCCGTGCTGTCCATGTCCGTTCCGGCAAGGAAGTAGCTTCCGCCGCTCACGAACAGGCCCAGCGTGCCCTCATAAGTCGTATCACCGAATGCGAGGCTGAAGCCCCACATCACCCAAATCAGCATGGCCAGCGACGCTGTTGCGCCGATCTGGGTCATGGTGGAAAGCATGTTCTTGGAGCGGGTCAATCCGCCGTAAAAAAGCATCAGCCCGGGAATGATCATCATCAACACCAGCAGCGTTGCTGTCATCATCCATGCATTATTGCCCGGATTGGGCACGGCCGGAGCGGCCAGCGCAGGAGCAGCCATCAGCGCCGCCATCCCAAGACCTGCCAGTTTTACCACGTTACGCGTCATTCTGTTGCCCTTCGAAAAACCCATCGCCGCGCCGCTCACAGAGCTGTCTCGCCAGCTTCGCCGGTGCGAATGCGGGTGGCGGACGACAGATCGAGGACGAAGATCTTGCCGTCGCCGATTGCGCCGGTGTTGGCGGTTTGCTGGATGGTCTCAACCACTTGGGCGGCGACCTCATCGCTGGCCGCGATTTCCAGCTTCACCTTGGGGAGCATGTTGGTGGAATATTCCGCGCCGCGGTAAATTTCGGTCTGGCCTTTCTGACGACCGAATCCCTTGACCTCGGTAACGGTCATTCCGGCGATCCCGATTGCTCCGAGCGCTTCGCGCACTTCATCGAGCTTGAATGGCTTTATGACGGCGATGATGAACTTCATCAAATACCCCTGTGGCACGCCGGACTGCCCGGCCTGCCAGGGGACATGCATCAAGCGTGCCAAACTGCCTGACAGGCGACACAGAGGAGCAAACAAAGGATTATTGTGCGGCTGCGAGGAAGCGCGTGCCTATAAGTTAATCGATTGCCTGATTTTTAGGCAAATATGCAGCCCCGAACTACAGGAAATCCCGCAGAGTCGCGATAAAGCGATCGAACTGATCGTGATGCAGCCAATGGCCCGCCTGTTCAAACTCGATCACCTGAGCGGTCTTGAAGTGCACCATGCGCCCATCCTTTTCCGGATTCGACGCCCAGCTATCCGCGCCATAAAGCAGCAGCGTCGGGCAGGTAATCGCGCCCCACAATGCCTCGATGAATTCGTCGGCGACATCTTCGATCGGCCAGACATTAAGATGCGGGTCGAATTTCCAGCTGTAAGTGCCATCCTCGTTGCGATTCACCCCGTGGATGGTGAGATGACGCGCCTGCTCCTCGGTAAGATAGGCGTTCTCTTCGATCATGCGGGCAAAGGCCGCTTCGATAGAGTCATATTTACGCGGGGTCCGGCCTGCTGCCTTGCGCTTCTTGCCGATCCATTCGGCGAGGCGTTGGGGATAGGGCACGCTGCGCTGCTCACTGCGGGTCTTGGGCGACGGACCGAGGC
>MEDW01000058.1 GCA_001724215.1 Erythrobacter sp. SCN 62-14 | reverse complement strand
TCCGCGCAGGCGCAGCAGCCGGGCCGTATCCGCCAGTCCGAAAGCGCCCACTGCACACAGCGCGGTGTATTCGCCCAGCGAATGACCCGCAACGCAGGCGCCATGTTCAGCCAGACTCACTCCGAAATCATGCTCCAGCACCCGCAACGTCGCCATCGCATTGGCCATGATCGCAGGCTGACCATTGGCGGTTTTGAGCAATTCCTCTTCTGGCCCCTCGGCCATCAGCTTGGAGAGGTGCTGCAAAAGCGCCTCATCGACTTCGCCAAAGACGTCGCGTGCGGCCTGACTTGCTGCGGCAAGCTCTGCACCCATGCCAACCTTCTGGCTGCCTTGGCCCGGAAATACGAAAGCGCGCATAATTGACCCTTCTTGTCGTTCTTTCGGCGCAGGCGGCTAGTGATGCTGGGGTGGGCTGGCAAGTCCGAAGGGCACAACCTTGTTGGCAGACGTATGGCCGATTTCCGCCCGGCCAAGATAAGGAATGCCGGCCCGCGCGCACCAATATTGCGCGATTTCTTCCTCGTTCTGGCCAAATTCCACATAGTTTTCGGGGATGTTGGTAACGCTACCCAGCCTTAGCCCCTTCAATCGCGGCAGCACGCCAGAAAGGTGGAAGAACAGCCGATCAATCGCATAAAGATGCTCGGAAACTTCCTCGACCATCAGCACATGGCCGGACAAATCGGGCATCAAGGGCGTGCCTGATATCATCGCCAGCGTGATCAGATTGAAAGCCGCGGCCGGAGTCGCCCCATCAAGGCTGGGCTCCACTCCGCTGGTGTTGCCTTCAAACCAACGCAGCACCCGGCGCAGCGCCTCGCGCCCGCCTTCGCTGCGTGCGCTCACCGGCATCGAGCCGTGCACGCTTTGTCCGATCCCATTGCGATAAAGCGCGGCGAGCAGATAGCCGCAATCAGAAAAGCCGACATAGCTTTTGGCGCGCGCGTGGCTGTTCATCTGTGCCACTGCTGCCTCGGCGATGCGGTTTGAGCCATAACCGCCCTTGGCAAACCACACGGCATCAACGGCAGGATCATTGGCGCAATCAAGCAGCGCAGACAGCCGCACCAGATCATCGCCTGCAAAATGGCCGGCTTGCGCAAAACATTGTTCGTGAAATGTCACGCGATGCGCCGGAAACTCGGCCGCCACCAGCGCCTCCAGCGCTGCGGCCTGCTCACGGGTGATCGGGGTTGCCGGTGCACAAATGGCAATATTAGTCATTTGGTCAGCCTAGGGCGCTTGTCAGGTTTGGCGCAAGCCAATACGAGTAAAGGCTATGGGTCAAATCCTCTCGGCCAGCCGGCTCTCCGGGCGGCCACTCTTCTTCTGCGGGATCGGGGGATCAGGGATGCTCCCGCTCGCTCAGATCGCTGCCGGGCTCGGCCATCCGGTCGCAGGCTCGGATCGTTCACGCGATCAAGGACGCACTCCGGAAAAATTCGCCTGGCTTGAGGAAAACGGCTTTGCCCTGTTTCCGCAAGATGGCAGCGGCATAACCTCGGCAGAGCAAATTCTGATCGCCTCTGCCGCCATTGAAAACACTGTGCCCGAAGTCGCGCGCGCTGCCGAGCTTGGCTGCCTGCGGATGAGCCGGGCAGAACTGCTCGCCAGCCTGTTCAATGCAGCAGGCAATGCCATTGCCATCGGCGGCACTTCGGGCAAGTCAACCACCACCGGCATGATTGCGTGGATCCTGCATGAATATGGCCTTGATCCCACTGTGATGAACGGCGCGGTCATGAAGAATTTTGTCAGCGCGGCCAATCCCTTTGCCAGCGCCGCAGTGGGGCGGTCTGATCTGTTCGTCAGCGAGGTTGACGAAAGCGATGGCTCCATAGCGCTTTATCAGCCAAGCATTGCTGTGCTGCTCAATGTCAGCCTCGACCACAAGAGCATCGAGGAACTGCGCGTGTTGTTCGGCAATTTCGTGGCCAAGGCAGGCACGGCAGTGATTAATCTCGACAGCAGCGAGGCGGGCTATCTGACCGGGCGGGCGCGCCGTGTGGTCAGCTTTGCGGTGCGCAATGGCAAGGCCGACATCACGGTTGATCCTGATTCGATTGATGAAAGCCCGCTCGGCATCCGAGCCGCGGTGATCGACAACCGCGCCCGAGAGGTGTTTTCCCTGATCCTGCCCATGCCAGGGCGGCATAATCTGTCCAATGCGCTGGCGGCGATCGCCTGTGCAAGCGCGGCAGGCATACCGATCAATTATTCGGTCTATGCCTTGCGCTCCTTTGCGGGCCTCGCGCGGCGCTTTGATGTCATCGGCACTTCGACGGGCGGCATCACAGTGATTGATGATTTCGGCCACAACCCGGAAAAATGCGCCGCGACCTTGCGCACATTGAAGGCCACGCCGGGGCGCGTGATCGCTTTCTTCCAGCCGCATGGCTATGGCCCTTTACGCCAGATGGGCGAGGAACTGGCCCGCACCTTCGCACGTGAACTCGGGCCCGAGGACATATCCATCCTGTGCGATCCGGTCTATTTCGGCGGCACGGTGGATCGCAGTGTCGGTTCGGCACGGATCGTTGAATTGATCAAGGCTGCAGGCGGAAGCGCCGAGCATGTCCCCTCGCGCGAGGCATGTGCAACGCGCATTGCTGAAATAGCCAAGCCTGCAGACCGGATCGTCGTGATGGGCGCCCGTGATGACACCCTGACCGAGTTTGCGCGATCGCTCGTCGCCCGCCTGCCGTGACACCCTATGCCCGCGCTGCGCGCCATGCGCGCTGGATGCTGGCCGTGCTGGCGCTTACCATCCTGTCTGTGGCGGTGGCCGAGATGTTCGTTGGTCATTCCAATCTCGTCTTTGCCGCAGCCATTATCGCGCTAATCTTCGCCAATGCACGAATGCTTACGCATAACTGCCCGAACTGCGGCAAGAACCTGTTCTTTCGCGGGGCTCTGGTGGTCTTCTGGCCCAACCGGATATGCGGGCGATGCGGGCATGATTGCGACGGACCTGAGCGGCCCAATCCCCAAAATCGCTGATGGCCTGAATATCGGATGCGCGCTAGGTTCAGCACCATGAAAGCGCATGATTTTTCGCTCAGCACGCTGCTGTGGGCCAATGCCACGCGCTATGCCTCGCAAGAGGCGGCGGTTGATGGCTCACAGCGTCTGACATGGGTTGAGCTTGCGACAAGGGTCGACAAGCTTGCCAGCTGGCTGCTGGCGCGCGGCATTGCGCCGGGAGACCGGGTTGCCATTCTGCTAACCGATGGGACACCATTCCTCACTGTTTTGCTGGCCTGCAGCCGGATTGGGGCGATTGCCGTGCTGCTGAACTGGCGGCTTGCACCTGCTGAACTGGCGTGGATTGCCGGCAATGCCGAGCCCGCAATAACTTTCGCAAACCCGCGATTTGCCGCGCTACTGACACAGGCCGAGGCGGGCGATGTGATCGTGGTGGACGAACGGCATGACCCGCAGGGCAGCTTTGAAAGCATCGTGACCAGCACGCAGCCGCCTTTGCCCCGCCTCACGCTGGAGCCCGGGCGGCCGCTTTACATGATGTACACCAGCGGCACGACCGGGCGTCCCAAAGGCTGCCTGCAATCGGGCCATGCTGTCGCAACATCGGGCCTCAGTTTTGCAATGCATCGCGGCTTTACCGCTGCCGAGCGGCTGCTTTCGATCAACCCGCTATTCCATGTAGTGGGGATGCAGCAGGTCGCCGCCATGCTCGCCTGCGGGGGATGCAGCGTCTTTGCAGGGCGCGATGATGATAATGCCGCCGTGCTTGACCTTGTCCACCGCGAAGGCTGTACCACGACCAGCGCCTTTCCCACGATCTGCTTTCCGTGGATCGGCATGAACCCGGTGCGCGATGGGGTGATGCCGCTTACCAATTACACTGGCGGTTCGGGCATGGGCCGCCCGCAGATGTATGAATTTATTGAAAAGGATTGGGATGCCCGCGTCGTCGGCGGTTATGGCCAGACCGAAATCTGCGGCTTTGCGACCTTCATCAATTATCCCGATATGCTGGAGGCTCCCCGCTCCATCGGATGGACGCTGCCGCATCTTGAGATGACGATCCTTGATCCTGAAGGAAACGAACTGCCTCCGGGCGAAGAAGGCGAGATTTGCCTGCGCGGCGCCTCAGTGATGCTCGGCTATTGGCGCAACGCTGAGGCCACCGAGGCGGCGCTGTGCCACGGCTGGCTGCGCACCGGCGATCTCGGCACGATGGACGAACGCGGGCTCGGTTATCTATTGGGCCGAGCCAAGGAGTTGATCAAAACCGGCGGCGAGAATGTGTACCCCGCCGAAGTGGACGCGGTGTTTGCCGCCATGCCCGAGGTTGCCGACGCGGGATGCTGCGGCGTGCCAGACAAGCAATGGGGCGAGGCGGTGAAAGCCTTTGTGGTGCTCAAACCCGGCCAAGAATTGACCCGCGAGGAGATAACGCAGCGCTTCAAAGGGCAAATCGCCGGATATAAACGCCCACGCTACATCGAATTCGTGGAACAACTCCCGCGCGATCCGATTGGCAAGCTCTTGAGGCGAGAGCTTTCGGCAAGGCCGGTTACGCCGGAGCAGGCGGCCTAGGCTGGTTGTTCGAGGGCCAACCGCCCCGCCTCCTCGCGCTCGAACGCGCGCTTGTAACCATCCCGCGCTGTCAGCCTTGCGCGGTATTCTTTCAGGCTCTCCGGCACGCCATCATCCAGCCCGACGCTCTCGGCCAAGATCAGCGCATAGCCCACGCAAATATCGGCTACTGTAAAGCGATCCGCGCACAGAAACTCGCGCCCCTCAAGGCGCTGTTCAATCTTCACCAAGCGCTTATGAAACCACTTGGCGTAAGCCAGCCCGGCCTCGGCCCAGCCCTTGTCTTTCTCAAAGATCGCAAAGCGCATATAGACTGTTTGCGGGAAAGTGATCGTTGCATCCGCGTGGTAGGTGTGGTCGCAATATTCGGCATAGTCGCGCTCACCCGGCGCAATCGCGAGCGGCGTGTAGCCTTCCCGCGTCGCCAGATAATGGGCGATGGCGCAGCTTTCCGTCATGCGGCTCTCGCCATCCACCAATAGCGGCACAGTGCCCAGCGGATTGATCTCCAAATATTCCGGCGCAAGATAGCGCGGCGGAAAGGGCAGGATCTTGAGATCAATATCGACCCCGGCTTCTTCGGCGGCCCAGGTTGCGCGAAGCCCGCGTGATCGGGCGCAGGTGTACAAAACAGGTGTTGTCATGGTGTCTTTCTTAATGTCCATGGCCTGAGCCTACACCCAGCAATTTATGCAGGACAATCGCTATCGCAGCGCCCAGCACCACTCCCAGCACCGCCGAAAGCGCGGCATAGGTCAGCCAGCCCAGCACACCGCCCGCAGCGCCGCTTGCGCTTGCCACGGCCTGCTCGGCC
This sequence comes from Erythrobacter sp. SCN 62-14, assembly GCA_001724215.1. Classification (GTDB taxonomy): domain Bacteria; phylum Pseudomonadota; class Alphaproteobacteria; order Sphingomonadales; family Sphingomonadaceae; genus Erythrobacter. Next base: position 21,179 of record MEDW01000058.1, on the reverse strand, counting down.
CCGTGGATCGCATCATAAATCGCGTGAAAGCCCACCTCGTGCGTGCCGTGAACGATAATGCCGCCGCCCACCCACAGCATCGCAATCGTGCCTACAATGGTCAGCATGGTTAGCAGATGGGGCACGCTGCGCAGCAGGAAGGCGCCCAAAGCCCGCGCTGCCGCACCCGACTTTTGGGTGAGATGAAGTCCGATATCATCGAGCTTCACAATCACCGCCACCGCGCCATAGACCGCCGCTGTCACCGCGATGCCGACAATCGCCAGCACCGCAGCCCGCATCACCAGCGTTTCGGCGGCCACTTCATTAAGCGCAATCGCCATGATTTCAGTCGACAAGATCATGTCGGTGCGGATTGCGCCTGAGACGCGCTGATTTTCGAAGGCGACCGGATCGGTGATGTGATCTTCAAGCGTTGCGCCATGCTTTGCCGCGCCCAGTTTTTCGAGCACTTTTTCCGCGCCTTCATAGCACAGGAACGCACCCCCCAGCATGAGCAGCCAGATAATCGCCCCCGGCAGGAACTCGGAAAGGATCAGCGCTGCGGGCAGCAGGAACACCAGCTTGTTCTTCAGGCTCCCGCGCGCGATCTTGGCAATTATCGGCAATTCACGCGCTGGCGACAGGCCGGTGACGTAACGCGGCGTTACCGCCGCATCGTCGATCACCACGCCTGCCGTCTTGGTCCCCGCCTTGCCGGCCGCGACCGCAACATCATCCATCGAGGAGCTTGCAGCCCGCGCAATCACTGCCATATCATCGAGCAGCGCGACCAAACCTGATGGCATCGAAATTACCCTTGTTGCCTTGCTCAGATGCGCGCAGTCCGGCTCTCGCGCAAGGGGATGCTTGCAAAGCTGCCCAAAATCTGTATGGGCACGCCCTTCACAGGGATCCGCCCGGTGATGTATCGAAGAAAGCCGGAGGGGCCCTGCATCCGTGATGCAGATCAGCCAGCGATCGGCATGGAAGTGAAAGGACACGGGGCATGGCTCTTTATGAGCATGTTTTCCTTGCGCGTCAGGATTTGAGCCAGGCTCAGGTTGATGCGCTGGCGGCGCAAGCCACCGAAATCGTCGAAGCGAATAATGGCAAGGTCACCAAGGTTGAAACCTGGGGTCTTAAGTCGCTCGCCTACAAGATCGAACGCAACCGCAAGGCGCATTTCGTGCTTCTCAACATCGAAGCCCCCGGCTCGGTGGTTGCCGAACTCGAACGCCAGACCCGCATCAACGAAGACGTGATCCGCTATCTCACCATCCGCGTCGATGAGCATGAGACCGGCCCGAGCGTGATGATGCGCAAGAATGAACGCGAGCGTAAGCGCCGCGAAACCCGTGAGGAGCGTGACTGATGGCCCGCCCGTTTTTCCGTCGCCGCAAGTCCTGTCCGTTCGCGGCCAAGGATGCCCCCAAGATCGATTACAAGGACGTGCGCCTGCTGCAGGGCTTCATGTCCGAGCGTGGCAAGATCGTGCCCTCGCGCATCACCGCCGTTTCTGCCAAGAAGCAGCGTGAACTCGCCCAGGCGATCAAGCGTGCCCGCCAGATCGGCCTCTTGCCGTATATTGTGAAGTAAGAGGAGAAGAACCCATGGAAATCATTCTCCTTGAGCGGATCGAAAAGCTCGGCTCGATCGGTGACATCGTCACTGTGAAGGACGGCTATGCCCGCAACTTCCTGCTCCCGCAGAAGAAGGCCCTACGCGCCAACGAAGCCAACAAAAAGGTCTTCGAAGCCAACCGCGAGCGCCTCGAAGCTGAAAACGCAACCCGCCGCGCTGATGCTGAAAAGCTTGGCGAAAAGGTGGCAGGCGCCGAAGTGGTGCTGATCCGCGCCGCTTCGAACGCAGGCCAGCTTTATGGTTCGGTGAGCGTGCGTGACATGGCTGCTGGTCTTGCAGAGCAAGGCCACGACATCGACAAGCGCATGGTCATCCTCGGCGCGCCGATCAAGACGATCGGTATGCACAACGTCACCATCGCGCTGCACCCCGAAGTGCACGTCACGGTGAAGGCTAATGTGGCGCGTTCGGACGATGAAGCCAAGCTGCAGAGCGAAGGCGTCGACGTGCTGGCGCAGATGTTCGAAGAAGAACAGCGCGCGATCGAAGAGCAGGCCGATGCGACCCGCATCGACACCAATCTGGAGCCGGGCGAAATTCCGGCCGAGCTGCTCGAAGAGCGCAGCGAAGATTGATCCGGTTCGGGCTTTGGCGCCCGTCCTGATCCAGCCAAAAGGGCGCGGGAGGGCAAGCCTTCCAGCGCCCTTTTTGTAAGAAACTCACATGTCTTTGAAACATCACATAAGGTAGGTTACTGCTCTTGCCCATGATCTCGATCCCGAAAATTCTCGAAGACCTCCAGCGCCACTATAATGAGGCGGTCGCCACCCTGCGCGCCGACGTTATTGCCTTTGGTCGTGATGGCGCGGTTCCTCCGCAGCGCAAGCGCGAGGATGGCTCCTATGCCTATCCGCAGCTCACCTTGCATTATGGCGGGAACGGCGGATCAACCGATCGCAGCCGCGCGTTCGGAAGGCTCGAATTGCCAGGCACCTACGCAACCACCATCACTCGCCCCGATCTGTTTGCAGCCTACCTCACTGAGCAGCTTGAACTGATTGCCGAGGAATACGAGATCGATGTGACAGTCACCCGATCCCGGCAGGAAATCCCCTTCCCTTATGTGCTCGATGGCGATGCGGGTGCGGCGATGGCAGGGATCGCGCCGCAGGAAATCGCGCAGCATTTCCCGTCAACCGATCTGGCACTGATCGGCGATGAACTGGCCGATGGGATTGAATACACCGCTGCCGAAGCCATGCCGCTCTCGCTGTTCGATGGCCTGCGCACCGATTATTCGCTCGCCCGGCTCAAGCATTACACTGGCACCGAAGTTGCCGACTTCCAGCACTTCATCCTGTTTACGAACTATCATCGCTATGTCGACGAATTCGTGAACTGGGGGGCCAAGCAGATCGGCCAGAACGGCTATACGGGCCTCACTGGCGCAGCAGGTCTCGACATCCGCGAGGCGGTTGAGAATGCGCAAGGACAATTGAACGACACTGCTTGGCGCAAGCATCAGATGCCCGCCTACCACCTGATGCGCGAGGACGGGCGCGGGATTACGCTGGTGAATATCGGGGTGGGCCCATCCAACGCCAAGACGATCTGCGATCACCTCGCGGTGCTGCGCCCGCATGCGTGGATGATGATTGGCCATTGCGGCGGGGTGCGCCCGACGCAGAAGATCGGCGATTTCGTGCTCGCGCACGCTTACCTGCGCGATGATCACGTGCTCGACGCCGTGCTGCCGCCGGAAATCCCCATCCCGCCGATTGCCGAAGTGCAGCTCGCACTCGCGGAAGCGGCTGAGGAAGTCAGCGGCGTTCAGGGCGCCAATCTCAAACAGCGGATGCGCACCGGCACGGTTGTCACCACCGATGATCGCAACTGGGAGCTGCATTACTCCACCTCGGCCAAGCGGTTTTCGCAAAGCCGGGCGATTGCGGTTGAGATGGAAAGCGCCACGATTGCCGCTCAAGGCTACCGCTTCCGCGTGCCCTATGGCACGCTGCTGTGCGTCTCGGACAAGCCGCTGCACGGCGAGATCAAGCTGCCGGGGCAAGCCAACAAGTTCTACGAGGAAGCCATCGCAGCCCACCTCCAGATCGGCATTGTGGCCTGCGAAAAGCTGCGCGAGGAAGGCGACCGGCTGCACAGCCGCAAGCTGCGCGCCTTTAACGAGCCGCCGTTCCGGTGAACCTGTCGCGCTCGATCGCTGGCCGCGTCGCCATTGTTACAGGCGCTGCGAGCGGGATGGGGCGCGCCACCGCGCTGCTGTTTGCCGCAGAGGGCGCAAGAGTGGCGGTGGTTGATCTCGACGCAGAAGGCGCTGCACAAGTGGCGGCTGAATGCGGCCCCCACGCCCGCGCCTATGCGCTGGATGTGAGCGATGGCGCAGCGATTAAGCAGACTGTCGCTGCCATCGCCAGCGATCTTAGCGGGATTGATATCCTCGTCAACAATGCCGGCGTGTCTAGCTTTTGCCCGCTGGATAGCGCCGACTATGAAGACATCTGGCATCGCGCCATCGCGGTGATGCTCACTGCGCATCAACGCATGGTGCGCGCCTGCTTGCCGCATCTGCGCGCCAGCGACGCAGCGCGCATCGTAAACATCGCCAGCACCGAAGGGCTTGGCGCAACCCCTGGCGATACGCCCTATGTCGCGGCCAAAACCGGCGTGATTGGGCTCACCCGCGCTCTGGCGGTTGATCTTGGCCCTGAAGGCATCACCGTCAATTGCATCTGTCCGGGGCCAATCCGCACCGCGATGACCGACGCAGTTGCCGAAGACCACAAAACGATCTTCGCCAAACGCCGCACCGCCCTGCGCCGTTATGGCGAGCCTGAGGAAGTTGCCCACATCACCTTGTCGCTCGTGCTGCCTGCGGCAAGTTACATCACCGGGGTAGCGATCCCGGTTGATGGCGGGTTGACAGCGCGCAACGCCTAACCTTGCCCCTTCGTTTTGGTGGCGCCGTTTTTGGCGTTTTCCTCGATGAATTTGATGATGGTGCCGGCGATATCCTTGCCCGTCGCGCTTTCGATGCCTTCAAGGCCGGGGGAGGAATTGACCTCCATAATCACCGGGCCGTGATTGCTGCGCAGCATATCGACGCCGCATACGTTCAAACCCATGCGCTTGGCCGCGCGCACCGCGGTGGAGCGTTCTTCGGGCGTGATCTTGATAACCTCGGCGCTGCCGCCGCGGTGGAGGTTCGAGCGGAAATCATCCGCAGCGCCCGTGCGCTTCATCGCAGCAACCACCTTGCCGCCCACCACCAGCGCGCGAATGTCCGTGCCGCCCGCTTCCTTGATGAATTCCTGCACAAGGATGTTCACATTCGCGCCGCGAAACGCCTCGATCACCGATTTGGCGCTGCTCATCGTCTCGGCAAGCACCACGCCGATCCCTTGCGTGCCTTCGATCAGCTTGATGACAACCGGCGGCCCTTTGACCGCGCGAATAATCTCCTCGGCCTGCTTGGGATCATTGGCGTAAGCCGTCAGCGGCAGGCCAAGGCCGTGTTTGGCAAGGATCTGAAGGCTTCTCAGCTTGTCGCGGCTGCGCCCGATGGCAACGCTTTCATTGAGCGGCCAACTCCCGCGCATTTCGAATTGCCTTAGAATCGCGAGGCCATAATTGGTGATCGACGCGCCAATGCGCGGGATCACCGCATCATAGGCCGTCACCGGCTCGCCATTATAAAACACCTGCGGGCGGTGGCTTGCGATATGCACCGTGCAGCGCAGGGTGTTGAGGATATCGAGCTCATGCCCGCGCGCTTCGGCCGCCTCTTTCAGCCGCCGGTGCGAATAGAGATTGGCGTTGCGCGCCAACATCGCGATTTTCATGTGTGACCCTTTTTTGTGCCGGCCGATCGCTGGCAAGAGGCGCGCCCTAGCCGCAATCGGTGCACGATTGCAGCCACGAATGGCCGCTATCCACCACCATCCTCCGCCGGAGCGCCGTTCGCCCGATCAGCATCGGAAATTGCATTGAGGAGCGATCCGCCAGCGTGATCTCGGCTCTGAACGTGAGACTACCGATCTGAAGCGGCGTCTTTATGACAAGGCGGCGCTGCAAATCGCCGTTCGAACTGCGCACGCCGCGCCGGTCCATCCGCACCGCTTCGCATGGGTGGCGAACCCCGCCCCAATCCACCGCAAAGCGCACCCATTGGCGACCATCGCGAGTGAATTCCTCCAGCACTTCGGCATGGAGCGAGGATGTGCGCGCGCCGGTATCAATCTTGGCCGGAATGGCTCGCAGGCCAAGCTTGGGCAGGCTGACCCGTTCACGCCATCCGACAAGGATCAAGCCGTCGGAGCCGATCAAGGCGCAATCGCCAGCCCATCGCCGCCCTCGCCTGCGGCAAGCCGCCTCAGCAAGCGGCCGGTTGCGTAATCAACCTCGGCAACGGTGTTGCTGCCGGTTTCGGCGACATAGATTTTAGAGCCATCGCCCGACCACAGGATCGTTACCTGAAATCGCGCTTCGGCTTCTTCGGGTAAGGATACGGCGATTGTGCGAGTGATGGTGTTGGTCGCCAGATCAATCACCGACAGGCTGCCATCCATCAGGTTTGACGTGATCGCCACATCGCCTTGCGGGCGCACCGCGATGCGCAGAGGAAATCGCCCGGTTTCAACCCGCGCACGCACCTCCATGGTGGCAGGATCAAGCGCGAAAGCCTCGTTCGATCCGCGCGCCGAAACCCACAAGGTTTGCCCATCGGAGGCCAGCGCAATGCCTTCAGGCTCGCGCCCCAAGGCGACGGATTTGACAGGCTTGCACCCCGCCAGATCAACCTGTGTGGCGGTAGCGGAACCCATGTCGGCAGTCCACGCATAGCCCCCTTGCGCATCCACCGCGATCATATGGCTGCCTTGTTGACCGGTGGCACTTTCCACCACGGTGACTGCTGCCGCAGAGCCGGGGTGCGACACCTTGAACACCGATTTGCGCCCTTCGGCAGTGGCGTAGATATAGCCGCTATCGTGCCAAATGATCCCATGCGGACGCGCGCCCTCGCCCAGCTTGACCCGGTGGACAAGTTCAAGCTTGGCGGTTTCGTGGAAGGCGATGTCCTCACCGCCATAACACGCCACCGCCAGCAAATCACCTTCGGGCGAGACCGCAAGTTCATGCGGGGTTTCGCAGGTCGCGATTTCCACCACCGCCTCCCCGCTGGCGAGATCAATCTTGGTGATTGTATCGGCGCGCTTATTGGCGACAAACAGCGAAGGCGCGGCGAGCGCGGTGGTGGAAAGCGCCCCCAATGCCAGCGCTGCGATCAGCCGCCTCACCATCCCGCCACCTCACCCTTGTTCTGCTCTTCCAGCCAAGCCATCAGCGGGGCGAAATATTCGACCATCGCCGTGCCGTTCATCTGCCGCTCGCCGGTGAAAGCCTCCAAAGCATCGGGCCACGGCTTTGACGCACCCATTTCGAGCATCGCATTGAGGTTCTTGCCCACTTCCTCGTTGCCATAGAAGGAACAGCGATGGAGCGGCCCTTGCCACCCAGCAGTGTCACACGCTGCCTTGTAGAATTGGAACTGCAGCAGGCGCGCAAGGAAATAGCGGGTGTAGGAGACATTGCCCGGAATGTGATATTTTGCGCCGGGGTCAAAGCCATCGGCGGGCCGTTCGACCGGCGGCGTCACGCCCTGATACTCGCGGCGCAACTCCTGCCATGCCCTGTTGTAATCGGCGGGCTGAATGCTGCCGTTGAACAGGTTCCAGCGATAGCGATCAAGCAGCAGGCCGAACGGCAGGAACGCCACCTTATCCATCGCCTGCCGCAGCAACAGGCCAATATCCTTGTCGGCGCTAGGCACTTGATCGGCGGGCAGCATATTAATCTGCACCAGATATTCAGGCGTGATCGACAGCGCGATCATATCGCCAATCGCCTCATGAAAGCCATCATTGGCGCCGTTCAGATAGAGAAAATCCTGCTTGTTATAGGCGCGCTGATAGTAATTGTGGCCCAGTTCGTGGTGGATCACCACGAAATCATCGCCATTGGTCTTGATGCACATCTTGATGCGCAGATCATCGACATTATCGACATTCCAGGCCGAGGCATGGCACACCACTTCGCGATCAGCCGGCTTTACAAATTGCGAGCGTTCCCAGAAAGTTGCAGGCAAAGGTTCAAATCCGAGTGAGGAGAAGAACTGCTCCCCCACCTTGACCATGCCGACTGCATCAAGACCCTTTTTCTGGATCAGATCGGTCAGATCATAGCCAATATCGCCCGCGCCTTCGGGGGCGACCAGCGGGTAGATATTGCCCCATTCCTGCGCCCACATATTACCCAAAAGATCGGCGCGGATCGGGCCGGTGCGCGGCTGCACCGCGTCGCCATATTTCTCGTTCAGTTTGCGGCGAACATAGGTGTGGAGCGCGACGTAAAGCGGCTTTACCTCCTGCCACATCCGCTCGGTTTCGGCGGCGAATTCATCCGGGCTCATATCATAGCCCGAACGCCACATCGCGCCGAGATCAGCAAAGCCCAGTTCCTTGGCGCCTTCATTGGCGATTGTGACCATGCGGGCGTAATCGCTGCGCATCGGCGCTCCGACATTATCGTGCCAGCTTGCCCACATTTCTTTGAGTTCATCGGGCGTGCGCGCGAGATTGCCCATCTCGGCCTCGATGTCGCTGCCATTGATCACCTCGCCATTCAGCGTGCCGCGCCCGCGGCCATAGGCGGAATTCAGACGGGTTGCGATCTCGGACAATTCCTGCGCCGCGCCGGGGCGCTGGGGCGCGGGCATCCCGATCCCGTTCCTCAGCATATCAAGCTTGCGGATAGTGGCAGCATCGAGGCCGGGAATACGGGCATAGCGCGCCGCTTCATTGGCATAGCCGACCGCCTTCAGCGTGTAATCCGCGCCATATTTGGCCGCCAGCGTATCGCTGTCATGGTTGATATAGGTCGCATTCAGCCATGAAACGTGGGCGTAATCTTTCGAAAACTCGGCAAAATCCGCTTCGACCGCAGCGAGCCATTGCGCCGCGCCTTCGGGGGTTTGGGGATATTCCTCAGCCTGAACTGCAGGCGCAGCGGCCAGCGCCAGCGCCATAGCGGCAGATTTGAGGAAGAGGTTGCGCAGCTTCATCGGGCATTTCCTTGCGAAGGATAACAAGAATATTGCCGCAAGGTGTGAACCCGCGCCTGCCGGGAATCAAGCCTTGAGGAAGTCTACTATCCCCTCGCCCAGTTCCGGCTTGGTCGCGCTGTCGAGATGGCCGCCGGGCACGGTCTGGTACACAGCGCCGGGGATCTCCTCGGCCGAGCCATTATCAGTGTCGCGATCCCCGCACAGCACGAGCGTGGGCACAGTGATTTCAGCAATCAACGCCGGGTCGAGATTGTCGAAAGCCCCCAGCAACAGGCGCGCGGCCTCACGATCAACGCCTTGCGATTTCAGAAACTGGCGCGAAAGATAGGCCGGATCATCGCGCGTGATGGTGTCGAATTCATCAATCACCCGCTTGAAGAAAGCGGCCCGCCGCTGCCAGTCGGCAATCCCCGAAAGCCCCATCCCGCAAGCCACCAAACGGCGCGGGGAGAGGATGCCGCCCGCACAGGCATGCAAGGCCGTGCGCGCGCCCAGCGAAAAGCCGACGAGGTCAAACTCGCCCTCGTCCAGCCCCAGATGTTCGATAAGCGCCGCTACATCGCGCACCAGCACGCCGGTGGGATATTTGGCCGGATCATGCGGCGCATCGCTGTGCCCATGCACCCGGAAATCGAGCATCACCGCCTCAAACCCCGCCTCAGCAAGGCGCGCGCTATGTCCCCATTTGATCCAATTCATATGAGCCGAGGAAAACAGCCCGTGCAGCAGGATCACCGGCCGCCCTGCTCCTTCGCGGTGCAGCGCCAATTGCGTGCCATCAAACGAGGTGAAGTGCGAAAGGGTCGTGCTCATCGCGCCAAGCCTAGCGGAAAAAGCATTGCGTGCCGGCATAGAGCATGCTGACCGCATCATTCTCGATAAAGCCGCCAATGCTGGGCCCGAGCGAGAATTCCTCGCCCAGCGTGCTGGTGATGATGCGGGCAAAGCCAGGGGTCTGCTCGGCTTCGGCGCGGGTGCTGCCAACACCCACCGGCCCATCGGACAGTCTGATCGTGCCTTTTGTCGCAGCGTCACCCTCTTGCGGGCTGCGCCAGTTCCACCCGACAAGGCGCCCTTGCTGGAAATGCACGGCAAGCCCACCGGGATAGTCGGTGAAGTCGATCGGCCCCGCCCCGCAGTCGGCGTTGCTTGAGCTGCCGCTCGCCTCTCCCAAAGCGCGGGCGAGCGCGGCTTCGACTTCGCTTTTCCCGGCGGCGAAATAGAAGGCTTCCGGCCCTGCGGCGAGCCCATCACGGCGCAGATCAACTTCGTTCTCGCGCACCGAGCTGCGGCTGCCAGCATCCCCGCCGCCGCCTGCCGGATTGGGAACGCCGCTGTTGTCACAGGCTGCAAGGGCAAGCACTGCGCAGGCAAGCCAAGTAAACCGCATGGCGCCTTACCCCTTTTTCAGATGCCGCCGCCCGAGCAATTCGGCGATCTGCACTGCGTTAAGCGCAGCACCTTTGCGCAGGTTATCCGACACACACCACAGCGTGAGGCCATTTTCCACCGTCGGATCTTCGCGCACCCGGCTCACGAAAGTCGCGGCATCGCCAACGCATTCTATGGGGGTGATATAGCCACCATCTTCGCGCTTATCGACCAGCATCACGCCGGGCGCCTCGCGCAGGATGTCCATCGCGGCTTCGGCAGAAAGCTCGTTTTCGAATTCGATGTTGACGGCTTCGGAATGGCCGACGAACACCGGCACGCGCACGCAAGTGGCGGTCAGTTTGATCTTGGGATCGAGGATTTTCTTGGTCTCGACCACCATCTTCCATTCTTCCTTGGTCGAACCATCATCAAGGAAAACATCGATGTGCGGGATGACGTTGAAAGCGATCTGCTTGGTGAACTTGGCAGGTTCCACCGGATCGCCCACAAAGATTGCGCGGCTCTGCGCAAACAACTCGTCCATCCCCGCCTTGCCCGCGCCCGAGGTCGATTGATAGGTCGACACCACCACGCGCTTGATAGTGGCGGCATCGTGGAGCGGCTTCAAGGCCACGACGAGCTGCGCCGTCGAGCAATTGGGGTTCGCGATGATATTGCGGGCGGTGTAGCCGTCGATCGCATCGGGGTTTACCTCGGGCACGATCAGCGGCACATCCGGGTCCATGCGATAGAGCGAGGAATTGTCGATCACGATGCAGCCAGCAGCGGCCGCCTTGGGGGCATATTCCTTGGCCGGGCCGGAACCGGCGGCAAACAGGGCAATGTCCCATCCAGCAAAATCGAAATGCTCGATATTCTTGCACTTCAGCATCTTGCCGGTGTCACCGAATTCCACCTCGCTACCCGTCGAGCGCGGCGAGGCAACAGCGGCCACCTCGTCACACGGAAATTCACGCTCGGCGAGCACCTGCATCATCTCGCGCCCGACATTGCCGGTCGCCCCGACGATTGCCACCCGATAACCCACTTGGCCTTACTCCTGTTTCGCTATGCGGCCTCGCGCAATAGCGACTATGCGCGCGCGTGCAAGCGGCCAGAAATGCTATTCAGGCGGCGTCACCCCATGCGCGGCGAGAAAGCGGAAGATGCTGTTCCAGACATGCGGGCCGATCTGCGGGCCTGACACGCGGTGGGTGTAGCCGGGATAGAGCATCATCTCGAAGGGGCGATTGTTCTCCTGAAGCACGCTGATGATCTCGGTCGCGTTTTCGAACACCACATTGTCATCCGCCATGCCGTGGATCAGGAGCAGCGGATCGGTGATTTTCGTAGCATCGGGAATGGCGCTGGCCTTTTCATAGGCTTCGGGAACTTGGCGCGGATCGCCCATAAAACGCTCCGTGTAATGGGTGTCGTAAAGCTCCCACCGGGTCACCGGCGCGCCCGAAATGCCGGCTGCATAAAGGCCGGGGTCGGCCTGCAATTGTTTCAGCGTCATATAGCCGCCGTAAGACCAGCCATAGATGCCGATTTTGTCAGGATCGACGAAATCGAGGCTCTTGAGGAACTCGGCCCCCTTCTTCTGATCGCGCACTTCCACCCCACCCATCGCGCGGTAGATCGGCTGTTCAAAATCAACGCCCCGGTTCGCAGACCCGCGATTGTCGAGCACGAAGTAGATATAGCCCTTCTGCACAATCGCCTGAGCCAGCGTGCCGCCCCAGCCTTTGGTCACCATCTGGGGGCCGGGGCCGCCATAATGGCTGAAGAACACCGGATAGCGCTTACCCGGCTCCATGCGGGGTATCAGCATCATCCAGTGCAGCGGCGTGCCGTCTTCTCCAGGGATTGTGCCGAATTCGGGCATGGCATGGGCAGCAAGATAGGGCGCGTAAGGGTGGCTGTCGCCAAGCGCGTTTTCCTCAATCCACATCACCGGCTGTCCGGCATTATCCGCCAGCAAGTGCTGTGGCGGCTGATCGGGAGCGGACCGAGTGAGAATGAGGTTGCGCCCTGCACCATCCATGCTGGCCGCATAGGTGAAAGCGGGATCGGTGAGCCGCTGCGGCGCGCTTTGCTCTGTCAGGCTCGCACGATAGATCTGGCCAGTCAGCACATCATCAATCCGGCGGAAGAAGAACGCACCTTCGGCCTCGTTCACGCCCACCAGATGGCTCGCCGGAGCCGTGCCGCTGGTGAGCGTTTCCCATGCGCTGCCGTCAAAGCGGTAGAACTGGCCATAGCCGCTGCGCTCTGACCACCACAGCAGGCTGCCGTCTTTCAGAAAGCGATAATTGTCCGAAAGGTTGATCCAGTAATCGGGCCGCGCGGCTTTTTCGGTGAACCAGATTGTGCTCGCGCCCGTCTTGGGATCGACCCGCAGCATATCCAGCACCGTCTGTTCGCGGTTCTGGCGCTGGACATAAATCGCGCTGCCATCCGGGGCCCAATCGACGCGGGCAACATAGATGTCGCGTTCCGGCCCAAGGTCGATCTGGACTTTGTTGCCGCCATCAGGATCGATCACGAACAACTCGACAATCGCATTGTCGCTGCCCGCTACCGGATAGCGTTGATCGAACACCTTGGTGCCGGTCGCGCCGATTGCCGCGCGGGTGACAACACCCACCGGCGCTTCATCCGTGCGCTGAACGACAAGGCGCGTCTCATCAGGCGACCACCAATAGCCCTCCATCCGGTGCATTTCTTCCTGCGCGACGAATTCCGCCTCGCCCCACCGGATCAACTCGCCTTCTTTCGGGGTTACAGGAACCGCCTCAGCCCCCACCGCGCCAACCCAAAGCTGGCGATCGCGCACAAACGAGACATAGCCTCCCTTGCTGGACAATTTGGGATTGAGCTCGGTTTCTTCGGTGTCGGTGAGGCGCAGCACGCTGCCATCAATGCGCGCCAGAAACAGGTCGCCATCGAGCGGAACGAGCACGCCGGTGCTATCGCTCGCCCATTGATAGGTGATGATGCCTTTCAGCCCCGCCACCCGCGCGCGTTCGCGCTGCATTTTCTCGTCTTCGGACAATTCGCGGCCCGAACCCAGCTTTTCGCTGTCCACCAGCATCCGCCATTCGCCGCCGCCGGTGGTGTCATAGCCCCACAGATCATAGCGTTCGCGATCATCCGGGCGATTGCGCAGCAGCGTGAGCCAGCGGCCATCAGGCGACAGTTTAACTGCGCGCGGCGCAGGGCCATCAAGGCCGGGCGAGGCGAATACCCGTTCGAGGGTCAGCGTTGGCGTCGCCTCAGCCATGGAGGATGTCTCCGCCAGAACCGGCGCTGTCAGACAGGTTGAAAGAGAAAGGGCAACCGCAGCAAGAACCAAACGCATCCAAATCACACCTCGTCACTCGTGAGCCGCCACGCGCAGCGCAGCAATCCGGCGGCGGGCTCGGCCGCTACGGGATTGCTTCATCGCTGATGTTCCTCGCAATGAGACAAGGAGTTGGCAAGTGCCCGAAAGCAAAAAGGGCGACCCGTCGCCGGATCGCCCTTCGAATGCTTCAATACGAAAAGCCTTACGCCTTGGGCGCGTTGACCTTGCGCTCGGCAATACGCGCGCGCTTGCCGGTGCGGCCACGCAGGTAATACAGCTTGGCCCGGCGCACCACGCCGCGGCGGACCACGGTGATGCTGTCGACGATCGGCGCGTAAAGCGGGAAGACGCGTTCCACGCCCTCGCCAAAGCTCATCTTGCGCACGGTGAAGTTGGAACCCATGCCGCGGTTCGAACGGGCAATCACCACGCCTTCAAAGTTCTGAATACGCTCGCGGTTGCCTTCCTTGACCTTCACGCCAACACGCACAGTGTCACCTGCGCGGAAATCGGGAATGTCCTTGGCCAGCTTGGCAATTTCTTCAGCTTCAATCTGTTGGATCAGGTTCATCGCCTGTCGTCCTTCGTTTCGCGCTGCGCGCCAGAGGCAGACTGGACCCGAGCGCCCTCATAGCGCTCCCACAAGTCCGGCCTGCGTAGCCTTGTATCAGCCTCGCTGCTGGCCTTCCGCCAGCCTGCGATCTTCGCATGATCCCCTGATCGCAGCACTTCGGGGATCGTGCGCCCTTCCCATGTTACCGGTCGGGTGTAATGCGGATATTCGAGAAGCCCTGTTTCAAAGCTTTCCTCGACCCCGCTAGAAGCCGCGCCCATTACGCCGGGAATGAGGCGAATGCAAGCATCAAGTATGGTGAGCGCGGCCATTTCCCCGCCGGAAAGCACGATGTCGGCAAGGGAGACTTGCTCGATCTGCGGCCGCGCTTCGAACAGACGTTCATCAAAGCCTTCAAACCGCCCGCACAGCATGACGACACCGGGCCCTGCGGCAAGCTCGCGGATGCGGGATTGCGTGATCGGCCGCCCGCGCGGCGTCATGGCGAGGATGGGGCGGTTTTCTGCCGCGACACTATCCAGCGCCGCTGCCAGCACATCGCATTTCAGCACCATGCCCGCCCCGCCGCCCGCGGGCGTATCATCGACTGTACGATGTTTGTCAGTGGCAAAGTCGCGGATCTGCACTGTCTCGCAGGCCCACTTGCCTTCCGTCAGCGCGCGGCCAGCAAGCGAATGCCCGAGCGGCCCCGGAAACATCTCGGGATAGAGCGTGAGGATGGTGGCAGCGAAGGTCACGCGCCTAGTCTTCCGCAAAGCCCGCTGCGATCACCATGCGCGCATCATCCCACTCGATCACGGCGGCAGGGATCATCGGGACCATAAAGGTCTTGGGGCCTTTTGCGGGGACTGGCTCGCGGGTGATTTCCACCAGATCGGTCGCGCCGAAGTTTTCGATGGCCGCGACAATACCCACGGCCTCGCCCGCATCGGTGACGACGGGAAGCCCGATCAGATCAGTGTGATAGAATTCGCCCTCACCCAAGGGCGGGAGAGCCTCCCGAGGCACAGTGAGCACCGTGCCGCGCAGTTTCTCGGCATCAGCGCGAGATTTGCTTTCGGCAAGCCGCGCAATCGCCCCACCCTTGCCATCCTCGCGCACCTTGAGGAGCGTGAGGGCGCCGTCATTGAAGCTCTTATGCGCAGCGAGCATCGCCACGCCTTCGCCAAACAGCTTCAGACGCACTTCGCCGGCCACCCCGTGTGCGCCTGCAATGGCGGCAAGGGTGACGGGCTTGGTCATGGCGCAAATCAGCCTTCGGTCTGCTCTTCAGCCGCGGCTTCTTCAGCAGGTGCTTCTTCAGCCGGAGCAGCCGCAGCGGCCTTGGCTTCTTCTTCAGCCGCACGCTTGGCTTCTTCGGCTTCAGCGATCTTGGCAGCCTTTTCCTCGGCGCGTTCCTTGGCCTTTTCGCCCGGCTCACCCTTCTTGGGGTTGTTGCGAGCAGCGCGCTCACGGATGCCGGCTGCATCGAGGAAGCGGGCCACGCGGTCAGTCGGCTGCGCGCCAACGCCTAGCCAGTAACGCGCACGATCTTCGTTGATCTTCACGCGTTCGGGCGAATCCTTGGCCAGCACCGGGTTGTAGGTGCCGATCTGCTCGAGATACTTGCCGTCACGCGGGCTGCGCACGTCCGAGACGACGATGCGGTAATAGGGGCGCTTCTTCGCACCACCACGCGAAAGCCGGATTGCAATTGCCATTGTGTCTTACCTTTCGAATATAACTTTATGAATTGTTGAAACTTACTTCTTGAATTTCGGAGGGCCACCCAGGCCAGGAAGGCCGCCGGGAGGAAGGCCGGGCATACCGCCTGGGCCGCCCATCCCGCCCGGAGGCAGACCGGGCATTGCGCCCATCCCGCCGCCGCCAAACATCGCCGCCAAGCCTTTGAGCCCGCCCATCTTCTTGATTTGCTTCATGGCGCGTGCCATTTCCTGATGCATTTTCAAAAGCTTGTTGACTGTCTGCACATCCGTGCCACTGCCTGCCGCCACGCGCTTCTTGCGCTTGGCATTCATCAATTCAGGATTGCGGCGCTCCTTGGGGGTCATCGAGGAAATCACAGCTTCAAGATGCACCAGCACCTTGTCGTCCATGCCGCTCGCCGCCATTGCGGCCTTGGCCTTTTTCATCCCTGGCATCATGCCAGCAAGCATCCCGATCCCGCCCATTTGCCGCATCTGACGCAGTTGCATGGCGAGATCATCGAGATCGAACTTGCCCTTCTCGATATTGCGGGCAAGCTTTTCGGCATCTTCTTCCTTGATCGTTGCCGCCGCCTTTTCAACGAGGCTGACAACATCGCCCATGCCAAGAATGCGATCAGCAATGCTCGCCGGGCGGAAGGGTTCGATTTCGTGGAGCTTTTCGCCGGTGCCGGCAAACTTGATCGGCTTGCCCGTTACAGCGCGCATCGACAGCGCCGCGCCGCCGCGCGCATCGCCGTCCATGCGAGTGAGCACGATGCCGGTGAGTGGCACTTCGCCGCTGAAAGATTGCGCCACATTAACAGCATCTTGTCCGGTGAGGCTGTCAACCACCAGCAGCACTTCATTGGGTGCCGAAACGCTGGCAACCGCCTTCATTTCGGCCATCAGCGCATCATCAACGTGGAGGCGGCCCGCAGTATCGAGCAGCAGCACATCGAAATTCTGGAGGCGCGCGGCTTCCATCGCGCGGCGGGCAATATCCACCGGCTGTTGGCCCGCGATAATCGGCAGGGTTGCGACCTCGACCTGCCCGCCCAGCACCGCGAGCTGTTCCTGCGCGGCAGGGCGATTGACGTCGAGCGAGGCCATCAGCGCCTTCTTGCCGTGGCGTTCACGGATGAGGCGGGCAAGCTTGGCCGTGGTGGTGGTTTTACCCGAGCCTTGCAGGCCGACCATCATGATGACAACCGGCGGCTTGGCCTCAAGGTTCAGCCCTTGGGCCTCAAGCCCGCCCAGCGTTTCAACCAACTCGTCATAGACGATCTTGACGACTTGCTGGCCCGGCGTGACCGAACGCAGCACGTCCTGGCCGACGGCCTTTTCGGTGACGGCATCGATGAAGCGGCGGGCAACCGGCAGCGCCACATCAGCTTCGAGCAGCGCAATGCGCACCTCGCGCATTGCATCGCGCACGTCCTGCTCTTTAAGTGCGCCGCGACCTTTCAGCTTGTCGAAAACGCCGCCAAGCCGATCAGAGAGCGTGTCAAACATGGCCTTCTCCATATCGGCTTCGGCCAGCGCCTCAGCCACCACAAGCGAAAAACGCCGGCGGACGAAACCTCGTCGGCCAGCGTGCGGTGTGCACCCAAATTGTGCGGGCTTAACCGCCTCATTTAGCAACCCGAAAGTCGCCGGATTTTTTGAAAATTGGTGGAGCCTAGCGGGATCGAACCGCTGACCTCTACAATGCCATTGTAGCGCTCTCCCAGCTGAGCTAAGGCCCCGCGCCAATTTTCACGCAGCTTTGGCCGAACCGGCTTCGCTGCGGGAAGCGTCCCTTAAAAGCGGCACTTCCCCATTGCAAGCGAAAAAATCAATTCTCGTCGTCGTCGTCGTCGCCCCCGGTGGTCACACCGAGATCATCGTCGCCGCCAAGGTCAACATCATTATCGGGCGAATCGCCATCATCATCGATGTCGATGTCATCCAGATCATCATCACCCGACAGATCGCTGTCCGCTTCGACCTCGGGCTTTTTCTCGGTTTCCTCGAAGGGAATCGGCTGCTTGGACTTGAGCACCGGCTCAGGCGTCCAAGTGTTGCCGCATTCGATGCAGGTGACAGGGTCTTCCTTGCCCAAATCATAAAAGCGTTCCCCGCAATTCGGGCAGGTCCGCTTGGTGCCCCATTCTGGCTTGGCCATTGGTATTCCTCAATTGCGGCGCGCCCGAAGATTGCCGGGGAGCCATTGGAAAATGTGATACTTGGATCGCGCCAGCGCAAGGTCAAGGCATGGCAGGGCACGCCGCAGAATCGCAACGCTGGAGCATCTGCGCGGCGCGCCTTGCCAGAAGGGATGCGCGCTGTCAAAGAGCGCGGCTGTTTCCTTGCCCCCACCGCTTGCAAAGGGCCTTTGCTCGATCATGCCTGCCCACACCTTCCACGCCTGCGATCCGCTGACCGGAACCATCTCGGTGCCGGGGGACAAGTCGATCAGTCACCGTTCGATCATGTTCGGCGCGCTGGCAGTGGGCGAAACGCGGGTGACAGGCCTGCTTGAAGGCGAAGACGTGATGGCAACCGCCGCCGCGATGCGGGCGATGGGCGCGCAGATCGATAAGGCGGGCGAGGAATGGCGCATCCACGGCGTGGGTGTGGGCGGATTGTTGCAGCCGCGTGAGGCGCTCGACATGGGCAATTCGGGCACGTCGACACGGCTGTTGATGGGACTTGTCGCAAGCCATGCAATCAACGCCACATTCACCGGCGATGCCAGCTTGTCGCGCCGCCCGATGGGCCGGGTGATTGAGCCATTGTCGCGCATGGGCGCGCAGTTTCACGGCGCTCCGGGTGGCACTTTGCCGCTCACCATGCAAGGGCTCTCGCCTGCCGTGCCGATCTCCTACCGCCTGCCGGTGGCGAGCGCGCAGGTCAAAAGCGCCGTTTTGCTGGCAGGGCTGAACACGCCGGGCATCACCACCGTGATCGAGCCTGTCGCAACGCGCGATCATTCCGAGCGGATGCTTAAAGGCTTCGGCGCGGAATTGGCGGTTGAGGAAGTCGCAGGCGAGCGCATCATCACCATTCGCGGGGAGGCGGATTTGCAGCCTCAGACCATCACTGTGCCGGGTGATCCTTCGTCGGCGGCCTTTTTCATGGTGGCCGCGCTAATCGTGCCGGGCAGTGACCTCACCATCACCAATGTCGGCATCAACCCGACGCGTGCAGGCCTCATTGAAGTGTTGCAGGCGATGGGGGGCGACATCACGCTGATGAACACCCGCGAGGTGGGCGGTGAGCCGGTGGCCGATCTGCGCGTGCGCCATTCTGCGCTCAAAGGCATTGCGGTCGACCCGGCGATTGCGCCTGCGATGATTGATGAATTCCCGGTGCTGTTTGTGGCCGCTGCCCTTGCTGAGGGGACCACCACCACCACTGGCCTTGAAGAATTGCGCGTCAAGGAAAGCGACCGGATTGCCACCATGGCCGCCGCTCTCACACTGGCAGGCGCGCGTGTGGAAGAGACCGAAGACGGCCTTACCATCCATGGCAGCAACGCAGATCCCCTGCCCGGCACGCCCGATGGCGCAGCGGTCGCCACCATGCTCGATCACCGCATCGCCATGAGCATGGCCGTGGCAGGCCTTGCCAGCGTGAACGGCGTGCGCGTCGATGACACCGCTCCGATCGCCACCAGTTTTCCAACCTTCGTGGACCTGCTCGCCGCTGCCACAATCGCGCAACAAAGCTGATTCCCGCTTCCCTTGCGCGCCGTTTGTAGCGAAACAACGCATGAGGGGCGCAAGAATATCGAGGGTGGGGGCAAAATGAGAAGACATCTGTATGCAGTCGCAACCGCGGCCAGCCTTGGTGCGATCGCAGCCGGCTCTGCCAGCGCGCAAAGCTATGACGCACAGCGCGTGGTCAGCAGCATCACGCAGGCCGATCTGATTGCCATGGTGCGCACGCGCGGAGATCAGCTTGTCGAGGAAAAGGCCTATGGCGATGTCTCGGTAATGGCCCGCGACGCGGAACAGGGCATCATCTATCACCTGATCGGCAAAGCCTGCGAACAGCCCGGCGTCACCGGCTGTCTCGGACTGGACATTCAGGTGCGCTACGATGCCGACAGCGATGTAGCGATGGCCAAGATCAACGAGGCCAACATCACCTATGCCCTTGCCAAAGCGTCCTATGATGTGAGCGAGGATGGCGAGCCAACTGTCTTTATCACCCACTACATGATCCTAGATGGGGGGCAGCGGCTCGACAATATTGATACAACCTTGTTGAATGTCCTGAATGTTGCACCGCGCATGGCAAGCCTTATCTCTTCCCAATGATTATCGCAGTCGATGGACCCACCGCTTCAGGCAAAGGGACAATTGCCAAGGCACTGGCCGCGCATTTCGGCTTGCCCCATCTCGACACCGGGCTGCTTTATCGCGCGGTCGGGCGGCAGGTGGAGCTGACAGGCGGTAATCCTGACAATCCTGCTGATGCGCTGACGGCCTGCGGCTTTCCTGATGCATTGCTGGAGGATGAGGCGCTGCGTTCGGAGGCTGTGGGCAGCCTTGCCAGCAGGGTTTCGGTTCACCCCGCAGTGCGCCAAGCGCTTTATGAACGCCAGCGCGCTTTCGCTTTGCAACCGGGCGGAGCGGTGCTTGACGGGCGCGATATCGGCACGGTGATTGCGCCCGATGCCCAAGTGAAGCTGTTCATCACCGCCAGCGTTGAGGAGCGCGCGCGGCGCCGCTGGCTGGAAATGCAGTCTCGCGGCGCCGAGGTGGAGCTTGCCGCCATCGAGCGCGACATCACCGCGCGCGACGCGCGCGATATGGGCCGCAAAGACGCTCCGCTCATCGCGGCCAGCGATACGCTTACGCTCGACACCAGCGCCTTTGGTCGCGAACAGGCCATCGAAGCGGCGCTTGAGGCCGTGCAGGCAAAGCTGAGCAAAGACTGAGGCCCTGCCCGAACACCGAATTACCTTGCTTTTCGGCCGCCTTTCGCATAGGCGCGCGGCCGTTCCCAAGGCCCAAATCAGCCCGCAAGAACCTGCAGGCAGGCATCCGGCCTCTTGCAGATTGTCGGCCTCTTGCCCTGTCAGCCCTCGCAATGGTGCGGCGGAGACAGTTTAAGACCCCGGAAAAACCGGTGGCCGGTAGCACAACGAACACAGGATTGACCTGACCTATGGCGACATCGCCCAACCCCTCACGCGCTGATTTCGAGGCGCTTCTTAACGAACAACTCGGCGGTGCAGCCGACGGCGGCTTCGAAGGCCGCGTTGTCAAAGGCACCGTGACCGCAATCGAAAACGGCTTTGCCGTGATCGACGTCGGCCTCAAGAGCGAAGGCCGCATCTCCCTTAAAGAATTCTCGCGCGGCGATGACGACCACGGCCTGACCGTTGGCGGCGAAGTCGAAGTTTTCGTCGATCGCGTCGAAAACGCCGACGGCGAAGCCATGCTGTCGCGTGATCGAGCCCGCCGCGAAGCCGCCTGGGACAAGCTCGAAAACGAATTC